>NZ_JBFAWW010000027.1:0-102525 GCF_040680495.1 Streptomyces sp. NPDC052036 | reverse complement strand
GAGGCACCCCGGCCGGCGGGGGTGCCTCCCCCCGGGGGCCGGCCCGACCGCAGCACCGCCTCGCGCAGGCCCAGCAGCCGCGCGGGGTCGGCCCCGGCCGCCTCCGCCAGCGAGCGCAGGGCCGGGCGCGGCGGAATCTGGCGGCCGCTCAGACAGCGCTGCCACGACGACTTCGAGTAGTGGGTCCGTTCCGCGAGGGCCGCCAGGCTCAGCCCGGTGCGCTCCTTCAGCAGCCGGCAGTGCTCGGCCAGCGCGCGGGCCTCCCGTCCCAGGTCCTCCGGCAGCGGCGCCCACTCCCCCATGCTCCGGTCCGCCACGTCGCTCCCCCTTCACGATCGCGCCCGACCATCGTCGTGGCAGCGGCGGGGGCCGTACCGTTCTCCCGCTCTGTTCGATTCCGCGGGCAGCCGGAACGCCGCCCGCGGCTACTGCACAACCCGCAGCCGCCGTACGGCCGTACGCCCGGGGGCACCGGCCCGGCCGCGTACGACGACAGCGCACCCGCCGTCCCCGTACGACGACGGCGGGCCGCCCCTCCCGAAGAAGGGGCGGCCCGCCGTGGTGCGGGTGCGACGGCCGTGGTCTCAGGTGCGGACCGTGAAGTGCAGCGTGTCGTCCAGGAACGGTATCTCCAGCCATGGATTGGGCTGGGCCATCATCGCGAGCAGCACGATGGCCAGGCCCAGGACGCCGTACGTCACCATGTCGGTGAAACGGGACCGCACGGCGAGCATGCCCACGTCGGGCAGCATCCAGCGCATCGCCGCACCGCCCAGCAGCGCGACGCCGATCAGGATGGTGCCGAGGCGGAACGCGTCCAGCGCCGTCACCAGCAGCCCCAGCCCGACGACGGCCAGCACCACGAGGATCGGCCACTGCCGGGCGGGCGCGGGCGCGTCACCGGGCGCGGCTCGGCCGCCGCCCTCGGGCCGCGCGGTGTCCCGGGTGATCCGGGGGAACCGCCGGGTCGTCCGCAGCGGCCGGCCGGCGGCGTCGGGGGCGCTGACCGCGTCCCGCACGACCGGCTCGGTCTCCTTGTCCCGGGTGCCCTCGGGCTCGCCGTCAGCCGACACTGCGCTCCGCCGCCTCGACCACGTTGACGAGCAGCTGGGCACGGGTCATGGGGCCCACACCGCCCGGGTTGGGGGAGATCCAGCCGGCCACCTCGGCGACGTCCGGGTGCACATCGCCGACGATCTTGCCCTCGGCGTTGCGGGACACACCGACGTCGAGGACGGCGGCGCCCGGCTTGACGTCCTCGGGCCGGATCAGATGCGCGGAGCCCGCCGCGGCGACGATGATGTCGGCCCGCCGCAGATGCGCCGAGAGATCGCGGGTGCCGGTGTGACACTGGGTGACCGTGGCGTTCTCGCTGCGCCGGGTCAGCAGCAGCGGCATGGGGCGCCCGATGGTCACGCCCCGGCCGACGACCACGACCTCGGCGCCCTTGATCTCGACGCCGTAGCGGCGCAGCAGGGTGAGCACTCCGTTCGGGGTGCAGGGCAGCGGCGCCGGCTCGTTCAGCACCAGGCGGCCGAGGTTCATCGGGTGCAGGCCGTCCGCGTCCTTCTCCGGGTCCATCAGCTCCAGGATCCGGTTCTCGTCGATGCCCCTGGGCAGCGGCAGCTGCACGATGTACCCGGTGCAGGTCGGGTCCTCGTTCAGCTCGCGGACGACCGCCTCGATCTCCTCCTGAGTGGCCGTCGCGGGCAGTTCGCGCTGGATCGACGCGATGCCGACCTCCGCGCAGTCGCGGTGCTTGCCCGCGACGTACTTCCGGCTGCCGGGGTCGTCCCCGACCAGGATCGTGCCGAGGCCGGGCGTGACGCCCTTCTCCTTCAGCGCCGTCACGCGGGCGGTCAGATCGGACTTGATCGCGGCTGCGGTGGCCTTGCCATCGAGAATCTGGGCGGTCATGTCTCCCATCCTCCCGGATGACCCGCCCCTGGTTCCAATCCGGTTCCCCTCCCGGCATCCGGCGGCCGTCACCGCCGGTTTCCGCCCGTGATCAAAGAGGTTGCGCTTGCACAACACATGCGAAATGCCGCTGGACAAAGGTATGGCCGGTTTAGAACGATGAACGGCGGTGTCGCGGGCAGTATCCGGGGGGGACGGGACCGCATCAGTAGAACTTTCCTCCGATCGGTGCCCCGCTCGTCCCCGCACTTGAACAGACCGGAGGAAAGACCGCTCATGAGTTTCGGTGAACCGAACAGCCCCTACGGCCCGCCCCAGGGCCAGCAGCAGCCGGGTTACGGCTACCCGCAGGGCCAGCAGCCGGGCTACGGCTACCCCCAGGCCCCGCCCGCGCCGGGGGGCTACGGCCAGCAGCCCTTCCCGACGGCCATGCCCGGCACCGTCTCCACCGCCCGTGTGCTGCTGTGGGTCATCGTCGGTCTGCAGCTGATCGGTGCGGGCCTGTTCGCCGTCGGTGCGGCGAGCGTCCACGCCGCCAAGAACGACGCGCAGCTGAAGGACAACTCCAGCTTCCAGCAGCTCGCCGACTACTCGACCGGCTGGCTGTGGGCGATCACGGTGTTCGCCCTGGCCTGGGCGGTGTTCGCGGTCGTGCTGGCCCTGAAGTTCAACACCGGTGGCAACGGTGTCAGGATCACGATCCTGGTGTTCGCGATCATCACCGCGATCCTCGGCATCTACCCGTTCATCATCGTGGGCCTGCTCCACACGGTGCTCGCCATCCTCATCGCCGTCTTCGTCGGCAACGCCAACGGCTCCGCCTGGTTCAACCGGCCCAAGCAGCCGTCGTACTGACCGGGAATCCCGTACCGCGGCCTCCGGCTCCCCGTGGGGAAACCGGAGGCCGCGGGTGTGTCCGGGCCGCCGGAGTCCGGTGCCCGGCCCCGCTCAGTGGAAGAAGTGACGCGTGCCCGTGAAGTACATGGTCACGCCCGCCTTCTGCGCGGCCTCCACGACCTGCTCGTCACGGATCGAACCGCCCGGCTGGACAATCGCCTTCACGCCCGCGGCGATCAGGATCTCCGGACCGTCGGGGAACGGGAAGAAGGCGTCCGAGGCGGCGTAGGAACCGCGCGCCCGCTCCTCGCCGGCCCGCTCGACGGCCAGCTTGCAGGAGTCCACCCGGTTGACCTGGCCCATGCCGACGCCGACCGAGGCGCCGTCCTTGGCGAGCAGGATGGCGTTGGACTTGACGGCACGGCAGGCCCGCCAGGCGAAGGCCAGCTCCTTCAGCTCGTCGGCGGTGAGCGCCTCGCCCGACGCCAGTGTCCAGTTGGCCGGGTCGTCGCCGTCGGCCTGGAGGCGGTCGGTGGCCTGGAGGAGGATGCCGCCGTCGATCTGCTTGGCCTCCACCCGGTTGCAGGGGCCGTTCGGGGCCTTGAGCACCCGGATGTTCTTCTTCTTGGCGAGGGCCTCCAGCGCGCCCTCCTCGTAGTCGGGCGCCACGATGACCTCGGTGAAGATGTCGGCGACCTGCTCGGCCATCTCCTTGCTGACCGGCCGGTTGACGGCGATGACACCGCCGTACGCGGAGACCGGGTCGCAGGCGTGCGCCTTGCGGTGCGCCTCGGCGACGTCCGCGCCGGTCGCGATGCCGCACGGGTTGGCGTGCTTGATGATCGCGACGCACGGCTCGTCGTGGTCGTACGCGGCACGGCGCGCGGCGTCCGTGTCCGTGTAGTTGTTGTACGACATCTCCTTGCCGTGCAGCTGCTCCGCCTCCGCGAGGCCGCCGCCGTTGCCGTCCACGTAGAGGGCGGCGGGCTGGTGGGGGTTCTCGCCGTAGCGGAGGGTGTTCTTGCGCTCGTAAGTGGCGCCCACGAAGTCCGGGAAGGCACCCTCGGCGTTCCCGTCGACAGGCGCGTACGAGGACGCGAACCAGGAGGCGACCGCGACGTCGTACGAGGCGGTGTGCTGGAAGGCCTCCGCGGCGAGCCGCTTGCGGGCGGGCAGGTCGAAGCCGCCGCCGCGGACCGCGGCGAGGACGTCGGCGTACCGCTCCGGGCTGGTGACCACTGCCACGGAGGGGTGGTTCTTGGCGGCGGCGCGGACCATGGAGGGGCCGCCGATGTCGATCTGCTCGACGCACTCGTCGGGGGACGCCCCGGAGGCGACGGTCTCCCGGAAGGGGTAGAGGTTGACGACGACGAGGTCGAACGGCTCGACACCCAGCTCGGCGAGCTGCTGGCGGTGGCTGTCGAGGCGCAGGTCGGCGAGGATGCCCGCGTGGACCTTGGGGTGCAGGGTCTTGACCCGGCCGTCCAGGCACTCGGGGAAGCCGGTCAGCTCCTCGACCTTGGTGACGGGAACGCCCGCGGCGGCGATCCTCGACGCGGTGGAACCCGTGGAGACGAGCTCGACACCCGCCTCGTGGAGGCCTCGGGCCAGCTCTTCGAGCCCGGTCTTGTCGTAGACGCTGACGAGCGCGCGCCGGATGGGCCGCTTGGTGCTCTCGGCGGTCACTGGATAACTACCTTTCGTCCCTCAATGCGATAGCCGTTGCGGGCGAGTCGCCCCACGACCTCGACGAGCAGCCTTCGCTCGACTTCCTTGATGCGCTCGTGCAGAGCGCTCTCGTCGTCCTCGTCCCGGACCTCCACCACGCCCTGAGCGATGATCGGTCCGGTGTCGACGCCGTCGTCGACGAAGTGGACGGTGCAGCCGGTGACCTTGGCGCCGTACGCGAGCGCGTCCCGCACACCGTGGGCTCCGGGAAAGCTGGGCAGGAGAGCGGGGTGGGTGTTGACGAACCGCCCGCCGAACCGCGCGAGGAACTCCTTCCCCACGATCTTCATGAAGCCCGCGGAGACGACGAGATCGGGCTCGTGGGCCGCGACGGCCTCGGTGAGGGCCGCGTCCCAGGCCTCCCGGCTCTCGTAGTCCTTGACCCGGCACACGAAGGTGGGCAGCCCGGCCCGCTCGGCACGGGCGAGGCCCTCGATGCCGTCGCGGTCGGCACCGACAGCGACGATCTCGGCCCCGTAGGCGGACCCGGCCCCGGCGATGGCGTCGAGGAGCGCCTGCAGATTGGTGCCGGACCCGGAGACCAGGACGACCAGGCGTTTGGCCGCGGACTCGGAGGCGGTCTCGGCCACGGACTCGGCCACGGCGGGGCCCTTTCTCGGGAGAGCGTTCGTGCGGTCGCTCGGCGAGCGGAATGCCCGGGAGAGCGTTTGTATGGTCGTACGAATGCTTCGCGCCCCCGAATACGGGGAAGTCTACGAAGCGGTCGACCGGCAGCAACGATACCGGCACTCCGGACGGCCCCCACGGGACGGGGGCGCGGCCGGAAGGTAGCGTCTGCGGGGGAACCGCCCGGGGAAGCGGATCGACGCGGGGGAACGACGCGCCTGCGCTGAACGTTGATCCGGACGAGAACGCCTGTCCGGGCGTGCCCGCCTCGCGGCACACTCCGCCGACGAGCCGCCCGCCAGAATCACCAAGGGGAAGACGCACACCTGATGCCGGACCGCAGTCTCCGACTCCCTCCGCTGCTGCTGCGCGAGCGGCACCCCTCTCCCGTGCCGCCACGGGAGAGCGACGAGACCCCTGGGAACGGGGGTGACTCCGCGAGCGGCGGGCGGGGCCAGGGCGCGCCCGCGGACGACAACCCCTTCGCGCCGCCGCCGGAGGGGACCCCGGACCAGCCCTGGCGGCCGCGCCACTCGGCGTCCGGCCGGGGCAAGGAACAGGACGGCTCCGACGACGAAGGCGGACCTTCCGGGTGGGGCAGCCAGTGGAGCGACCGCCAGCCCGGCCCCGCCTCGGGCGGCCGCTTCGGCGAGCGCCCGGGCGGCTCCGGCGGACAGGGCGGTCCCGAGAGACCCGGCGGTCCGGGCCCCGCCTTGCGCTGGGACCCCACGGACCCCGCCCAGCGCCGCGCTCGCTATGCCCTGCTGTCCGGCATGTGGGCCTTCTTCTTCGCCCTCTTCAGCTGGCCGTACGTGGCCCTGCTGCTGGGCGCGCTGGCGGTGTACTGGGGCGCGAGCGCCTTGCGCGCCAAGCCCCGCACCCCCGACCCGAACAGCCCGGCGCCCCCGGCCCGTCCGCAGACGACGGCGGCGATCAGCGGGCTGGTCACGGCGACCCTGGCGATCGCGATGGTGGCGGCCACGTTCACGGCCCAGCTGGTCTACCGCGACTACTACACCTGTCTGAACGACTCCTTGACGGCCGTGGCGAAGCACTCGTGCAACGACCTGCTGCCGAAGGATCTGCGGGGGGTCCTGGGCACCCAGGACTGAGCCGAGGGCCGGCCGTCCGGTACCCGGTCCCTGCCGTTCCGGGGCCTCTCAGAGGTGCGGTCCGGGGGGCGGCGGAGGCTCGATCCCCCCGAAGTCCGACAGGAACGGGTCCACCTCCCCCGACAGCACCCCGTACGGCTGGAGATCGGGGTCCTCCCACAGCACGTCGGCCGGTGTGCGGGCCCCGGCCGGTTCCGGGACCGTCGGTGACGGCACCGAGGGCGCGGGCAACGCGGGGGACTCCCCCGCCGGCCGGCGCCACGGCCACCACACCCGCCGCCGTCCGCTCCGCTCCGGCTTGACGCTGCCGCGCAGCCGCCAGGCGCGCACACCCAGCGCCACCGGCAGTCCCGCCGCCACCGTCCAGCCGGCCGCCACACCGCCCACCTGCCACCCCACCGGCCCGAAGTGCGCCAGCACGGCCACCCCGAGCGGCCCTCCGGCCGCCTCCGCGAGGCCGCCGAGCAGCGCCCCGCACACCAGCGCGGCCACCGCCGTCGCCGCCGCCGTCCGGCCTGCCGGCCACGCCGTGTCCCGGTCCCGCCGTGGCTCCCCGCCCCGGCACGCCGCACCCGCCACGAACCACCCGACCGTCACCCCCGCCACGGCCGGCACCGCCCCCACCGCCCACGACAGCGGCCCGCCGCCCGCGGCCGGCACCGCCGCCAGCAGCGGAAAGGGGGGCAGGGTCGCCGGGGGCCGGCCCGCCGACAGCGGCCCCATGGCATGCCCCGCCCCCAGCACGAACCCGGGCCCGAGCGCATAAGCCGCGCCCCACACCGCCGCGTTCGGCACCAGCGCCAGGGCCAGCAGCAGTACCGCGCACCGCCCCGACCACCCCGCTGTGAGCTGGAGGAACGACGCCCGCGTGGCCCCGCCGTGCCACACCAGTGACGCGCCCACGAGCAGCGCGCCCCCGCCGACGAGCACGGCCGCCCCGGCCAGGGCGGCCCGCACGGAGACCGCCAGCCACCTCCGCCCGTCGACGTCCGCGGACCCGCCGGTCCCCGGCCCGCGCCCGGCCGGGGAGAGCCAGGCGAGCATCCGGCGCACCCACACCGGACCGTCCGGCCGCCCGTGCGCCGTCCACACACCCGCTCCCACCGCGACCACGGTGACCAGCGGCAGGCAGAGCGCGGTCCAGGCCCACGACGGCCGCAGCGTCCCGCCGGAGGCGTACAGCGCCGCCACCGCGCCGACGCCGAGGTAGCCCGCCGTCACACCGGGCCAGGCCGTACGCGCGGGGACGAGCGGCACGTCACCCGCCGCGCCTTCGACGCCCTCCACGTCCTCCACGTCGTCCCCGGCCACCGCGTCGCGTCCGGCCCGGTACAGCAGCCACACCGGCAGCACGGCCAGCAGCAGCGGTGTCATTCCGACGGGCGCGGGCACGCCGGAGAGCGTCTCCGTGCGGACGAGGACGACACCGTGCGCCAACAGCCAGAGCGAGGCCGCGAGACGCAGCGCGCCGCCGGGACCGTTGTCGGGGAACGGCGAACTGATCCACAGCAGGATCACGAGCAGGGCGAGCGAGCCGAGCCCCAGCGCGGCGGCGACGGCGCCGCCCAGGAGACTGCCGCCCAGCCCGGGCCATCGGTCGCGCGACCGGCCGGGAAGGGGCGACGGCGGGGTTCGGCGGTCGGTCCATGGGATCACGCCCGCCATGCTCCCAACGACACGCGCTTTCCCGTCGTAACAGGGGAAGCACCGATGTGTCGCTCAATATATGTTTATGTACTTTTTTGCACGGAAGGCCGCAAGCCACCCTGCGACGCAGGGTTCCGCCTCCCCGCAACCGCGGGGCAAGCGGCCCCCCGTGACGCCTCCGAGGGCCTTCGACGCGTTGTACGAGTCCTGCGTCCCCACCCTCGTACGACAGACATATCTACTCACCGGCCGCCCCCTGCTGGCCCGCGAATCGGTCGAGCAGGCCTTCGAGCAGGCCTGGCGGCGCTGGCCCGAGGTGGCCCTGGACCCCGATCCCGCAGGATGGGTACGGGCCGCGGCGCACGACTGGGCGCTCTCGCCCTGGCACCGCTTCCGCCTCCGCCACCGGCAGCCCGGTCCGCCGCCCACCGACCCGGACAACCGCGCACTGCTGCACTCGCTGCTGACCCTGCCGCCCGCGCAGCGGCGCACGCTGTTGCTCTACGACGGCGTAGGCCTCGGTCTGCCGGAGGCCGCGGCCGAGACCCAGGCGAGCACGCCCGTCGCGGCGGGCCGGCTGCTGTCCGCGCGGGAGGCGCTCACCGCGCTGGTACCGGACCAGGCCGCACCGCCCGTGCTGCACCGCAGGCTGAGCGAGCTGGCCGCCGCGCAGCCCCTGCGCGCGGCCAGGCCGCCCACGGTCCGCACCCGGGGCGAGCGGCGCACCCGGCGGTGGACCCTCGCGGCCGTCGCGGCCACGACCGCGGTCGTCGGCGCGACCACACTGACCCTGCGGATCGCCCAGGACCACTACGAACGTCCTGTGGCCCGGGGGACGGAGATCCGGGACCTGCCGCCGCGGGGAGCCGAGGGGCCGCTGTCCGAGGAGCAGCAGGAGATCCGCGCACTGCTGCAGTCACTGCTCCTTCGCGGGCCGGAACGACTGGCACCGGAGGCGCGGTGACGGGTTTTCGGCTCTCCGAACTCCTCGGCTCTTGGGCTCTTCGGCTCTTCGGCTCTTCGACTCTTCGGCTCTTCGGCTCTTCGGCTCTTCGGCTCGTGGCACTCGGTACGGGCACCTTCGGCACCCGCGCCGCCGCAGGAACCGAGCTCGCCGAGGCCCGCCGGATCCTTGATCGCTTCGCTGACGCCGGCGAACCTTCATCGACACCGCCGAGAGCTATCAGGCCGGCGAGTCCGAGGAGGTCCTCGGCGAGCTGCTGACCGGGAGGCGTGCGCGGTTCACTCTGGCCACGAAGTTCGCCATCGGCGTCGGCCCCGAGGCGGGCCTCATGGGCACCGGCAACAGCCGCAAGAACATGGTGCGGGCCGTGGAGGACAGCCTCCACAGGCTGCGGACCGACTACGTCGACCTGCTGTGGGTGCACTTCCCCGACTCCGTCACGCCCACCGAGGAGATCCTGCGCGGACTGGACGACCTGGCACGCCAGGGGAAGATCCTTCACACGGGGCTGTCCGACTTCCCCGACTTCCCCGCCTGGCGCACCGCCCGCGCCGTCACCCTCGCCGAGCTGCGCGGGCTGAACCCGGTGATCGGGGTGCAGTTCGAGTACAGCCTGGTCGAACGCACCGCGGACCGCGAGATCCTGCCCATGGCCGAGGCCCTCGGGCTCGGCGAGGCCCTGTGGTCACCGCTGGGCGGCGGACTGCTCACCGGCAAGTACCGCACCAGCAGCGAGGGACGGCTGACCGACTGGAAGCGTCTGGTCCACACCGAGGACGATTAGCAGAAGACGGCCGTGGTGGACGCCGTCCTGGCCATCGCCGAGGAGACCGGCGCCCGTCCCGCCCAGGTCGCCGTGGCCTGGGTCCGCGAGTACGCCGCGCGCGCCGTCACCCCGCTCGTCCCCGTCATCGGTCCGCGCACGCTGCCTCAGCCGGAGGACTACCTCGAGGCTCTCGAGGTCCGGCTGGACGCCGGGCAGTTCCGGCGTCCGGACGAGGTCAGCCGCGTTCCTCTCGGTCAGCCCCACGACCAGGTCGCCGCCCAGCGGTCCGTCGTCCTCGGCGGCGGCGACACCGCGGCCCGGTTCCGCACCCCCGTCCTGCCCGTGGCGTGATCCCGGAGCCCGACCGCGTCGAGACCCGGCCCCCGGTCGCCGCCTGCACCGACCGCGCACACGCCCGGAAACGCCAGTGGGCCCGCGCTCCCCGAAGGGAACGCGGGCCCACCCGTGGTTCAGCCACTGTGGCGTTCAGCCGCCCGGGGCCGTAGGGCCGGAGCTGCGAACGCCGGAGAGGAGGACTCAGCCGGCGAGGATCTCGCGGGCCAGCTTCGCCGTCTCCGTCGGCGTCTTGCCGACCTTGACGCCGGCGGCCTCCAGGGCCTCCTTCTTCGCCTGGGCGGTGCCCGACGAACCGGAGACGATGGCGCCCGCGTGACCCATGGTCTTGCCCTCGGGCGCGGTGAAGCCCGCGACGTAGCCGACGACCGGCTTGGTCACGTTCTCCTTGATGAAGGCCGCGGCCCGCTCCTCGGCGTCGCCGCCGATCTCACCGATCATGACGATCAGGTCGGTGTCGGGGTCGTCCTGGAAGGCCTTCAGCGCGTCGATGTGCGTGGTGCCGATGATCGGGTCACCGCCGATGCCGACGCAGGTCGAGAAGCCGAGGTCACGCAGCTCGTACATCATCTGGTACGTCAGCGTGCCCGACTTCGAGACCAGGCCGATGCGGCCCGGCTTGGTGATGTCGGCCGGGATGATGCCGGCGTTCGACTGACCGGGGGTGATCAGACCGGGGCAGTTCGGGCCGATGATGCGGGTCTTGTTGCCCTTCTTGCCCGCGTACGACCAGAAGGCAGCGGAGTCGTGCACCGCGATGCCCTCGGTGATGACGACCGCGAGGGGGATCTCGGCGTCGATGGCCTCGATGACCGCGTCCTTGGTGAACTTCTCCGGGACGAAGATGACCGTGACGTCGGCGCCGGTCTTCTCGACGGCATCCTTGACGGAGCCGAAGACCGGTACCTCGGTACCGTCGAAGTCCACGACCTGGCCCGCCTTGCGCGGGTTCACGCCACCGACGATGTTCGTACCGGAGGCCAGCATGCGCTTGGTGTGCTTCTGGCCCTCGGAGCCGGTCATGCCCTGGACGATGACCTTGGATTCCTGGGTGAGGAAGATAGCCATGGTTGTCTGTGACCTCGTCCCTTACTTCGCGGCCGCAGCCAGCTCGGCGGCCTTGTCGGCCGCGCCGTCCATGGTGTCCACACGCTGCACGAGCGGGTGGTTGCGGTCGTCCAGGATCTGGCGACCGAGCTCGGCGTTGTTGCCGTCGAGACGCACGACGAGCGGCTTGTTGACCTCTTCGCCCTTGGACTCGAGGAGCTCCAGGGCCTGCACGATGCCGTTGGCGACCGCGTCGCAGGCGGTGATGCCGCCGAAGACGTTGACGAACACGGACTTGACGTCCGGGTCGCCGAGGATGATCTCCAGGCCGTTCGCCATGACCTCGGCGGAGGCGCCTCCGCCGATGTCGAGGAAGTTGGCCGGCTTGACGCCCTTGTGGGCCTCGCCGGCGTAGGCGACGACGTCCAGGGTCGACATGACCAGGCCGGCGCCGTTGCCGATGATGCCGACCTCGCCGTCGAGCTTGACGTAGTTGAGGTTCTTCTCCTTGGCTGCCGCCTCCAGCGGGTTGGCGGCGGCCTTGTCGTGGAGCTCCTCGAACTCGGGGTGGCGGAACTCGGCGTTGTCGTCCAGGGAGACCTTGCCGTCCAGGGCGATGACGTCACCCGAGGCGACCTTGGCCAGCGGGTTGACCTCGACGAGGAGGGCGTCCGACTTGATGAAGGTGTCCCACAGCGTGACCAGGACGTGGGCCACCTTGTCGGCGACCTCGGCCGGGAACTTGGCCGCGGCGACGATCTCCTGGGCCTTGGCCTCGTCCACACCGTCGATGGCGTCGATCGCGATCTTGGCGACGGCGTCGGGGCGGGTGGCCGCGACCTCCTCGATCTCCATGCCGCCCTCGACGGAGGCGATGGAGAGGAAGGTGCGGTTGGCGCGGTCGAGGAGGAAGGAGACGTAGTACTCCTCGACGATCTCCGGGGCGGTCTCGGCGATCATCACCTTGTGGACCGTGTGGCCCTTGATGTCCATACCGAGGATGTCCGTGGCACGGGCGACCGCCTCGTCCGGCGTGGCGGCCAGCTTCACGCCGCCGGCCTTGCCGCGGCCACCGACCTTCACCTGCGCCTTGACGACCGACTTGCCGCCCAGCCGCTCGGTGATCTCGCGCGCCGCCTCAGGCGTGTCGATGACTTCACCGGCCAGCACCGGTACACCGTGCTTGGCGAAGAGGTCCCTCGCCTGGTACTCGAACAGGTCCACGCGCTTCCGTCCCTATCAGTGATCTCGCGGTTCGTTGGATGCGTGGGCGTGCCGCGAAGGGCAACGTGACGTCCGCATGTGTCACAAGGGAGGCGCACACGGTGTCCGAGCGCGCGGCATGTCCGTCTCGCAGGTTATCGCCGCTTGCGGTGGGGCTCTAAATCGCAGATCACACCTGAGCGGTGATACCTGTCACACGTGCACATCGCGGAAAGGGTCCCACCGGGTTGGGGTTGGCCCGGTGGGACCCCTGTGCCGCCCCGGGAGGGGCGCGGAGCGAGTGGTCCCCACCCCAATGGGGCCACTCGCCCGGTCCGCGGGGTTCGGGTGGGGCAGGCCGACGGCTTTCGGCCTGCCCCCGTGCCTCATTCCCCGCGGAGGCGTTCGGACGCCGTACGACGGTGCCGCACGGCGCCGGTCTCAGAGGGAGTACGTGCCGTGCGGCAGGTACTCCGGGGTGACGGACGCGGCGACCTCCTGGGCGCCGGTCACCGCGTGGCCGGCCGACGAGCCGCCCGCGGACCCGGCCGTCCCGGCCAGATCACCGGCGAAGGGCGCCACGGGCCCGGCGACCCCGTCCGCGAACGAGCCGGCCGCGACCGCGGCCCCATCCGCGAAGGGCAGAACATCGCCCGTGACGCCGTACGCCGAACGGGTGGTGTCGTCCGTCACCGGGTGGACGACGGGCCGCACGGCGGCGTTCGCCGTCCGCACGACCTCCTGTGCCGACCCCAGGGCCTCGTGCGCCGTCGCCACGACAGGCCGCACCGAGCCGGCCACGCCCTGCGCGAACGGCCCGACCTCGCCGCCGACGCCGTACGCCACCCCCGACGCACCCGCAGCCACGCCCCCGGTGAACGGCGGAACCTGCGCGGCGGTCCCGTCCGCAAACGGCCCCACCTCACCCGTCACGCCGTACGCCAGCCCCGTCGCGTCCCAGGCGGCCTGCCCGACGACCGGCACGACCCCGGCCACGGCGGTACGGGCGACCGGCGGCACCACCGCGGCGGCCGTCTCGCCGACCACCGGGGTGACCGTCCTGTAGGCCGCCGACTGCGTGTCCGCGACCGCCCCGTACGCGAGCGTCGACGCATGGCCCTCCGCGTGCCGAGCGAGCGGCTGGGCGTCCGCGACGGCCCCGGCCGGCAGACCCGCCGCGCCGCCGACGGCATGAGCGGCGACCGGCACGACCCCGGCCACGGCGGTACGGGCGACCGGCGGCACCACCGCGGCGGCCGTCTCGCCGACCACCGGGGTGACCGTGCCGGGCACACTGCCGACCGTCCCGAGGACCTGCTGCCGCACGCCCAAGACGTCACCCGTGAGATGGCCCGGGACCGCGGCGACACCGGCTCGGGCGGCGGCCTGCGCCTCCCCGGCCCGGCCCTGCGCGAGGGCGGCCACGTCCGCCGTACGGCCCTCGGTCCCGGCGAGCGTCTGCCGTGCGGCGCCGGTCCCGGCTCCTGCGGTGCGGCCCGCGCCCGCGACCGTGGTGTGCGCCTTCGTACGGACCACTCCGTCGACGCCCTGCGCCTGGGCGCGCGCCGCGTTCTGCACGCCCTGGAGCCTGGTCTGCGCGGCGGCGAGCGTCTGCTCCAGTTCGGGGGCGAAGGCCGACAGCGGACCGAAGAGGTAGTCGATCTCGTGCTGCTGCGGCGCGGTGGTCGCAGTGGTCACATCGGAGATGCTGGTGGCGGCCGTGGCCCGGGGGTGGTTCGCGAGCGCGGCGGCCCGGCCCACGCCTGCGTGCGCGGGGCCCCTGAGGTGGGACGGCCGCGCGGCGGACACCTCGGCGTCGGCATGACGGCGAGCCTGGTCCACGACGGGCGCGGCCTTCCGGACCTGCGACCCGCACGGCCGCTCGGACCGGTTCCCGGCCTGGTGGGCGAGGTGGGCGGTGGCGCCGGCGGCGGTGTGCGTGCCGTCCGTGGCGGTGGTCGCGGCCCGGGTCGCGGTGTCCGTCACGGCCGTACCGTGCGCGACCCCGGAGACGGCGTCCTGCGCATCGGCGACGACACCGTCCACGGTGCCGGTGACCGCAGCGACCGTGTCCGAGGTGTCGATGCCCGCGTCGGGTGTGGACACGGAGGACGCCGGCAGCTCGTCCGCGCTGGCGACGGCCGAGCCGAGCGCCCAGGCGCCGGTGACACCGGCGGCTATGACGATGGAGCGGCGGATGTTCTTGTTCATGTGTGCGTCAGATCCTTCGGGATTCCGGAATTCGGGGAGTTCGGGACCACCGCTGCCGAGTCCTGAGGCCGGCGCCGGCGTGGGGCCGACGGATCCATGGGCGATCCGGGGGACCGGCGGCCATGGAGGTGATCCGGCTGTGCGGCTCGGCCCGATGGCTTCCGTCCGGGGATGGCGGCAAAGGCGGGTCCGGACGGCGGGCTGACCTGTTTCGCCCCCGCGCGGCAGATCTCGCGGGGAGGAGGTGCTGCTGCCCTAGCCGGGGAACTCGGGAATGTCCCGGTGGCGGTCCCGGGTCGCGTCCGCGGTGACGACCGCGGTGGCGCCGGGCAGAAGCCGCAACGGCGCCCGGTGGTTGAACGCGACGGCGTGTCCGTCACTGTGTCGCGGCACACCGTCGTCGCCGACCGGCTGCGTGCCGGACACGCCCGACGGTGCATCGCCGGGCGACTGGTGCAGGGGCGCGTGCGCGGGCCGGGGAAGGCGGAGGGCGCGGTGCGCGTACTGCCCCGCCGCCGCATCGGCCACGGCGACCCGCGGCCCGGCCTCCCGCCGCTCCCCCGCCCGGTGGTGCTCAGCCTCGCCGGCCGCCCGGTCCCCGACCGACTGCCCGGGCAGGGTGTGCCCGGACGGCGCCGACACCCCGGGCACGCCCGGCAGCCCCGGCTCGCCCGGAAGCCCGGGGAGTCGGGGAAGTACGGGGAGCCCAGGCACCGACGGCAACGACGGGGCCGAGGGGAGGGCGGAGACGGACGGAAAAGCAAGGGAGGAGAGGGGCGGGAGGGACGGAACAGCCGGGAGGAGCCAGGGTGACGGTGCATCCACTTGTCCCCCGGACACCGTCCGCACCAGGGTGTCCCCCACCGGCCGCACAACCGTGGAGACCGCCCGGGTCACGGAGGTGACTCGAGTGACGGGCTCGACGGGCGCTCCGAGCGCCGGGGACACGAGTCGAACGGCGGACGCGGATCGGCCGCCGGACGTGGGGCCGGTGTGCGGCGTGGGCCCGGTGATCGGCATGGGCCGAGCAGTAGGCGTGCGGCCGGTGTTCGGCGCGGGGCGGGTGGCGGACGTGGAGGGGTGGGCGAGGGGGGAACCCTGCCGCAGCGCCCGTCCGACCGTGCCGCTGACGGCCCCTTCGATGTGCAGGACCGCCCGCTGGACCGGTTGCCGCGCCTCGGCGTGAGCCGGGGTGCGGGTCGCGGCGGGAGCCGTCGGAGACGTCGCGGCGGCAAAGGTTCCGTCCGCCGCGTGGGCCTGCCCCTCGCAGAGGAGCCCCAGTGCGAACAACCCGCCGACCAGCACCGCCAGATGCAGCGCACGTCGCCCCGCCGCTCCACGCATCACGCGCAGTGCGGCACCGGCGAAGGGCAGTGCGGCGGGCAGAGTCACGACGGGGGAGAGCCTCCGTGCGGCGGAACAAGGCGGTACGGACGACACGGCGCACCGCCGAGGTCGAAGCGCCGCCGATCCTCGCACGGCCCTCCCTCCGTTGCGCAAGTCCCCTGTTACCGATGGGTAGTCATGTCCGCTTTCCTCCTTGCATCAGACAGTGTCCTGTTTGTGTCGGACGGCGCCCTCTTTGCGAGGTGTCCCTCGCCCTGCTCAGACGGTCTCCGGCACCGGCAGGGGCCGCTTCTCGATCGCCGCCGCCATCACCTCCGGGAAGAGATCGGGCGTGCACGCGAACGCCGGTGTTCCCAGTGCCGCCAGCGCCGCCGCATGATCACGGTCGTACACGGGCGCCCCCTCGTCGGACAGCGCGAGCAGCGCCACGAACTGCACCCCCGACGCCTTCATCGCCGCCACTCGCTTGAGCATCTCGTCCCGGATCCCCCCTTCGTGCAGATCGCTGACGAGGACCACGACCGTCTCAGCGGGTCGGCTGATCCGCGACTGGCAGTACGCCAGCGCCCTGTTGATGTCCGTACCGCCGCCAAGCCGGGTGCCGAAGAGGACGTCGACCGGGTCGTCGAGCTGGTCGGTGAGGTCCACGACGGAGGTGTCGAAGACGACGAGCCGGGTCGCGAGGGACCGCATGGACGCGAGGACCGCCCCGAACACCGATGCGTACACCACCGACGCCGCCATCGACCCCGACTGGTCGATACAGAGGATGACCTCCTTCTTCATGGACCACGACGCCCGTCCGTACCCGATCAGTCGCTCCGGTACGACCGTGCGGTGCTCCGGCAGATAGTGCTTGAGGTTGGCGGCGATCGTGCGGTTCCAGTCGATGTCGTGGTGGCGGGGCCGGCGGACCCGAGCGCTGCGGTCGAGGGCTCCGGTGAGCGTGGCCCGGGTGCGGGTGGCGAGCCGCTTCTCAAGATCCTCGACAACTTTGCGCACCACCGCCCGTGCCGTCTCCCTGGTGGTCTCCGGCATCGCCTTGTTCAGCGAGAGCAGCGTGCCGACCAGGTGCACGTCCGCCTCGACGGCCTCCAGCATCTCCGGTTCCAGCAGCAGCGTGGACAGACCGAGGCGGTCGATGGCGTCGCGCTGCATGACCTGGACGACGGACGACGGGAAGTACGTCCGGATGTCCCCGAGCCAGCGGGCGACGGACGGCGCCGACGCCCCCAGCCCCGCCGAACGGTCCCGGCCCTGACGCTGCGCGTCCCCTTTTCCGTACAGCGCGGTCAGCGCCCCGTCCATCGCCGCGTCCCGCCCGGCGGGCCCGTGCCCGGTCCCGTCCGCCGAGCCACCGCCGAGCACCAGCCGCCAGCGCCGCAACCGCTCGTCGGACCCGGCCGCCCCGGTCGCCCCGGTCACGCCGGTCACGCCGGTCACGCCGTCGCCCCGTCCCCGGGAGGGTGTCGCCGCCCCGCTGCCGATCGCGTCCGTGCTCATCGAGTCACCCCCACCAGTTCGCCGCCGTCTCTGCCCCCGGTGCCGTCGAGATCGCTGCCACCGGGCTCGCCCCGCTCACCGCCCCCGGGACCGTCCAGTCCGAGCAGCAGCCGTATCACCGGGACCACCGCGTCCGCCCGCCCGGCGTCCGGGTCGGGCGCGAACCCGGGCACGCCCGCGCCGACGGCCACCGCGCCTCCCTGCGCCTTCGGCCCCCGTCGGACCAATTCGCCGAGGGTGCGTCTGACTCCCGGCTCGTACGCCGAGAACGTGCGCCGCAACAGCGGCAGTACGCCGGTGAACGCCTCCGGCGGCACCCCCGTCAGCCAGGCGTCCACCAGCCCGAGCAACCGCTCGTCGTGCACCAGCAGCATCCCGCCGGCGCCGCCCCCGACGAATCCCTCGATCCACGCGGCCGCGTCCGCCGGAGCCGTACCCGGCGACAGCGCGAGCCCCATGAGCCGCGCGGCATCGTCCGGCGCCAACTCCCCGTCGTCCAGCAGAAGTCGCACGGCGCGCCCACGGACGATCCCCGCTACGGTGTTCCGGTCGGACAGCACCCGCAGCACGGAGCGCCACCGCCCCCGTATCTCCCCGCCGGCCGCCGGGGCTCCCTCCGCCAGCAGCCCCACCGCTCCGTGCACCGCGTCCACATGACGGCGCATCTCCTCGGCCGCCTCCGTGTCGAGCGCGGCGCACGCCGGTGGCAGCCCGACGAACACCCGCTCCGCGAGACCTGCCGCGACCTCGGCAAGGGCCCGGGTGTCCGTGCCGCGCACATCTCCGTAGCGCAGGGAGCGGACCAGGGCGGGCAGGGCCCGGGCGAGGTGGCCGACGTCGGTGTCCAGGGCCGCCCGGTCGGCGAGCACCCGCATCACCACGGGCAGTGCGTCCGGGAGTTCCGCCAGGAGGCAGCGCTCGGCGAGCGTCGTGACATCGGCGAGCACCCGCGCGGCGACGGCGTCCGCCTCGGCCTTGGCGGTCGCGGCGCCGAGCACGGTCGTCCCCCACACCCCCGCCTCCGCGACCCGCACCGCCGACTCCGGCTCCCAGCACAGCCGCCAGGTCTCCCGGAACGTGCCCGTACTGCCGCGCGAGACCGTGGGCTCGCCCCAGCCGACACCGAGGAGACACAGCCGGTGCAGCAGCCGACTGCGCCCGGCGTCGGTGTCCTTGCGCAGGTCCAGCTCCAACTCCCGCTCCAGCGGCTCCGGTTTCAGCCGCAGCCGCTTCTGAAGCCGCGCGAGGTCCCGCTGCAAGGGCACGGCGGGCGCCGTTGCCGGAACTTCCCCCAAAACGTCGCCGACCACTAGGCGGTCGTGCACCAGCGCGAGCGGCACGTCGGAGCCCTCGCACATCACCGCCCGGGCGGCGTCGGTCGTCTCGGACAGTCCCGGCAGCGGGCGCCCGCGCAGCGCGGCGAGCGTGTCGGCGAGCCGCACCGCCTCGATGACATGCGCGGACGACACGATCCGGTCCTCCTCCCGCAGAAGTCCGGCGACCTTGGTCAGCCAGCGCTCGACGGGACGGTCGGGCGCGGCGAACAGATGCGCGTACCAGCCGGGCGACTCGATCCCCGCGCCGTAACCCCCGGCCCGGGACAGCCTCCGGTGGGTCCAGGGCACCCAGGTCATGTCCGTCCGCACCTTGGGCAGCCCCTTCAGCAGGGCACGGTCCGCCGAGACGGTGGTCCTCCGGCGCAGCGCGGGCACATGCCACGCCCCGCACACCACGGCCACCCGGGGGCCGAACTCCCGCAGAGACGAACGTACCTGGAGGCGCATATACGCCTCGCGCACGGTGTCGCGCCGGTGTCCCCCCGTCCCGTACTCCTCCCGCAGGGCCGCCATGGCCTCCTCCAGGACCGTGAACGGCGCGCGCGGGTCCCCGCTGCCCGAACCCCGGTGCTCGACGACGTCCTCCCACCACCGCTCGGGGTCGTCGTACCCGGCGGCCTCGGCAAGCACGGCCAGGGGGTCGACGCGGAGAGCATCACCGGAATCGTGAACCGAGCGGGACGCCTGGCCTCCGGGCACCGCCGCGGCGTCCCCGGGCACACCGGCCAACGCTCCGGGCTCGATGTCCCCAGGCGTCTCGTCTCCCGGCTCGCGCTCGACGTCCGCGGGCACTCCGTCCACCGCCCCGGACTCGACGTCTCCGGGTTCCCCCGCCGTCGTCGGCCCTTGCCCCTTGTCCCAGGCCAGCGTGTGTGTCGCCGGCAGATCGATGAAGCGGGCCGGGACTCCGTGCTCCAGGGCCCAGCGGAGCGCCACCCATTCCGGGGAGAACTCGGCCAGCGGCCAGAACGCCGAGCGGCCGGGTTCGTCCACGGCGTGGGCGAGCAGGGCCACCGGTGGGCGCATCTCCTCGTCCATCGCCAGCGGGATCAGGGCGTCCGCCTCCGGTGGCCCTTCGATCAGCACGGCCCTCGGCCGCGCAGCCTCCAGCGCCGCCCGCACCGCACGGGCGGAGCCCGCCCCGTGGTGCCGGACCCCGAGCAGCAGCGGCCCCTCAGCGGCCGACTTGCCCGGAGGCCAGTCCACGCCTGTCATGTGCTCCCTCTCACGCACCCGGACACCCCCGGTCCACCTGCCCCCGCCGCTGGGGCGCCGAACTCCCCCGCACCTGTCGGTCCCCTCGCCCCGCTCGCAAGACCCCCTGCGGGACGGAGCTCGCCGTTCATACGGTCACCTCCCGGCAGGCCCGGTAGAAGTCCGTCCAGCCGTCCCGCTCCCGGACCACCGCCTCCAGGTACTCCCGCCAGACGACACGGTCGGCCGCCGGATCGCGGACGACGGCGCCGAGGATGCCCGCGGCGACGTCACCGGCGCGGAGCACGCCGTCGCCGAAATGGGCGGCCAGGGCGAGCCCACCCGTGACCACGGAGATGACCTCGGCGGTGGACAGCGTCCCGCTGGGCGACTTCAGCTTCGTCCGGCCGTCCGTGGTGACTCCGTCACGCAGCTCGCGGAAGACCGTGACGACGCGCCGGAGCTCGTCCATCCCGTCGGGCATCACCGGCAGGTCGAGCGAGCGGCCGATCTGCTCGACCCGGCGGGAGACGATGTCCACCTCCGCGTCGGCGGTCTCCGGAAGCGGCAGCACCACCGTGTTGAACCGGCGGCGCAGGGCGCTCGACAGCTCGTTGACCCCGCGGTCGCGGTCGTTGGCCGTCGCGATCAGGTTGAAGCCGCGGACGGCCTGCACCTCCTGCCCCAGCTCCGGTATCGGCAGGGTCTTCTCGGACAGGATCGTGATCAGCGTGTCCTGCACATCGGCCGGGATGCGGGTCAGCTCCTCGACGCGCGCGACCCTCCCCTCTGCCATGGCCCGCATGACAGGGCCCGGCACGAGCGCGTCACGGCTGGGGCCGTGCGCGAGCAGCCGCGCGTAGTTCCAGCCGTAGCGGATCGCCTCCTCCGGCGTGCCGGCCGTGCCCTGGACGAGCAGGGTCGAGTCACCGCTGATGGCCGCCGCCAGGTGCTCGGACACCCAGGTCTTGGCCGTGCCGGGCACACCGAGCAGAAGCAGCGCGCGATCGGTGGCGAGGGTGGTGACGGCGACCTCGACGATGCGGCGCGGACCGACGTACTTCGGAGTGATCACCGTGCCGTCCGGCAGTGTGCCGCCCAGCAGATAGATGGCGACGGCCCAGGGCGACAGCCGCCATCGGGCCGGGCGGGGCCGGTCGTCCTGCGCGGCCAGCGCGGTGAGTTCGGCCGCGAAGGCCTCCTCGGCGTGCGGCCGCAGGGCCTCGGCCGGAACGGACTCGCTCAAGTTCGGTTCGACGGACATCGGATCAACGGACACACGCATGGCCACATCCCCCTCAGCTCGGCCGGTTCGGATCTGTCACCAACCGTGCACCACCCCACTGACAATGCGTGGTGACCTGCACAGACGTCCCTCGACCGGCGATTGTCAGTGCCGGGACCTACCTTCGAGACATGACTGAGCAGGGGGTGCGCTGGACCGCGGAACAGGTGCTGGCACTGGCGCCTGACGCCGCGTCCCACAAGGCGGGGAGCGAACTCGGCGCGGCCGGGCCGTGGTCGGAAACGGGTAGTTCGGACGAGGGGGCGGTGTGGGGACTGTGCAAGGGCAGCGGCAGCAGTCCGTACCGGACGGTCGTCGACCTCGCGGACCCGGGCGGTCCGGCGTACAAGTGCAGTTGCCCGAGCCGCAAGTTCCCGTGCAAGCACGCGTTGGGACTGCTGCTGCTCCGGGCGGGCGAGGACGGGACGGTGCCTCGGGGGCCGGCCCCGGACTGGGCGGAGCAGTGGATCAAGGGGCGTCGACAGCAGACAGGGAAAGAGCAGCCGGTCAGCGGCGCGGACTCCACGCGGACCGCTGATCCGGAGGCGGCCCGCCGCAGGGCGGAACGACGGGCCGAGCGGATCACGGCGGGGGCGACGGAGCTGGAGCAGCGGCTGGCTGACCTGCTGCGCGACGGCCTCGCCACGGCCGACCGGGACGGGTACGGCACCTGGGACGAGACGGCGGCCCGTATGGTCGACGCACAGGCCCCGGGACTGGCCGCGCGGGTAAGGGAGTTGGGGGCGCTCCCGTCGTCGGGTCCGGGCTGGCCGGTGCGCCTGGTGGAGGAGTGCGCGCTGCTGCACCTTCTCGACCAGGGCTGGCTGCGCCGCGAGCGGCTGCCGGACGGGCTGGCGGCGACGGTCCGTACCCGGGTGGGCCTTCCGGGCTCGCCCGAGGGTCCGCCCGTTCGTGACCACTGGCTCGTCCTGGCCCAGTACGACACCTCGGACGCCCGGCTGACGACGCGCCGCATCTGGCTGTGCGGCGCACACTCGGGCCGCACGGTGTTGCTCCTCTCTTACGGGGCGGCCGGACGTACCCCGGAGCCGACGCTGCCGGTGGGCCTGACGCTGGAGGCGGAGGTGTCCGCGTATCCAGGAGCGGGGCAGCTGCGGGGCGCTCTGGGCGAGCAGTTCGCGCCCCCGGGACCGGCGGGGATGCGGCCGCCGGGCGTGACCACGCCGGAGGCGGTGGCGCGGTACGGGCGGGCGCTGCGGGAGGACCCGTGGCTGGAGTCGGTGCCGGTGACCCTGGGCCGGGTCATACCGACGCCGGCCGAGGACTCCTGGCAACTGGCGGACGCGGACGGTGACACGGCGCTCCCCCTCACCCGTACGGCCGGTGCTCGCCCGGGCCTGTGGCGTCTGGTCGCCCTGTCGGGCGGAGCTCCCGTCACGGTCTTCGGCGAGTGCGGCCACCGCGGCTTCACCCCGCTCACCGCCTGGCCCGAGGGCGCCGGAGAGGCGGTCCCGCTGTGCTGACGACACCGAAGCGATACGCGAACAACAGGGAAGGGGCCGATATGGCCGGGATCACCGCCGTGCCGGACACGCCCTCCGCCGTGCCCTGGGATGAGCTGGTGACCGCGGCCCTGCTGGGCACCGACCGGCGCGCGCCGTCCTGGGCGTCCGGCCGTGAGGCGCCGACGGCGCTGCTGGACCTGGCCGCCGTGGAGACCGTGCGCCGCAGGGCCGGGCTGCGCCCGGCTCCGGCCGGGGCCAGGCCGGAGCCGGCAGCACCGGACCCTCGTCCGCCGCTGCCGCCCGCCGCGGCCCGCAGACTGGCCCTGCTGCTGTCCGAGCGCCCCGGCACGGGCGGCGGAGGCCGCCGGGGGGCGGCGCCCGACCTCATGGAGCTGCTGCCCCAGTGGCTGGCGCTGGCCGACGCGCGCGGTTTCGCGCCGCCCCCTCAGGCGCTGCCCGCGCTCCTGGACGCGGCCCGCGGGCGCACGGACCTGCGCCCCGCGGTGCTGTCCTTCGCCGGCCCGCGCGCGCTGTGGCTGGCCCGGCTCAATCCGGACTGGCGGTTCGCGCTGCGCTCCGCGCCCGGCGGCGGGTCCCCGCTGTCGCCGGAGGATCCCGAGCAGGCCCACCTTCTCTGGCAGCAGGGGCTGTTCGCCGAGCGGGTGACCCTGCTGGGCGCCCTCCGCGCCCGACAGCCCGCCGCCGCACGTGACCTGCTGGCCGGGACCTGGGCGACCGAGCGGGCCCAGGACCGCTTGATGTTCCTCGACTCCCTCCGCGCGGGTCTGGAGCCCGCGGACGAGCCGTTCCTGGAACAGGCGCTGTCCGACCGGAGCCGCAATGTGCGGGCGACGGCGGCGGAGTTGCTGTCGGCGCTGCCGGGTTCGGCCCTGGCGGGGCGGATGGCGGCGCGGGCGGCGGTCTGTGTGGCGGTCGACCGTACGGCGGGGGAGCCGGCGCTCGTGGTCGAGGCGCCGCACGAGTGCGATCCGGGCATGGAGCGCGACGGAGTGGTGCCGAAGCCACCGGCCGGGCGGGGGGAACGGTCGTGGTGGCTGGGCCAGTTGGTGGAGGCGGCCCCGCTCGGCACCTGGACGGCACGATGGAGACGTACGCCGACGGAGATCGTCGCGCTGCCGGTGGCGGACGACTGGCGGGACGAACTGCACGCGGCCTGGTGCCGGGCGGCGGTCCGACAGGGGGACCCCGACTGGTCCCGGGCACTGCTCGGGCCGCCTTCGGCACCGGAGGCCGGGGGTCCGGGCGCGGTCTCCCTGGCCGAGCGGGCGAAACTGCTGTCGACGCTGGGCGCGGACGAACGGGCCGAGTGGGTGGCCGGGTTCATCGCCACGCACGGACTGTCGGAGGCGTTCCAGTTGCTCGGGGTGTGCGCGGTCCCATGGGCCGCCCCGCTGGGCCGGGCGGTGGTGGACGCGCTCAACATCGCGCGGGACGCGGGGAATTATCCGTGGAGCTTCAGCGGGGTGATGGGGCTCGCGGAACGCTGTCTGGATCCCGCGGAGGCAGGCCGCCTCGCGGCGCTGACAGCGATACCCGACGAGCCGGAGGACGCGTCGCCGGGAGCGGTCGGCTACTGGGCCGAGGCCTTCCAGCGACTGACGACGACGCTGCGCCTGCGCGCGGCGATGAGGGAGGAGCTGGGAGGGCCGTGAACCGGCCCGCCCCAGGGGGTCCGGGGGCCCGGCAGGAGGTTGCCCGAACACCCGGACCCGGGCCCCGGAGGACTCAGGGCCGGATCCCGGCCCATGACCCCCGACGCCGTAGGGCTCAGGGCCGGACGTGCCGCCGAGGGACTCGGGCCCCGTAGGGCTCAGGCCCGGCAGGCCTCAGGCCCCGTAGGCCTCAGGCCCGGCAGGCCTCAGGCCCCGTAGGTCTCAGGCTTCCGCAGGCTGACGCACGTTCGCGCGGACCCAGTCCACGATCGACGCGGTCGTCGCGCCGGGCGTGAAGATCTCCGCGACGCCCTTCTCCTTGAGCAGCGGGATGTCCGCCTCCGGGATGATCCCGCCGCCGAAGACCAGGATGTCCTCGGCCTCGCGCTGCTTCAGCAGTTCGATCACCGCGGCGAACAGCGTGTTGTGCGCACCGGACAGGATCGACAGTCCGATCGCGTCGGCGTCCTCCTGGATCGCCGTGTCCACGATCTGCTCGGGCGTCTGGTGGAGGCCGGTGTAAATGACCTCCATACCCGCGTCACGCAGCGCCCGTGCGATCACCTTGGCCCCGCGATCGTGGCCGTCGAGCCCCGGCTTGGCCACCACCACGCGGATCGGACCGGCTGCCACACCCATCACTGCCTCCATGAAGCGACTACTCCACCCTGTACCCGATGTACCGCCCCGCCGCCACACCACGCACCGGTCGACACACGGGCCGCGAGCCTCGCGGCCCAGGCGTCCCGCGCCGCACCGACCCGGGAAGTGAACGAACGTTATCGCCAGCATCCCGCAACCGGCAGTTTCGCGGTGGTCACCGAGGGGGAAATCACACAATGGGACACGTTCGCCGCGCAGGGTCCCCCCTCCCCGCGGCACACGCGCCGCAGCATCAGCGGCCCGCGCGCCGTGGTCCGAGGGGATCGTGCGCACGGAGAGCCGCTTCAAGGCGGCCACCCACCGTCGGCCGGGCGCCGGGTGGCTGGCCCGCCGGCGAAAGGATTGCAAGGGCACGACGACAGCGGGAGCCGCACCCGTACGAGGAGGACGGGACTGCATCACGCGGACGGCGGGCATCTTTCGTCATCATGACGAGAAGGGTCACCCGCCGCGCCACCGGCTCATATGCCGCATTCGCGGTACGGCCGTAGCCACGGCAGCTGCCCCGCAGGACACCGCCAGACGGCTTTCCACAAGGGCACACGGGGGACGCAGGCGTCCTCGCGTGCGCCGACGGGAGGTCGGCCATGATGGTCACGCGGGCAGTGCAGCCCTTGCTTCCGCTGTGCCAGCGCATGTTTCCGAGCAGGCTGGCCGGTCTCTCCATGGCCCTGCTGAAGGCGACCGCCCTGGAGCTCGCGATACTCGCCGGACATCTGCTCCTCTACCCCTCGGGCATCATCCAGGAGCGCCATTCCTCTGCGCTCCCCATCCCACCGGGTGCCGCGACGCTGCCGACCGAGGCCAAGCCGCCGGTCATCCTGGTCCACGGGTTCATCGACAACCGTTCGGTCTTCGTCCTGCTGCGCCGCAACCTCACCCAGCACGGCCGACAGCACATCGAGTCACTCAATTACTCGCCGCTGACCTGCGACATCCGCACCGCGGCGAAACTGCTCGGCCGTCATATAGAAGAGTTGTGCGAGCGCACCGGGCAGCCGCAGGTGGACGTCGTCGGCCACAGCCTGGGCGGACTGATCGCGCGGTACTACGTACAGCGCCTCGGCGGTGACCTCCATGTCCGTACGCTCGTCACACTGGGCACGCCCCACTCCGGCACCCGGGTGGCACCCCTCGCGAACGCGCACCCCATCGTCCGCCAGATGCGCCCGGGCTCCGAGCTGATCGAGGAGCTGCGCGAGCCGGCACCCGGTTGCCGTACGCATTTCGTGAGTTTCTGGAGCGATCTGGACCCGCTCATGGATCCGCTGGAGACGGCCTGCGTCGACCACCCGGACCTGCTGGCGCACAACATCCGGGTGAGCGGGATCGGCCATCTGGCCCTGCCGGTCCACCCCGCGGTCGCGACCGGGATCCGGCAGGCGCTGGATCTCGCGCAGCCGGCGGCACCGACGGACGCCCCCGCCGGGGGCCTGACGGTGGCGTGACAGCCGCCCCGACACCTCCCGGCCACCCTCCGACCCTCGAACGTTCATCGAACGCAAAGCCAAACCCTTGCCGGGGACCGCCGAAACACGGCCGATTGCCCGTTTCCTGACGCAGGGAAACCTGCGGAAGATTGTCGCGCCCGCGTACCGCCGGGTACAGTCACCGCACTGCTCTGCCAGCCCCTGCTGTCGAGGCGAAAGAGAAGTTGGTGAACGACCGTCACCCGTCGGGGACCGCGACGCCCCCGACTCCGGCCCCCGATGCCACCTCGGCGCACTACGCGCCGTACGGCGTGCAGGGCGGCCAGTACGGTGAGTTCACTTCGTACGCCGATCCCGCCGCGAGCGCGTTCGGCGCCCACGGCCACACGGCGACGGCCTTCTCGGCCGATCCCCTCTTCGGTGACCTCCCGGGCCACGGCGCGACCGGCTCGTACGACACCTCCGCGTGGTCGACCGCCGGTCACCCGGGCCACGGCGCGGACACCCAGCTGCACGGAACCGGCACGCACGAGACGCTGCACTACGACCCGTACGCCGCCCAGCATCACGCCGCGTTCGACACGGGCAGCCATGACACGACCGCCTGGGCCGTCGGCTATCAGCACCTCGCCGCGGGTATCCCCGCGCAGGCCGGGCCCCCCGAGGCCACAGGCCAGTGGGACGCGGGCGCCTGGCGCGAGGCCGGCCGGTCCCACGGGACCCAGCAGTGGGACTGGGGCACGCAGGGGTTCGACACGGGGGCGTACGACGCCACCCAGTGGAACTCGGGCGCCACCGCCGAGCACGAGACACACGACCCGCAGACGGCGGCGACCGGGCACTTCGAGCAGGCCGAGGCCTTCGACCCGACGGGCACACAGGCCTTCGAGCACCCCGAGACACAGGTCTTCGACACCGCGGACACCTTCGACCACCAGGCCACCGCCGCCTTCGAACAGCTTCCGTACGAGCAGCACGCCGCGGACGACGAGTCGGAACCCCGGCAGGAGCCGTCCGGTGACGCGCCTCTGCTCGACGACCAGGAAGAGATCACTCTCGCGTCGGCCTCGCGTGCCGCGTCCCGCACGGCCGGCCGCTCCCGGCGCCGTACCCCGGCGAAGCGCTCCGCGCTGCTGACCGTCGCCGTGCCGTCGGCGTGTGTGATGGGGGTCGCGGGGATCGCCGCCGCGACCGTCGGCGTCGGCGGCGGGAGCGACCACAAGGAGACGACGGCGAGCGCGTCCGACGCGGCGCCGGTGAAACCGTCCACCGCGAACATCAAGCTGGACTCCCAGCTGCAGAACCTGTCCGCGGGCGCGAACGACTTCGCGGACCGGGCGAGCCGTACGCAGGAACGCATCGACCTCAAGGCCCAGCAGGTCGCCGAGCAGAAGAAGGCGGCGGCGGAGGCGGCCCTCAAGGAGCGGCTGCGCCCGAAGTTCGTACTGCCGGTCACCCAGAAGGGGCTCAGCGCCTACTTCGGCCAGGCCGGAGTCAACTGGATGTCGGTGCACACCGGTATCGACTTCCCCGTCTCGTACGGCACGACGGTCATGGCCGCGACCGACGGCACGGTCCGCACCCAGTGGAACAGCGCCTACGGCAACATGTTGATCCTGACGGCGAAGGACGGCACGGAGACGTGGTACTGCCACCTCTCCAGCTACCGCGTCGCGTCCGGGGCGGTCGTGAAGGCCGGCCAGCCGATCGCGTATTCCGGCAACTCGGGCAACTCCACCGGCCCCCATCTGCACTTCGAGGTACGGCCCAACGGCGGCGCCGCGATAGACCCGCTGCCCTGGCTGCGCAGCCACGGGCTGGACCCCACCTGATCGACCCACAGAGGTGAGCCCCCGTCGTTCGGCGAGGGGCTCACCTCTGTGGTCTACAGCTTCTCCACCGGCGCGTACCGCAGCAGCAGCCGCTTCGGCTTTGTATCCCCGAAGTCGATCGTCGCCTCCGCGTTGATGCCCGTACCCTTCACGCCGACCACCGTGCCCAGGCCGAACTGGTCGTGCGTGACGCGGTCGCCGACCGCCAGGGAGACCACCGGCCGCTCCGTCGCACCGCCCCGGCGCGTGGCGAAACCGGACGCGCCCGCGGCCGAGGACCGCGACCGGGCCGACGACAGCGAGGAGGACAGGGAGGCCGCCACACCCGAGACGGGACCCGAGGAGACCGGCGCGGACGAGGCGCCCGTCCGCTTCCACTCCACGTGCTGGTCCGGGATCTCCTCCAGGAAGCGCGAGGGCGGGTTGTACGAGGGCTGGCCCCAGGCGCTGCGCAGCGCGGACCGGGTGAGGTAGAGCCGCTCCCGTGCGCGGGTGATGCCCACGTACGCCAGGCGGCGCTCCTCCTCCAGTTCCTTGGTCTGGCCGAGCGCGCGCATGTGCGGGAAGACGCCGTCCTCCATGCCGGTCAGGAAGACCACCGGGAACTCCAGGCCCTTCGCGGTGTGGAGGGTCATCAGCGTGATGACGCCGCCGCCCTCCTCCTCGTCGGGGATCTGGTCGGAGTCGGCGACCAGGGCGACCTGCTCCAGGAATTCGGACAGCGTGGCCCCCGGGGTTCCGGCCCCTGGTGCCGCCGCGGCCTCGCCGCGCTCCTGCTCGAACTCCAGGGCCACGGCGGCGAGTTCCTGGAGGTTCTCGATGCGGGTCTCGTCCTGGGGGTCGGTCGAGGACTGGAGTTCGGCCAGATAGCCCGTGCGTTCCAGGACGGCTTCCAGGACCGTGGCCGGGCCCGCGCCCGACTCCACGATGGTCCGGAGGTCCTCCATCAGCGCGTTGAACCGCTTGACCGCGTTCGTCGAGCGGGCCGCCATGCCGTACGCCTCGTCCACGCGGCGCAGTGCCTGCGCGAAGCTGACCTTCTCCCGCTGGGACAGGGCGTCGATCATGGCCTCGGCGCGCTCGCCGATGCCCCGCTTCGGCACGTTCAGGATGCGCCGCAGCGGAACGGAGTCCTCCGGGTTCGCCAGCACCCTCAGGTAGGCGAGGACGTCCCGGACCTCCTTGCGCTCGTAGAAGCGGACGCCGCCGACGACCTTGTAGGGCAGGCCGACGCGGATGAAGACCTCTTCGAAGACACGGGACTGTGCGTTGGTGCGGTAGAAGACGGCGACGTCGCCCGCCTTGGCCTCGCCCCGGTCGGTGAGGCGGTCTATCTCGTCGGCGACGAACTGCGCCTCGTCGTGCTCCGTGTCGGCGACATAGCCGGTGATCCGCGCGCCCGCACCCGCGTTGGTCCACAGGTTCTTGGGGCGGCGCGACTCGTTGCGCTCGATGACCGCGTTGGCGGCGCTCAGGATCGTCTGCGTGGAGCGGTAGTTCTGCTCCAGGAGGATCGTGGTGGCGTCCGGGTAGTCCTCCTCGAACTGGAGGATGTTGCGGATGGTGGCGCCGCGGAAGGCGTAGATCGACTGGTCGGCGTCACCCACGACACACAGCTCGGCGGGCTGGAGGTCGTCCCCGCCGGGCGGTACGTCCACAGGGTGCTCGGACGTGCCGACCAGCTCGCGGACCAGGGCGTACTGGGCGTGGTTGGTGTCCTGGTACTCGTCGACGAGGACGTGGCGGAAGCGGCGGCGGTAGTGCTCGGCGACGTCCGGGAAGGCGCGCAGCAGGTTGACCGTCGTCATGATCAGATCGTCGAAGTCGAGGGCGTTCGCCTCGCGAAGCCTCGACTGGTACAGCGTGTACGCCTGGGCGAGGGTCTTCTCGAAGCCGTCGGCGGCCTGCGCGGCGAAGTCCTCCTCGTCGATCAGCTCGTTCTTCAGGTTGGAGATCTTGGCGCTGAACGACTTGGGCGGGAATCGCTTGGGGTCGAGGTCCAGGTCACGGCAGACGAGCGCCATCAGACGCTTGCTGTCGGCGGCGTCGTAGATCGAGAAGGAGGACGTGAAGCCGAGCCGCTTGCTCTCGCGGCGCAGGATGCGGACGCACGCGCTGTGGAAGGTCATCACCCACATCGCGTTCGCGCGCGGGCCGACGAGCTGCTCGACGCGCTCCTTCATCTCGCCCGCGGCCTTGTTGGTGAAGGTGATCGCGAGGATCTGCCCGGGATGCACACCCCGCTCGGCCAGCAGATAGGCGATGCGGTGGGTGAGCACCCGGGTCTTGCCGGAGCCGGCGCCGGCGACGATGAGCAGGGGAGAGCCGGCGTGCACGACCGCCGCGCGCTGGTTCTCGTTCAGCCCCTCCACCAGGGCGCGGGGGTCGAGGACCGGGCGGGGCGCGCCGTCGCGGTAGTGGGTGTCCCGGGCCGGCGGCGCGTCGAAGCGCCCGCCGAACAGATCGTCCGGAATCGGCTCCGGAGTGTGATCGTCCTCGGGCGGCGGGGACTCCTCCTCCGGGGCCGAGTCGGCCTGAAGGTCCGCCAGGAAGCTGTCGTCAAAGAGGCTGCTCATCGCTCTCCGAGTCTAGGGCGCTCCACCGACAACCGGCCGCCGTCCCGGAAACTCCGCGCCCGGACCGCACCGGCGCCGCACGCGTCACCGTACGGGCCTGCCCGCTCACGGTACGCGCCCGGCGCATGCCTCCGTAGCCGAGATCACGGAAATGTATCGGGCATATCTCGCATCAACCTTCACAGGAGCCACAGCAGTTGGCTAGCGTGCGGGCGGGCCGCACGACCCCCACCGGCGAACGTCGCCGGGCCGTGCGGCCTCCGCCGAGTCCGGTGCGCCGTGTGGCGGCCGGAGCCGGGGACCCACCCGACCTGGGGTGAATCGGCCGAGTGTCCTCGGGGACTCGGCCGTAGGGCACACACCTTCCGAACCACCCGCCCGAACCCGACAGCTAACCCGGTAGGCGGTGCACGGAAGGAGACGCCTTTCATGGCGCCGCACCGCAAGTCCCGCCCCTCGGGCCCACGCCTCGCGGGCATACGCACCCCCGCCCTCGCGACGGCGGCCCTGACCTCCGTGGCGCTGCTCTCGCAGACGGCCCAGGCCGCGCCCTCCGCCGACGGCAAGCCCGGCATCGAGGAGGTCGAGAAGAAGGTCGACGACCTCTACCGCCAGGCGGAGTCGGCCACCGAGAAGTACAACGCGGCCAAGGAGCGATCGACCGAGCAGCGCAGACACGTCGACAGGCTCCTCGACGACGTCGCCCGGCGCACACAGAAGCTCAACGACGCGCGTGAGCAGCTGGGTTCGTTCGCCGCCGCGCAGTACCGGACCGGGTCCTCGGCCCCCGACACGGCCACCTTCCTGCTGGCCGACAACCCCCAGGACTACTTCGACCAGACGCAGCTGATGAGCCGGCTCACCGGCCGTCAGAAGGAAGCGGTCGACCAGTACGTCACCGACCAGGCCGCGACGATGAAGAAGCGGCGGGAGGCCGCCGACAGCCTCCGGACGCTCACCGAGTCGCAGACGGCCCTGCGGACGGCCAAGACGGACGTCCAGGACAAGCTCTCCGCCGCACGCCGGACGCTGTCCGAGCTCAACGCTCAGGAGAAGGCGCGACTCGCCACCCTGGAGAAGCAGAAGCAGGAGGAGGCCCAGCGCCAGGCGGATGCGCTGGCCCGGCAGCAGGCGGCCGAGCAGAAGGCAGCCCAGCAGTCGTCGCCGAGCGCCTCGACCGGCTCCACGGGGTCCTCCACCACGAACCCCTCCTCGGGGTCCGCCGCGACGGACTCCTCGAACGCCACGCAGGCCGCGAAGGTCCTCGCCTTCGCCCGCGCGCAGATCGGCAAGCCGTATGTGTGGGGCGCGACGGGCCCCGGGTCCTACGACTGCTCGGGCCTGACCCAGGCCGCGTGGAAGACCGCCGGGGTCACGCTTCCGCGCACCACGTACGACCAGGTGAACGTCGGCACGACGGTGCCGCTCGCCGACGCCCGGCCGGGCGACCTGATCTTCTTCTACGACGACATCAGCCACGTCGGCATCTACATCGGCAACGGCATGATGATCCACGCTCCCAAGCCGGGCGCCTATGTCCGCGAGGAGTCCGTCTACTACGGCGGCGCGTCGATCATCCACAGCGTGGTGCGGCCGGCCTGAGTCCTACGGCGCCGGGTGCTGTGCGCCGCGCGGGCACGGCCGGGTGCGCGGGGCTGCCTGCGGGCTTCACGCGCGCGTGGGGTTGTTTTCGGGCTTCACGCGCGCGTGCCCCGCACGCAAGCCGGGCGCACGTCCCTAGCATCGGGCGCATGTCTGGCACCTCCGCGCTCCGCACCTGGCGGGCGCAGCGCCCGCCCGCCACCGGGGCCGCCGTGATGGCGACCGGCATCCTGTCGGTCGGGCTGCACCAGACCGGGTACGAGCTACTCTCCCGTATCGCCCTCGCGCTGGCGGGCGTCGCCTGGCTGGGAGTGGCCGCCGTCATCGCTCTGCGGCTGCTGGGGGCGCGCCTGGAGTGGCCGGTCGGCTCCCCGGCCGCGCTCGCGGTGGTCCCGGCCACCGCCGTGCTGGGCACCCGGTTCTCACTCCTGGGCCGGCAGCAGCTCGCCGAGGCGCTCTTCGTGCTGGCCGTCGTGCTGTGGGCGGCCCTGGTCCTCCCGGTCGTACAGGACTGGGAGCGCGGTATGTCCGGGGCGGTGTTCCTCGGCTGTGTGGCGGCGGAGGCGATCGCGGTGCTCGGGGCGGTGCTGGCCGCGGCTGTACGGGTGACCTGGCTCGCCCATCTGGCGCTCGTGTTCTTCTGGTTCGGACTGGTGTTCTACCTGATCGGGCTGTGGTGCTTCGACCGACGGCAGGTGACGGCCGGGGCGGGCGACCAGTGGGTGGCGGGCGGTGCGCTCGCCCTCTCCGCGGTGGCCGGGTCGCGGCTGATCCACGCCGCCCACTCCGGCCTCTACCTCTGGAACATCGACGACACCGATGTCCTGCGGAGCGTCACCATCGCCCTCTTCGCCCTCGCCTTCGTCTGCTACTGCGTGCTGGCGACGGCCGAGCTGCGCCGGCCGCGCCCTCGCTACGACGTACGGCGGTGGTCGACCGTCTTCCCGATGGGGATGACGGCGGTGGCGGCGTTGTCCGTCGCCGGCGCCCTCAACGCGTCCTGGCTGCGCGGCCCCGGTCAGGTGCTGCTGTGGATCGCGGTGGCCGTCTGGTGCGCGGTCCTCGTGGGAGCCGCCGGGTCCGTGGCGGGCGGCGTCAGGTCCACAGCACGGCGATGAAGACGTTCACCGTGGTCAGCGCGCCGACCAGGGCGAAGAGGGGCTTCTCGACCTGTTCCTCGTCGCGCTTCACATAGACCAGGCCGAGGATCACGATCAGCAGGGCCAGCTTGATGCCGATCTTGATGGTGTTGATGTGGTGGTGTTCCGCCTGGTTGAGGCCGACCAGCGCCACACCCGTGACCAGCATGGTCAGCGCACCGTGCAGCATTCCGGGCACGAAGCGGGCGGTGCCCCGGCCCATCGCCTTCATCTGGGTGAGGAAGCCGCCGAGGAGCGCGGCGATGCCGACGATGTGCAGGCCGACGAAGAGATGGATGAGTACGTCCATGAAGCCGGAGCCTAGTGAGGGGCGCGAAAGGCTCTGACACCGGGCCACGAGGTGTGACGGCGGCTACAGCGCTGGGGGCGGCACGGTCTCCCGGACGCCGCCCCGAGGCACCCGCGAGGGCGCATATATGCGGCCTATAGCACTCCGCGACCTCCCTGTGTCGCGGAACCGCCGCAATGGTCATCGCACAGCGTGAAGTCGGCGGCCTCGGATCGGGATCGCGGTCGCATACGGTCACCGTCAGTCCGCTGGAGCCACTTCCGTACATTGCGTCACGGTGCGGTCACGGTCCGGTTTAGCGTCCTCCACCAGGTGACCGGCTCCCCACCGCCGCCCGCGCCAGGGGCGGCCGCCGGGACCACCGCCGAGAAGGTCCGGCGGCGGCCTGCTCCCCCTGTGCGGGCCGCCGCCGGACGCGTGGCCCCGTCCGTCGCCCCGGCGGTCGTAGGAAAGGACGTGACGGTTCAGGTGGCAGCGCACCGTAAGCCCAGGCAGCGTTCGCTCGGCGGGACCACGGTCCGGACCGCCGCCACGATCGCCCTCGCGGGAGCAGCGACCGCGACCGGCTTCGACGGCACCGGGTACGCCGAGCCCCCGCTCTCCCCGGCCCAGGCCAAGGCCGAGGTCGACAGGCTGTACCGGGAGGCGGAGGTCGCGACCGAGAAGTACGACGGGGCGAAGGAGCAGGCGGACGGGGCCCAGCGACGGCTGGGCGCGCTCCGGGACGAGGCGGCGCGTCGCATGGACCGGCTGAACTCGGCCCGCGAGGCGCTGGGTTCCGCCGCGGCGGCGCAGTACCGCGGGGGCGGTGTCGACCCCACGGTGCGGCTCCTGCTCTCCTCGGATCCCGGACGGTACCTCGACGACGCCGCGTTCGCCGAGCGGATCGACGGCCGGCAGGCGGCGGCCGTCGCGCGGGTGCGCGCACAGTTGCGGGAGATCGAGCGGCTGCGCGGAGCCGCGCGCGTGGAACTGGCCTCGCTGACCTCGCGCCAGGCGGAGCTTCGGCGGCAGAAGCGGACGGTCACCGAGAAGCTCGGCGAGGCGCGGCTGCTGCTGTCCCGGCTGACGGAGAGCCAGCGCGCGCAGCTCGCGGGGCCCGTGTCCCCGTCCGCGGGGCGCGGCCTCCTCGGGGCGGTACCGGCGTCCCAGGCCACCGCGGGGGCACCCGACGCCCGGGCGGCGGCCGCGGTGTCGTACGCGTACGGCAAGCTCGGCAGCCCCTATGTCTGGGGCGCCACCGGGCCCCACGCCTTCGACTGCTCGGGACTGGTGCAGGCCGCGTACCACGCGGCGGGCATCTCGCTGCCCCGGACGACCTACGCCCAGATCGGCGCGGGCCGCCGCATCCCGCGCTCCGCACTCCTGCCCGGCGACCTCGTGTTCTTCTACTCCGGGGTCAGCCATGTGGGCATCTACGTGGGACACGGCCAGATGATCCACGCACCGAACCCCTCGGCGCCGGTGCGGCTGGCACCGGTCGACGAGATGCCGTTCGCGGGGGCCACCCGGGTGGTGTGAGCCCCCGGCTCCCGGGCGACGGTCCGTCAGACCAGTCGGCGTGCCGTCGCCCAGCGGGTCAGTTCATGGCGGTTGGACAGCTGGAGCTTGCGCAGGACCGCCGAGACATGCGACTCGACCGTCTTCACCGAGATGAACAGCTGCTTGGCGATCTCCTTGTACGCATAGCCGCGGGCGATGAGGCGCAGGACCTCGCGCTCGCGCTGGGTGAGACGGTCGAGGTCCTCGTCGACGGGCGGGGCGTCGGTCGAGGCGAAGGCGTCGAGGACGAAGCCGGCCAGGCGCGGGGAGAAGACGGCGTCGCCCTCCTGGACACGGAAGATCGAGTCGACGAGGTCCGAGCCCGTGATCGTCTTCGTCACATACCCTCGGGCACCGCCCCGGATCACCCCGATCACGTCCTCCGCCGCGTCCGAGACGGACAGCGCGAGGAATCGGACCGGCCGCTGGGCGTCCGCCGTCAACGCGGCACAGCGGCGCAGCACTTCGACACCGCCGCCGCCCGGGAGATGGACGTCGAGGAGGACCACCTCGGGCCGTGCCTCGGTGATCACCGACACCGCCTGGTCGACGTCCGCGGCCTCCCCCACGACCTCGACGCCGGTCCGCTCGGTCTGCCCTATCTCCGCCCGGACGCCCGTACGGAACATACGGTGGTCGTCGACGAGCACGACCCGCACGCGCCGCTCCCCCGTGGCCTCGCCCGCGCGCTCCGGCTCCACCGGGCCGGCCGGCTCGTTCGCGTCGCTCATGTCGTAGTCTCCGCCCTCTCCATCTCCAGCTCGACCTCCGTGCCGCCGCCGGGCACCGCGCGCAGCCGTGCGGTGCCTCCGTGGCGCTCCATACGGCCGATGATCGATTCTCTGACACCCATGCGGTCCGCGGGTATCGCGTCGAGGTCGAAGCCGGGGCCCCGGTCGCGGACGGACACGAACACGGTCCTTCCCTCGACCTCGGCGTAGACCTGGACGGCGCCGCCCTCGCCACCGTACTTGGCGGCGTTCACCATCGCTTCGCGCGCGGCCTGCATCTGCGCGCCCGTCCGTTCGTCGAGAGGGCAGTCGCCGACGACGACGACCTCGATGGGGACGCCGTGCTTGTCCTCCACCTCCGCCGCGTTGCGACGGACGGCCTCCGCCAGAGTGCGGGGCTCCTCGTCCTCGTCCTTTCCGGTGCCCTCCGGTTTGTAGAGCCAGGCGCGCAGGTCGCGCTCCTGGGCGCGGGCGAGGCGGCGTACCTCGCCCGCGTTCTCCGCGTTGCGCTGGATCAGGGTCAGGGTGTGCAGGACCGAGTCGTGGACGTGGGCGGCGACCTCCGCGCGTTCCTGGGCGCGGATGCGCATCAGCCGCTCCTCGGACAGGTCCTGGGACATCCGCACCAGATACGGTCCGGCGAGCAGCGCTATGCCGACGAGGACCGCGAGCGCCGCCTGCAGGACGGAGCCGAGATGGGCCGCGGAGCCCTGCAGCACGAAGATGCCGGAGACGCCGGCGGTGACCAGCAGGACACCGGCCGCGGCGCGCAGCAGGGTGAGGGTGCGCCGACGGCCGCCGACCTCCATCCAACGGGCCCGCCGTGCGTTGTCCGCCTGGCGCCAGACCAGGGCGACGCCCGCCGCCACGAGGACGGCCGGGATCAGATAGGCCTTGGCGCCGCCGCCGAGATTGACACTGCCGACGAAGGTCAGCGCCACGACGACCATGAGGAGCAGGGCGACGATCTGGCCCCGGTCGGGTCTGCGCGCGACCAGTCTGCGACGGCCGTCGGGCGAGGTCTCGGTGCCGACCAGCGACGGGGAGCGGCGCTCGTCGACGCCGCCGACGCCGAGCGGGACGAAGAACCAGAACGCGGCGTACAGCAGTGCGCCGAGGCCGTCCGCCATCATCAGGCCCACGAACACGAGGCGCACCCAGACCACGGGCAGCCCGAGATGCCCGGCGAGCCCCCGCGCCACTCCTCCGAGCCAGCGTCCGTCGCTGCTGCGGTAGAGCTTGCGCGGCGGCCGCGGTTCGGCGAGGGGCACTCCTGCGGCGTCCGGCATGCCATCGATGGTCACACGAGCGGTCGGCCGGGACATCAGGGTGGACCCCCTAGACTCCCCTGATCTTCGCATCGGGGCGGTCGAACACTTCCCTTGACGGTTGTCAGGGCAGATTTCAGGGTTCGGCCAGGGTCGTCCCGACTGCCGCGAGGCGGCTGCGGAGGCGACCATGGACGCATGACGGATCAGCGGCACTCGGCAGCGGGGCGAGGTCCCGGCACGGGGCACGGCTCCGCGGCCGGTCATGCTCCGGATGCCCGGGGAGAGGAGCCGCGCGCACACGAGGACCCGACCGTAGGGCAGGATGCGGCCGTGCGGGAGAACGGGGCCGAGTACGGGAACGCGGGCGACAGCGTGAGCAAGGACAGGCACGAGGACGCGGCCCGAGACCCGGACCCGGCCGGGCGCGAGGACGCGGGCACGCACACCACGGCGACCGGACGCGAGGACTCGGGCCACGGCTCCGACGGGGCCGGACGGGAAGGCGCCGGCGTGCGCGAAGAGAGCGGGGCGCGCGGGGAGGCGCCCGGAGGCGAGGGCACATCCCCCGAGGGCGAGGCCGAGACGGCCGAGGGCGAGGGTCCCTTCCGGCGTGACCGGCGGTACAAGATGCTGGCCGGCGTCTGCGCCGGGCTCGGACGGCAGTGCGACATGGACCCGGTGATCTTCCGGATCGGGCTGGCGGTGCTCTCCGCGGCGGGCGGCCTCGGCCTGATCTTCTACGGCTTCTGCTGGCTCTTCATCCCCTACGAGGACGAAGAGGAGAACGAGATCCGCAAGCTGCTGACCGGCCGCGTCGACGGACAGGGCCTGGCGGCGGTGCTCTTCGCCCTGGTGGGCTGCGGGGTCTTCCTGTCGATGCTCAGGAACGGCGGGGTGCTGGCCTTCGCCGCCGTCCTGTCCCTGCTCCTCGCGGGCGCGGGGTACTGGTCGCGGCAGCGCGGCGCACCCGACCCGGACCCGCTGGCCGCCCAGGCGGCGGCCGACGCACCCCCGGAGGCGACGGCACCGCCCGTCCCCGCCGGCTCCCCCTCCTGGTGGCGCGACCCCATCGTCAAGGACGGCACGCATGTGGGGGGCACGGGTTATCTGTGGGGCCCGAGCGACACCCCCGGCCGTGATGTCGCGGCGGCGGTCACCATCGCCCGCGGCACCTCGTACGGACAGCAGACCCGCACCAAGCCCCGCCCCGAGCCACGCGGTCCGCGCTGGATCGGCGGCTGGGTGTTCCTGTTCGCGCTGCTCGCGGGCGGCCTCGGCACCGGCCTGACGTGGCACGGCCAGGCCCTCGGCACCAGCCTGCAGACGGGCCTGGCGTGTGCGCTCGTCGTGTTCGGCACGGGCATCGCGATCAGCTCGTTCCTCGGGCGTACGGGTGCGGGCTCGATCTTTCTCGCGATGCTCACGGCGGCGCTGCTCGCCGCGTCGGTGGCGCTGCCCAAGGACATCGGCACTCACTGGACGCACACGACATGGGCGCCGGTCTCGGCGGCCGCGGTCCAGAAGCGATACGACCTGGGCACCGGCGAGGGCACCCTCGATCTCAGCCGTGTGAAGCAGACGGGGAACCGGACGGTGACGACCCGGGCGGAGGTGGGCGTGGGCAAGCTGAAGGTCGTGATCCCCGAGGACGCGACGGTGAGACTGAAGATCGACACCGGCGTCGGCGACATCCGGTTGCCGGGCGACTCCAGAAGGGACGTGGACGTGGAGACCGGCAAGCACAAGCAGCTGACGCTCTCTCCCCCCGCGGGGACCAAGAGCATGGCCACACTCGGCCTCAGCCTCGAGGTCGGACTGGGCCGAGTGGAGGTGACCCGTGCTGCGTCATGAGTTCCAGCCCGGACGGCTGGTCGCCGGTGCCTTCCTGGTCGCCGCGGGTGTCGTCTTCGTCGGCGACGCGAGGGGGGCCTGGGAGACGCCGTGGTTCGCGATCGTCCCGATCGTCTGCGGCGGGCTCTGTCTGGCGGCCGTGACGGGGATGCTGGCCCGCGCGATACGCAGGGGCCGCTCACCCCGTCGGCAACCGCACACCGAGCGGGGCGGGGCGTCGACTCCGTAGCCGACGTCCGCCCCGCCCCTCGCGAACTCCCCGGGCTCAGCGGTAGAGGTCCGGGCGCTGGCGTTGGCGGCGGCGGCCGCGGAGGGCGGCGTCCAGGGAGAGGACCGGGGCGCCGGCGAGGACCAGCGGCAGCCAGGCCATCAGATAGGCGAGGTCGTTGCCGTAGTAGTAGGGGCTGGAGGCCCAGCTCACGGTCAGCCACAGGCTCAGGGAGATGAGCGCGCCGCCGAACGCGGCGAGGCGGGACAGCAGACCGACGAGCGTGCCGAGGCCGACGGCCAGCTCACCGAAGGCCATGGCGTATCCGAAGCCGGAGGGGTTCTTCAGCGCGAGATCGACCAGTGCCGGGATCGCGGAGGAGTCGCGCACGGCGCGCATCAGGTCGCCGATCGAACCGGAGCCCGAACTGTGCAGGAAGGTGCTGCTGGTGAGCTTGTCCAGGCCCGCGTAGATGAAAGTGACGCCAAGGAAGATCCGCAGGGGAACAAGTGCGTACCGGGTGGCGGTGTCCCGCCAGGAGCGGTTCTCCTCGATATACGAAGTGTGCGAGTCCGTACGCATGCCTTGAGCCATCGTCTCCGCCGCCTCTCGCCTGCCAGTGGTTGACCCCTCAACAGACCATACGTGCGAAAGGGGACGACCGCTCAACCGGTGTGCGCCGACTTTTCGGGATCCCGTGTCCGGAAGGCTCCTTACCCGGACTGCCGTCGGCGCGAGCGGCCCCGGTCCCGGGCCCGCGTTCCTTCTCCTTCCCCAGCGTTTCACCGTGGCGGGCCGGTCGTCGCCCGGAGTGGGCCGAAAGGCGGAAGCCGGTCTCCGTCACTCCGCCCCGTCACACCGCCCCGTCACTCCGTCACTCCGTCACGTCGATCGTCACGCGGTTGGTCTCCACCCCGGCCGCAGTGACCACCTGGACGTCGACCTTGCCGGGTTCCACGTCGGCCGGTACCGGGACCGTCAGCAGCGTGTCCGTCGGGTTGCTGAAGCCGCCCGGGACCGGGACCAGGGGCACATGGACATGGACCGCGCCGATACGAACCGCCATCCGGGACAGCCGGCCCGCCGACTCGGCGCCCGGCGGCACGAAGCCGGCGCCGCGGATCTCGATGTCGTCGCCCGTACGGATCGGCGCGTCCAGATCGCCCGCCTCCCGTGCCCGGACCACCGAGAGGACCACCGGGCGGCCGCCCTCGGCATACTTCCCGGCGAGGTAGGTGGCCGCGGAGACCAGGACCAGCAGAGCGAGACCCCACGGCAGATCGGGGAGCTGGTCGGGGCGGCGCGCCAGCCGCACCGCCGCGAAGACCAGTGCGACCCCGCTGATCAGCAAATACTGGGTGTCCGCGAAGCTGCCCCGGCCGGAGTCGTCCGTGAGCAGGTCCGCCGCACGCGGCCGGTCGGCCCGTACCTTCTGCAGACGCTGGCCGAGGACCCGCAGCCCCACCACCCGGCGGACCAGGACCGCGATCCCGCACACCACGGCGACCACGGTCACCACGCCCGCCCCGCGCGCGAGGTCGAGCCCGGCGATCAGCGCGTCGCGCCGGTCGTGTGCCGAGGCCACCGCAAGCTCACCGATCAGCACCAGCAGCGCGTACACGACGAACAGCACCCAGGCCGCCGCCACCGCACGCGAGGTCGACAGCCGGTTGTCCTCGCCGATGACGGGCGCGAGCGCCCCGCCGCGCGCCCGGTGCAGATATCCGGCGGCGGTCAGCGCGGCACCGGCCAGCACGGCCGCGACCAGTCCGGCGGTACGCGCCGCGGTCCATCCGGCCCCGATCGCCGTCAACGCCTGCGCCAGCAGCAGGATCCCCACCGCGCCCCACACCACGATCGCCGTGAGCCGCCACAGGCGGGCCAGCCAGGCCTCCCCGTCGGCCCGGCTCCGCTCGGCGACCAGGTCCGCGGACTGGGTCAGTTCGTCGGACACCCACTGGCGGGACGCGGACGCGGAGTACGCGACCGCCGGGGGCAGTCCCCGCCCGGAGGCGAACTCGTCCCGTTTCGCCAGGAATTCGGCGACCGCGCGCCGGTGTCCCTCGCGCGCGCCGTGCGGGCAGTCCCCGCAGGTGCAGCCACCCTGGTGGGCACCCGAACCGCTGCCGCGCCCCGCACCCTGTCTCGCCTCCTGCACCGCCACGACCGCTGCCGCCTTCCCGCGCCACATCACACGTCGCATCCGTCACCGCAACTGGCATGCGACGACAGCGAATTGTGCCGTACGGAACACACCTCGCGTCCGTCAGGTCCGGTCAGGGCGGGTGAAAGAACAACCGCTCGATTGACAGACGGCAGACGACAGACGCCGTCCGCCGTCGAGAACTCCCGAACGGCGTGGGCCCCGACTCCGAGCCCTGGACCGTCAGCTCAGCAGATCGGGCTCGCTGCGGCTGATGTCCTGCCACAGCGGCTGGTAGTTGATCCAGGCCACCAGGTCCCCGCCGAGCTGCTCCCGGGTCGCCACCGCCTGCCGGTGGTCGATCAGCACGGGCCGTCCCGCGGCCTTCGCGGTCAGCTGCACCTGGCAGGAGCGTTCCATCGACAGAAACCACCAGGCCGCCGCGTCCACCGAGTCGCCCACGGTCAGCAGCCCGTGGTTGCGCAGCACGAGTGCCTTGCGGGTGTCGAGCGCGTTCGCGATCCGGCGGCCTTCCTCGGCGTCCACGGTGACGCCGGTGTAGGCCTCGTAGACGGCGTGGTCCTCGTAGAAGGCACAGGACTCCTGGGTGATCGGGTCCAGCAGATCGCCGAGCGCCGCGAGCGCCCGCCCGTGCACCGAGTGGCAGTGGGCGACGGCGACGACGTCGGGGCGGACGGCGTGCACCTGGGCATGCATGGTGAACGCCGCCTGGTTCACGTGGTAGCGGCCCTCGATCACCTGCCCGTCCTGGTTGGCGAGCACCAGGTCGCTCACCGTGACATGCCGGAACGGCATGCCGAACGGGTTGACCCAGAAGCAGTCGCTGAACTCCGGGTCGCGGGCGGTGATGTGCCCGGAGACGCCTTCCTCGAAGCCGAGCCGTCCAAAGATCCGCAGTGCGCCCGCGAGCCGCTCCTTGCGGTGCGCCCGTTCGTCCTCGACCGACTCGTGCATCGGCGGCATGGCGAACGTCAGCCGGTCGGTCGGCAGGGGCGGGGGCGGAGTGGGGCCGTGCATGGGTCCTCCGGCACTGGATTGCTTGACGGGCCGGAAGTTACCGGCGGTCAGGCCCGGATGACAGCGCGGGTTTGTAAAGATGACGCACCCACCTGATATCCGACAGAAGATGTCCGGATTCGGCGCAAGACTCGCCCCATGACGACAACAGACCCCATGGGGGCGAACTGGGCGGCCTTCGCCGCGGCGGAACCCGATCTCGCCACCACCGTCGAGGCACGCTTCAAGGCGTTCACCCACCATGTCCTCGCGACCCTCCGCAAGGACGGCTCGCCGCGCAGCACCGGACTGGAGGTGCGCTTCGTGGACGGCGAGCTGTGGTTCGGCATGATGCCGGACTCGCTCAAGGCGCTGGACCTGCGCCGAGACCCGCGTTTCGCGCTCCAGGCGAACCCGGGGCCGGGCACGGAGATGGGCGGCGGGGACGTGCGGATCAGCGGGCGGGCCGTCGAGGTCGAGGACCCCGCGACGAAGGGCGCGTATGCGAAAGAGGTGGAACCGCCGCAGCCGTTCCACCTCTTCCGCACCGAGCTGACGGAGGTCGTACGGATCTCCGTCGAGGACGACACCTATCTGGTCGTCGAGGCCTGGACGCCCGGAGAGCCGGTGCGCACTCTCAGGCGGACATGACCCGGGAGGTCCCCGGGATCACTCCCACTCGATGGTCCCCGGCGGCTTCGAGGTCACGTCGAGGACGACCCGGTTGACGTCGCGCACCTCGTTGGTGATCCGGGTCGAGATCTTCGCGAGCACCTCGTACGGCAGCCGCGACCAGTCGGCGGTCATGGCGTCCTCGGACGAAACCGGGCGCAGCACGATCGGGTGGCCGTACGTCCGGCCGTCGCCCTGGACGCCGACGCTGCGGACGTCGGCGAGCAGCACCACCGGGCACTGCCAGATGTCGCGGTCGAGGCCGGCCGCCGTCAGCTCCTCGCGGGCGATGGCGTCGGCCTCGCGGAGCAGGTCGAGCCGCTCCTTGGTGACCTCGCCGACGATACGGATGCCGAGACCCGGGCCCGGGAAGGGCTGGCGCTGGACGATCTCCTCCGGCAGGCCGAGCTCCTGGCCGACCATGCGGACCTCGTCCTTGAAGAGCTTGCGCAGCGGCTCGATCAGCTGGAACTCGAGGTCCTCGGGAAGGCCGCCCACGTTGTGGTGGGACTTGATGTTGGCCGTGCCCGTGCCGCCGCCGGACTCGACGACGTCCGGGTAGAGGGTCCCCTGGACGAGGAACTCGACGGGCTCGCCGCTCTCGCCGGCCTCCGCGATGATCTCCGCCTGGGCCTGCTCGAAGACCCGGATGAACTCGCGGCCGATGATCTTCCGCTTCTCCTCGGGGTCGGAGACACCCTGGAGCGCGGTGAGGAACCTCTCCTCGGCGTCGACGACCTTCAGCTGAACGCCGGTGGCCGCGACGAAGTCCTTCTCGACCTGCTCGGTCTCGCCCTTGCGCATCAGGCCGTGGTCGACGTACACGCAGGTCAGCTGGGAGCCGATGGCTTTCTGGACGAGGGCGGCGGCGACGGCGGAGTCCACCCCGCCGGACAGGCCGCAGATGGCGCGCCGGGTGCCGACCTGCTCGCGGATCGCCTCGACCTGCTCCTCGATCACATTTCCCGTGGTCCAGGTCGGGGACAGGCCCGCGCCCCGGTACAGGAAGTGCTCCAGCACCTGCTGGCCGTGCGTGGAGTGCATGACCTCGGGGTGGTACTGGACGCCGTAGAGCTTCTTCTCGTCGTTCTCGAAGGCGGCGACCGGGACGAGGTCCGTGGAGGCCGTGACGGCGAAGCCCTCGGGGGCGGCGGAGCACGCGTCGCCGTGGGACATCCAGACGATCTGCTCGGCGGGGGTGCCCTCGAAGAGGGTGGAGGACGGCTTGGAGACGGCCAGCTCCGTGCGGCCGTACTCACGGGAGCCGTTGTTGTCGACGGTGCCGCCGAGGGTCTGGGCCATCAGCTGGAAGCCGTAGCACATGCCGAAGACGGGGACGCCGGCCTCGAAGAGGGCACGGTCGACGGTCGGGGCGCCCTCCTCGTAGACCGACGAGGGGCCGCCGGAGAGGATGATCGCCGCCGGGTTCTTGGCGAGCATCTCCTCGACCGGCATGGTGCTCGGCACGATCTCGCTGTAGACCCGGGCCTCGCGGACGCGGCGGGCGATGAGCTGGGCGTACTGCGCGCCGAAGTCGACGACCAGGACGGTGTCGGGGGCGGCGGCAGCGTGGGTCGCTGATGACACGTGGTGCCTTCCGGCGGTCGGGCGGGGGGTCTGTGCCATCGATTCTAACGGGGTGCCCGCGGGACCCCCTCCGCGTCGCGGCGACGGCCGCCGCGGAACCGGTGCGGTCTCACCATCCGAACGCGGTTGGACGCCGCGCGTCACCACGGCATACTGGGTCCATGCTCTCGTACACGACCTTCGTCTTTACCTATGGCACCGGGCCCGCCGGATGCCATGGTCGTGCTGCTTGAGCCACTGACAAGCGACTTCCCAGGCGCCCCGGGCCGATTCGGTCCGGGGCGCCTGGTGTTTGCGGACCGTGTCGATCCGGGGCCCCGCCGTCACCGACTTCCGAGGAGCCCCGGGCATGACCGCCATCACCACCGAGCAGACCACCGCCGCCACCGCCGAGCAGGCCGCCACCCCCGCCGCCGGGCAGGCCGCCACCGCCGAGAAGAGCACCGCCGCCGAGAGGACCGGCGCGCACACCCCCGAGGCCGTCGATGTGATCACCGGCGCGCGTGAACGCATCGACGCGCTCGACGACCGCATCATCGGCCTCATCCAGGAGCGCATGGCAGTCTCCGCCGTCATCCAGGAAGCCCGTCTCACCTCCGGTGGCCGCCGGGTGAACCTCTCCCGCGAGATGGAGATCCTCGGCCGCTACCGGGAGGCCCTCGGCAAGCCCGGCACGGGCCTCGCGATGACCCTGCTGGAGCTGTGCCGGGGCCGGGTCTGACATCGAGCACGAATCCCCGTACGAGCGGATACACGTTCACCTGCCGCCTCACCCGTGCGACGCGTGACCGGGTCGTGGGGGGCGTCGTTGGTACCGGTGTCCGCGCCAGCCAGGGGCGGGCCCGAGAGATCCACGCGTGGCTCCGCTGGAGCGATGAGGCGTACGGATCTTGCCGTAGGCCGTGGGACCTCGTTCCAGGAAGGTGACCGGACGGCAGGGGACAGCAGCCCGGTCAGCAGTGAACGGCCGGTTCCGGGGACGCCCGGAACCGGCCGGCGGAATCCGCCCGGAGACGGTCCGCCCCCCCTCGGCGACCGGACAGACGGCCGACACCGGCGGCACTGCACACAGACAGGCGGCGCGACCCCCCGGCGCCGCTCCGGGCACCGGCGCCGCCCTGACGCCGATGCCGACGAGGCAAGGGCCCCGCGGCACGACCGCGGGGCCCTTCGCCTGTGGCGGCGGCGCCCCTCGTCCGGGGCGCGGGACGTCACTCGTTCTTGCTCTTGTTCCTGGGCGGCACCGCCGGCACCCCCAGGAACGGCAGCCGCAGCGCCCCGAACGCCTTCTCGGGAACCGCCGGGTGCCGGGGCTCCACCGGCTTGAGGCGCTCGTAGGCCGCCCCCTGGGCCGGGCGCGGGTCCGCCTCGCCCTTGTTCGGCCAGTACGACATCGCCCGCTCGGCCTGCGCGGTGATCGTCAGCGACGGATTGACGCCCAGGTTCGCCGACACCGCCGCGCCGTCGACCACCGAGATCCCGGGGTAGCCGTACAGCCGGTGGTACGGGTCGAGGACGCCCGTCTCACGCGAGTCCCCGATCGCACAGCCGCCGAGGAAGTGCGCGGTCAGCGGGGTCCCCATCAGCTCGCCGACGTTGCTGCCCGCGAAGCCGTTGATCTCGACGGCGATCGCGTCCGCGGTCTCCGTACCCGCCTTGATCTGCTTGGGGTTGGGCGCGCCATGCCCCTGGCGGGCGGTCAGCAGGCCCCGGCCCGGGCCCTTCGGCCGCAGATACGTCGTCAGGGAGTTGTCCAGCGACTGCATCACCAGGGCGATCAAGGTCCGCTCCGACCAGCGCCGGTACGACAGGGAGCGCAGCATCAGCCACGGGTGGCGCGCCACGTTCGCGAGCCAGGCCAGGACACGGGAGGAGCCCTCCGCGTAGGGGACCTGGAGGGTCGACAGACCGCCCATCGCGTTCGACCCCTTGCCGTAGCGGACCGGCTCGATGTGCGTGTTCTCGTCAGGGTGGATCGAGGACGTGATCGCCACGCCCTTCGTGAAGTCGACCCGGTCCGCGCCGTGCGCCGTGCGGTAGCGACGGTCGTCCGTGCGCGCACCCACCAGCGCCTCGGAGTTGGTCCGGGTCAGCTCGCCCAGCCGGTCGGAGATATGGGGCAGCCGGCCGTGCGCCTTCATCCGGTGCAGCAGCGTCTGCGTGCCGTACGTGCCCGCCGCGAGGACGACCCGCCGCGCCGTGAAGAACCGCCCCTTGCCCTTGCGTTTGTCGTCGGTCGGCAGGGTGGCGACGGCGAAGCCGCCCCGGGAGTCGTCCGTGACCGAGACCACCGTCGTCATCGGGTGGACGGTCGCGCCCGCCTTCTCGGCGAGGTAGAGGTAGTTCTCGTTGAGAGTGTTCTTCGCGCCGTGGCGGCAGCCCGTCATGCACTCGCCGCACTCGGTGCACGCCCGGCGGGCGGGCCCGGCACCGCCGAAGTACGGGTCCGGGACCTCTGCGCCCGGCTCGGCCCTGGCCGCCCCGTCCGCGTCGTCGCCGTCACCGAAGAAGACGCCGACCGGCGCCATGTGGAAGGTGTCCCCCACCCCGATCCGCTCGGCGGCGGCCTTCAGATGGACGTCCACGGGGGTCATGGTGCGGTTGAGCCGGACGCCCAGCATGCGCCGCGCCTGGTCGTAGTACGGCGCCAGCTCCTCCTGCCAGTCGGTGATGTCCTTCCACTGCGGGTCGTCGAAGAACGCCTTCGGCGGTACGTAGAGGGTGTTGGCGTAGTTGAGGGAGCCGCCGCCGACCCCCGCGCCCGCGAGCACCATCACATTGCCGAGCAGATGGATGCGCTGGATGCCGTACAGCCCGAGGGCGGGCGCCCACAGGTAGTTCTTCACGTCCCAGGAGTTCTTCGGCAGCGAGGCGCGGGTGAAGCGGCGGCCCGCCTCCAGCACGCCCACGCGGTAGCCCTTCTCGGTCAGCCGCAGGGCGGTGACGGATCCGCCGAACCCCGATCCCACGACGATGACGTCGTAGTCGTACCCGTCCTCGTCCCGGGTCTGGACAGACTTCTCCTGCGACACGTGCTCTCCTCGTTGAGAACGGGTGGATTCGGGCGGACAGCCGGGGCGGCCGGTGCCCCGGCACTAGCGGAGGCGGAACGCCTTCATCAGACGCAGACTTCGGCTGATGAACGCCGCGTACTGCTCGTCGTCCATGCCGAGCGACGGTGCCATCGGCAGCAGCCGCTGCTGCGCGACGGTCTGGGCCTCGGTGTACTTGAGGATGCCCTCGGAGCCGTGGCGGCGGCCGAGGCCGGAGTCCCCCATGCCGCCCATCGGGGACTGCGCGCTGCCGTACGCCGACGCATAGCCCTCGTTGACGTTGACCGTGCCGGTGCGCAGCCGGGCGGCGATCGCGCGTCCGCGCCGGCCGTCCTTCGTCCAGACGGAGGAGTTGAGGCCGTACGGCGTGGAGTTGGCGCGTTCGACCGCCTCGTCCTCCGACGAGAAGCGGTAGACCGACACCACCGGCCCGAAGGTCTCCTCCGCGCACACCGCCATCGGCGCCTCGACGCCGTCGAGAACGGTGGGCTCGTAGAAGTACGGGCCGATGTCCGGGCGGGCGACGCCGCCGGCCAGGACCTTCGCGCCCTTGGCCACGGCCTCCTGGACATGCCGGGTCACCGTCTGAAGCTGCCGGTCGCCGACCAGCGAGCCCATGTCGGCCCCGTACGCGAGGGATGTGCCGAGCCGCATGGCCTTGGTGCGGGCGACGAAGCGCTCCAGGAAGGCGTCCGCGACCGACTCGTGGACGTACAACCGCTCGATGGAGATGCACAGTTGACCCGCGGACGAGAAGCAGGCGCGGACGGCACCCGCGGCGGCCTTGTCGAGGTCGGCGTCCTCGAGGACCAGCATGGCGTTCTTGCCGCCGAGTTCGAGCGAGACCCCGACGAGACGGGCGGCGGCGCCCTGGGCGACCTCGCGGCCGGTGCGGGTGGAGCCGGTGAAGGAGACATAGTCGGCGTGCCGGACGATCTCCGGGCCGACGACCGGTCCCTCGCCGAGGACGACCTGGAAGACATCGGCGGGCAGCCCGGCCTCGATCAGCAGGTCGCGCGCCCACAGCGCGGTCAGGCACGTCTCGGTGTCGGGCTTCATCACGACGGCGTTGCCCGCGACGAACGCGGGGAGCGCGTCGCCGACCGACAGTTCCAGGGGGTAGTTCCAGGGGGCGATCTGGCCGACGACGCCGCGCGGGTGGCGCAGCTCGGTGACCTTCGTCAGTGTCGGAATGGCGCCGGTGTGCCGCTTGGGCCTCAGATACGAGGGGGCCTTGCGGCCGTAGTGCCGGGCCGCGACGGTGACGGCCTGCACCTCCTCGTGGGCGTGGAGGCGGGCCTTGCCGGTCTCCAGCTGGATCAGGTCGAGGACCTCGGCCTGGCGGGCGAGCACCAGGTCGTGGAAGCGGAGCAGTACGGCGGCGCGCTGCCCTACGGGGGTCGCGCCCCAGGCGGCCCGGGCGACGCGGGCCCGCTCGAACGCGACCGCCACGTCCTCGGGGGTGGACTCGGGCAGGTCGGCCAGCTTCTCGCCGGTGAACGGCGTGTGGTTGGCGGTGCGGCCGGAGCCGACGACACCCTTGGTGAGCTGGGCGACCAGCTCCGGGGTGACCACGTCGGCGGCGGTGCGGGCGCCGACGGGAGCGGGGGCGAGCGGGTTGGTGCCGGCCGCGTCCGTACGGGTCTTGTCGGTGGCCTTCTCCGGGGCCTGCGAGTCCGTCATGAGGCGCAGCGTATGACGGGGTGAGGCGTTTGGGTACCCGTCGGTAATGCGCTTTCACGGGGCGTCCACACCGCGCCAGTGACCGCTGGCAGGAAATGCGCTGATCAGGGCGTTGTCAGGAGCCCAGCAGGGTGTTGCCGACTTTCAGGCGGTCCCGGGCGCCCTTGAACAGCGAGGTGCCGCGTCGCTCGTCGGGGGTGCCTTGAGGCATGTCCACGCGCAGCGCGTAGAACTCGCGGGCAGCCGTGACGACCAGGAGCTGGAGCACCCGGTGCCGCTTCCGGCCCACCTGGTAGGTGGTGTCGGTGAGCATGGCGTCGTCGCCGTGGAAGCTCGTGGGTGTGGAGAGAGTGTGCGCGTCGTCGCCCGGCCAGGCGGCGGTGGCCTGCCGCGCCCATGCCTTCAAAGGGGTGGGGGCCGACTTCTCCCGGGTCAGACGGAGCCGGACGGTGTCGTCGCCGTAGGTGACGGTGCGGTCCGTGGCCGAGTCCCGTGCCGTGCCCGCCGGTACGTACACGATCGCGTCGAGCCGCGGCTCGCGGTGGGCGGTCCAGGTGCCGGCGGCGGGACTCGCGGCGACGGCCCCGGGCGCCGAACGGTAGGTGGCGTGCTGTTCCGTGACGCCACCGTCGCGGGAGCGGCCGGACACGCCGGACTCGCCGAAGTGAGACGCACCGAGCCAGGCGCCGCCCACGAGCAGGATGCCGAGCGCGGCGGCGGGGGCGGGACGGAGCAGGAACCGACGCCTTGGCCGGGCGGCGGACGACGTGGTGACGGTCGGCGGGGAGGCGGGGGGTGCGGGGGACTCCTGTGCGGAGGGGGCAGTGGGTTCCGGGGTGGACGGGGTGGTGGGTTCCGTGGACGGAGTGGTGGTCGTCGACGGGGACTCTGAGGCGTTCTCCGGCGTGGACGGAGCGGTGGCGGCCGACGCGGAAGGCGTGGCGTCCCCCGGCGCGGACGGGGAGGCGCCCTCCGGACGCGGCGGTGCGGTGCGCAGGCGGAACGTTCCCGCGTCCTCCGTGAACTCCCGCAGGCCCGCCGCGTCCTGAGGCTGCGCAGGCTCCTCCCGCGTCGCCCCCGGGGTGGGCCACCCCTCGGCCACCGCCTCCAGGGCCGCGCGCGTCTCCTGCGCGCCGGGCCTTTGCTCGGGCTCCTTCGCCAGCAGCCGCCCGACGAGGGGCGCGAGCGGTCCGGCGCGCTCGGGCTCGGGAGGGTCGGCGGCGAGGACCGCGGCGAGGGTGGACTCCACCGTCGTACGACGGAAGGGGGACCATCCCTCGACGGCCGCGTACAGCAGCACGCCCAGCGACCACAGGTCCGAGGCGGGACCGGCGTTCCGGCCGGACATGCGCTCCGGCGCTATGAACTCCAGCGAGCCGACGAACTCCCCGGTGACGGTGAGGGACTCCTCGCCCTGGACATGGGCGATGCCGAAGTCGGTGAGGACGACCCGGCCGCGCGGTCCGAGCAGCACGTTCGCGGGCTTCACATCGCGGTGCACGATGCCGACGCGGTGCGCCGCGCCGAGCGCGCCGACGACGGCGAGGCCGATGCGCGCGGCCTCGACCGGTGCCAGCGGACCGCGGTGCAGCGCCTCGTCGAGGGACTCCCCGCGGACCAGCTCCATGATGATCCAGGGAGAGCCGTCCTCGACGACCACGTCGTGGACGGACACGGCCGCCGGATGGTCGACACGGGCGGCGGCACGCGCCTCACGGTAGATCCGGTGGGCGGCCCGCCGGTGCGCCGCGTCGTCCGGATCGCCCGGCAGCCGGGGCTGCTTGACGGCGACGTCCCGCTCCATGAGTTCGTCCACGGCGCGCCATACGGTGCCCATGCCGCCGGAGCCGATCCGCTCGGTCAACCGGTAGCGGCCGTCGATCAGGCGTCCCGCATCAGTACGCATGTCCCATCAGTACCGTGCGGGATCACCCGTTGTCGACGCGCTCATCCGCCAACGGCCGTGCCGCGCTCAGGACTTGACGCGGCGCGCGATGGCCTTGCCCAGTTCGGTCCTGGCGACGCGGAGCACGAAGCGGTCGCGCTTGCCGTCGACCTGCTTGGCGTACCAGGGCAGTCCCAGCCGGCGCCACTTGGCCGGGCCGAGGGACGCGGGCAGCGCGGGCAGCGGTGTGGCGAGCGCCGCGGGGTCCCCGAACCGCAGTTCGCCCTGCCACACGCCGGATCCGAGGTCCCGCACGTCCACGCGCGCGGTGAAGCCGTCGGTGTGCGGGGTCCGCTGGGCGGGGAAGACGGCCGTCGTCCCGTCGTCGGAGGTGAGGACGACCTTCAGCCCGTCCGGGAACTCCTCGAGCGCACTGGTCCCGCCGATCAGCAGTTCCGTCGGGTTGCTGGCCGACCAGCGCACCGCGGCGACCTTGATGCGGGAGGCGACGCGGTGCTTCTTCTGGCCGAGGTCGAGGGTGAAGTTGCCGTACGGCTTGGTGGTGTAGAGCGTGACGGCCCGCGGGCCGTCGCCGGCACCGCTCACAACGCGCGTGGCGGGGCCGCCGGAGACGTTGTCGGCGCGCTTGCTGCCGATCCGCACCTGGCGCGTGACGCTCTGCGCGCCGATCGCGAGGGAGATGTCCCACAGCCCGTCGGGGAGCGGCTTGCCGTCGGCGGCGGTGGCGATGTCGACGGCCGCCTCGAACCCGGCCTTCTCGTACGTGAACCGGCCCTCGTCCTCGTCCGCTCCGAGTCCGGACGTCGCGGTGTGCGTGACGGGCAGCCGGTACTCCGTACCGCTCTCCCGTTCCCGCAGCAGCAGTGCGGTGGTCACGTCCAGGGTCTCGACCCGGTGCAGATAGCCGTGTCCCGCCAGGTGCAGGGTGGTGCCGCTCAGCTCGGCACGGCTGACGTGGTGCCGCACGCCGAGCTGGGGGGTGACGTCGTAGACGGAGTCCGGGACGGCGCGGGCCGGGTCACGGAAGAACGGGTAGCGGGCGTAGGCACGGCCGCCCTCGGCGTGCACCGGGGTGGACACCTTGCTCTTGGCCAGCTCCCGTTCGAACTTGAGCAGTTCGAGAACCTCGTCGAGCATCCGGTGCCGCACCAGGTACAGCCGCAGCCGGGCCATCGCGGAGAGATGCTCGTCCATGCCCTCGTGCCACAGCGGGGCGATGGTGTCGGCGAGCCGGGCGAGGGTCTTCTCCGCGTCCTCGCGCGACTCGCGCGCGATATGGGCGAGGAGGTTCTGCACCTCGATGGTCAGGTGGCGGTGGGCGAGGTGGTCGCGGTTCCGGCCCGGCGGCACGTTCTCGATGAGCAGATCGATCATGTACGGCAGGAACCGCAGACGGGGCTCCGACCCCTTGGTGCGGGACGTGGTGTTGCCGCCGTCTTCCCGCAGGGTGCAGAACAGGCAGTCGTAGTCGGCGATCACGGAGATGCCGCCCTCGGCCGCCAGATACGCGAGCGCCGTGAACGGCTGGTCCTCACCGATGGGCAGGCCGGTCGGGAAGCGCAGCCCCTCCCGCTCCAGCAGTTCGCGGCGGAACAGCTTCAGCGGGTTCAGAGCCCAGTAGACCCGGGAGTTGAAGACGTCGGTCTTGGGCTGGGTGCGCTTGAACATCGACGCGGGAAGGCCGCGTCCGTTCACGCCCACCATCTTGCCGAGCACGATGTCGGTGCCGTTCTCCTCGGCCATCGCCACCATGCGTTCCAGGGTCTCGGGCCCCAGATAGTCGTCAGCGTCCAAGAAGAACACGAACCGCCCGCGGGCATGGTCGAGACCGACGTTGCGGGGCGCCGAGGGGCCACCGGAGTTCTCCTGGTGGATGACGCGCATCAGACCCGGATACACCTCGGCGAGGCGCTCCAGTTCCTCACCCGTTCCGTCGGTCGAACCGTCGTTGACGGTGATGACCTCAAGGGCCTCCCGGCCAATGGTCTGTTCGGCGACAGAAGTGATGGAACGCGTCACATACGGCATCGCGTTGTATGCAGCGACAATCACCGAGACAGTGGGGCTGACCATCCTCAAGCTCTCCAGAAACTAGGGCACGCCCCACTTTTCGATTGATCCCGGGCTCGACGCCGCCGCCTCAGTAGCGCCGCCGTTTGCTCGCTCTTAAGGGGCAGGCAAGATGCCGGTAAGAATCATGAAGATATCATGATTCGTCAATGACCCCCCCGTGAAGATTCAATGAATGGCCATCCCTGATGTGATGTCGGTCACTGAGGCGCGTGGGCGGTCCGGCCTCACGGCGCAATCCAGGCATGAGTGGCAGTTGTTCGCATCCGGGAAGGCGATCTGAGGAACCGGGCCGGACGTACGGTCGCTGATCCTGGACGCTCTGGTTCCGGCGGTTGCAGTCCGGAACTCGTCACTCGGGGGCTCGACGGACCGAGATCACCCCGCTACGAACGCGGAGGTCACCCCGCACCGAACGTGTCGACCGCGACGTCGAAGTACTCCTTCGCCTCCTTCTCCTTCCCGACGGGCGCCGACACCCACACGTCGTACAACCGGCCGCCCTCCTCCCAGCACAGGTCGTAGGTGTGCCGGGGGCCCTCGGCGGCCGTGAAGCCGTTCCAGCTGAACTCCCAGAGCGCGGCGGGGCTGCCGCGGTGCGAGGTTTCCGTGACGCTGCCGTCGTGGTACCCCGGGTTCGTGGAGGGGCCGTCCGCCGCGGAGCGCCGCATCACCGCGAGCGGTCCGCCCGCGTCGGGCTCCGCCACCTTGATGCCGAGGCGGAACGTCTGCCCCGGGGACAGATAGAAGATCCGCTCCCCCTGCGGACTGCGGGTGAACCCGTCCGGCACGGCCAGCGAGAAACCGCCCGGGTCGCGCACCTGCCGATAGCCCGAGGGCGCCGTGCGGCCGACGGCCGTGGCTGGGGACGGCGAGCGGGTCACCGTCACCGTGGGCCCGGGCGCGGAGCCGGAGGGCGACGGGCGCGGGGATCCGGAGCCGGCCGACGCGCCCGACGCTCCCGTGCCGGCCGACGGGTGCGACGGTGCCGTGGGCCCGGGCCCGACCCCGCCGCCGCGCATCAGCAGGGCCGCCGCCGACAGGCCCGCGCCCGCCATCGCCGCGACCAGGGCGGCCACGACGACGGCCCGCGCCGACCGCCGGGCGGGCCGCGCCCCGGCCGCCTCCCGGCTCGCCGCCGTCTCGGACTCCTGCCGCGAGGACAAGGACAGGACATGCCGGGGGACGTCCCGTTGTGTCGGCGTGTAGGGCACCGGCACCCGTGGTGTCCGGCCCGTCTCCAGGAACTCCCCCAGCAGCCGCTCCGCCTCGGCCGCGTCCAGGCGCCGCTCCGGGTCGCGTTCCAGCAGTCCCCGTACGACGGGCAGGATCGGCCCGGCCTGCGCGGGCGGACGGATCTCGTCGACGACGACCGCGTGCAGGACCCCGCCCAGCGAGTCGCGGCGGAAGGGCGACTCGCCGCTCAGCACCGCGCACAGCAGCGCACCCAGGGACCACAGGTCCGACTCGGGCCCGGTCCGGTCGCCGGACATCCGCTCGGGGGCGGTGTACTCGGGGGAGCCGACGAAGGAGCCGGTCTCGGTGAGCGTCGTGGCGCCCGTGACCTGCGCGATGCCGAAGTCGGTGAGGACGACGCGATCGGTGCCCGCCTCGATCAGGACGTTCGCCGGCTTCAGATCGCGGTGCAGGACGCCGGCGTCATGGGCACGCCGCAGCGCGCCCAGCAGAGCGATGCCGATCCGGGCGGCCTCGCGGGCGTCGACCGGCCCCTGCCGGGCGATGCGTTCGGCGAGCGAGCCGCCGACGATCAGCTCCATCACGATGTACGGGCGCTCGTCGTGCTCGACGACGTCATGGACGACGACGATGTGCGGATGCCGCAACTGCGCCACCGCCCGCGCCTCGCGCAGGGTGCGCTCGCGCTGAAGCCGGGCCTCGTCGGCGGAGAGCGAGGGATCGACCGTGAGTTCCTTGACGGCCACCTGACGGCCGAGCAGTTCGTCGGACGCCCGCCAGACAACGCCCATGCCACCGCGGCCGATCCGCTGGTGAAGCCGGTAGCGGCCCGCTATGACACGGACGTTCTCCCCCTCGGTCCCCATACGCCCCATCATGCCGCACCTGATGGGAACCCTCCGCGACGCTGTCGCTACGGTGGCCGACAAGCGACGTACACGGGGCGCGCGGATGGGCGGGCAAGGCGCACGAAAGGCGTGCACAGGGCGCGCCGACGGGGGCGCGAGCGCCGTGAAGTGACGCTCCGTCGCAGACAACCGGTCCTCAGGGTCGTGAACGGCGCGAGTCCGGGTGCCGCGCGCCTCACGCGCCGGGCGCTCGCCCCGCGCTCCCTCTTGCCGGTCGCCCGTGGCCTGTCCCCCGGCCCGTCACCCCTCCGGCTGACCCCACCCCCGCAGCACCACGTCGAACTGCTTCCGCGTCGTGTCCCAGTCCGAGGCCGGGCCGGACATGTAGATGGCGTACTCCACGCCGTTGCGGGCGAAGTACGTCTCCTCCACGGCGTGCCGGGGCCCCGGGAACGGCGTGTCCTTCGCCAGCGCGGTCCAGGTGTACTCCCACAGGGACCCGGGCCGGTCACGGTAGATGTTCTCGTGCAGGGTCACCCGCCGGTAGTCGACGAGCCGCTGAAGCTGCTGCTCCAGGTCGAGCTGGTGATCGTGCGCGTCCGCGAAGTCCGGTGAGCTGTCCACGGCGATACGGATGAAGTGCTTGCCGCCGTCGGGCGTGTAGTCGGTCTGGAAGGAGTCGTACGGCATCCGCTTCCACTGCTTGCCGGGCAGGACGAGGCTGAAGCCCGCGGGGTCCTTCTTGCGCACCCAGCCGTCCGGGACGGCACCCGCCGACTGCGCCTGTGTGCTCGTGGACGGCGTCGGGTCGGCGGTACCGGTGTTCGCGGTGCTGCCGGTGTTCGCGGTGCTGCCGCTGTCGGGGTTGCCGAAGGAGTTCACGGCCACCGCGCCCCCCGCGCCGAGGATCGCGGCCACCGCGAGGACGAGCGCGACCGTGCGGCCGCGACGGCGCCCGCGGGGAGCGTGCGCCTGGGCGAGGGCAGGGGCGGGGTGGTCCAGTGTGCTGCCGGCCGTGTGCGCGCCGCGGCTCTCGCGCTGACCCGTCACCGCCGTGGCCGGGTCACCGACGCCGCTCGTGTCCAGGTGCTGCGTCGTCACGTACTCCTGCGCCGCCTTGGGACGCCGTCCCTCCGCGGCCTCGGCCAGCATCTGTTCGAGCTGTTCCGCGTCGGGCCGCTCGGCCGGGTCCTTGCGCAGCAGTGCCGCGATCACCGAGTCCAGGGCGCCCGCGAACGTCGGCTGCGCGGGCTCCTCGTCGACGACGGCCTGCATGGTGGTCAGCGGCGAGGTCCGCCGGAACGGCGACCTGCCCTCCACCGCCGTGTACAGGGTGGCGCCGAGCGCCCACAGGTCGGAGGAGGGGCCCGGATCGTGGCCGCGGACGCGCTCGGGCGCCAGATAGTCCACGGAGCCGACGATCTCTCCCGTGCGCGTGATGGTGGTGTCGCCCTCGACCTGGGCGATCCCGAAGTCGGTGAGCAGCACGCGTCCGTCGGTGGCGAGCAGAACGTTGCCGGGCTTCACATCGCGGTGCAGCACGCCCGCCGAGTGCGCGGCGCGCAGGGCCCGCAGCACCCACAGTCCGATGCGCGCGGTCTCGACGGGCTCCAGCCGGCCGCGCTCCTTCACCGCATCGGCGAGCGAGCCGCCCTCGACCAGTTCCATCACGATCCAGGGCCGGTTGTCGTGCTCCAGGACGTCATGGATGGTGACGACGGCCGAGTGGTTGATGCGCGCGGCGGCGCGTGCCTCGGCGTGGGTCCGGGCGAGAAGGACCGGCCGATCACTCTCCGTGACGTACAGTGCGGCCGTCAGTTCCTTGATGGCGACTGCCCGGTGGAGCACCTCGTCGTGGGCGCGCCACACCCGGCCCATACCCCCGCTGCCGATGGAGTCGACAAGCCGGTAGCGGCCCGCGAGGAGCAGGCCCTGCATCTGATTCACGTTTCCCCGCAATGGTCTTGACGAGGTCAGACTAAAGAGCACCCCTCGCGCTGGGAACGGGTGGGGTCGTAACGGAGACCGCACTGTGACGGTTCTCCCTTCCCCGTAGGGGACGGAACCACCGCACTCTCAGCGCAATCGGACCTCGTCTTCCTGAGCACCGGCGGGCACGCGACGACCCTTCAGCACAGTCATGTCCTGCACCTATGCCCTGTGTGCATGTCTTGTGCGAATGCCTCAACCGGTCGCCTGGTACGTCTGTTCCGCCTGCTCGAACAGCCGGGTCACCTCGTCCACTTCGGCCTCCGGGCCGCGGACCTGCACCACGTGGTAGCGGCCGCCGACGATGAGGGCGAGATTGCGTACGAACAGCTCGCGCCCGGTGCCGTCCGTCCAGGTGAACTGCCCTTCGGTCATGGTCCGTCCGCCGGCATCGATGCGCCGCATCCCGCTGGAGGTGGCCCAGGTCGAGTCGCGGAACGGCTGCAGTTCGGGCTCCGACTCCCGCTGGTACGTCAGCGGATCGCCGCCGTATCTGCTCGTGCTGTCGCGTCCGGGGACGACGATCAGCTCGAAATCGCCCTGGGAGTACACGATCTGACCCCTGTTGTTCTTCGGTGCACGGCTCCAGCCGCTCGCCACGGCGACACGGAAGCCCTCGGGGTCCGTACGCAGGGTGAAGCCCTGGGCAACCTGGGGCTCGTCGGTCTGGGTCTGCGGGGAACCGCCCGACGGCGAAGGGCTCTTGGAGCCCCCACGCCCCGGCTGCTGCGCGCCGCTCGTGGCGGAGTGCCGCGGCGTCGGGGTGGCGTCCTCGGCGGCACCGGTGTTCTCACGCGCGCTGCCGGCACCGGCGGGGTCTCCCGCTTTCGGCATGAAGACCAGGGCGTACGCGACCACGCCGGCCAGCGCGAGCAGGATCAGCAGCAGCAGGATGCGGCCGAGCCTGCGGGGCTTCGGCGGGCGCTCGTCCCGGGCACGCTTGTGGCGGGCACGGGTGGTCGCGGGCAGCCCGGCGCGGCGCCTGCGGACCAGTTCGCCCCGGCGCCGTACGATCGGCAGCCTGCTGGGGTCGACGGGCGGCGCCGCGACCACATGCGTCCCCGCCTCGGGCTCGGGCGCGGACCTCACGAGGGAGCGCAGCCAGCCGCGCAGCTCCTCGAAGTCCAGTCGCTCGGTGGGATCCTGACGGAGCAGCGACTCCACGACCGGGCGCAGCGGGCCGCACTCCTCGGCAAAGGCGGGCGGTTCCGAGCAGACGAGTTGGACCAGTTCGGCGGTGCTCTCCTCGGGATACGGCGCATGCCCCTGCACGGCGCGGAACAGCAGCGCGCCCAGCGCCCACAGGTCGGTGGCGGGGCCGATGGGCGGGGCCAGCTGCCAGTTCTCGTGCACGGGACCGGCCTGTTCGGGCGCCCAGCGCTCGGTGACGGGCCCGACGACTGCCATCCGCGCCTGCCGGGCACGCTCGGCGGCGAGGGCGGTGGCGGGACCGCGGTGGTTCCAGGGCGTGCCGACGGCACCGGGCTCGGTGCCGCGCGCGTCGGGGTCCGCCGGGCCCGTGTCCCCCTCATACGGGCCCGCGTCCTTCTCGTACGGGCCCGTACCGTCGCTCCGGGGCGCGGGGTTGGTGCCGGGCAGTGCGGGCCGGTCGTCGGCGGCGGGTGCCGCGGGGCGGGGCACCGCACCGTGCCAGGACGTCGTACGGCTCACCCCGTACGGGTCGGCGATCTGGCCCGGCGGGGTGCCGGGCCTGGTCTCGGCGCCGTTCTCGGCCTGCCGGGGCGCGGGCAACGCCGCGCGTCCGCCGCGCTGTTCCTCCTGTACGCGCGCCGCGGCCCGGGCCCCGGCGCGGTACGCCGCGATCGCCCCGGCCCGCGCGGCCCGTACGTCCTCGGCGGACTCCAGCGCCCGGGGGACGGCGGCGCCACCGGCGGGCGCGCCCCCGCCCGGAGCCGGGCCGTTCGCCCGCGCCTCGATCGCGGCCCGCCGGGCGGCCTCGGGGTCCACGCCCGACGCGGGCCCGCCCAGGGCCCCGCCCACGGACCGGTCCGCCGGCCCGCCCGGGGCGCCGAACGAGCCACCGTCACCCGCGGGGGGGCCGCCGGGAACGCCGCTGCCCGTACGGCTCCCGGAACCAGCCCCCGGCAGGTCCCCGCCCCGGCCCGGCGGCCCGGCATCGCTCTCGGTCTCCTGCACCGGCACCGGGTCGTACCCGCACAGCGCCTCCTCCGCCGCCCCCACCGCGAGTCCCGTCAGCATCACGCGGCCGTCGTCGCAGACGAGCACCGTGCGTGCCGTGATGTTCCGGTGCACCCAGCCATGGCCGTGCAGCACCCGCAGTGCCATGAGGACGTCGGAGGCGACCTCCGCCGCGCGGTACGGCGTCAGCGGCTTCTCCGCGAGCAGCGCCGCCAGCGACCGTGCGGGTACCAGCTCACTGACGATCCACAGCGAACCGCCCTCGGCGAACACGTCGAAGACCTGGTCGAGCCGGGGGTGGTCGGGTATCCCGGCGGCTGCCTGGGCGGCCTCGATCGCGCGCCGTACGGCGGGCTCGGCGGGCCGGCGCGTGGCCGTCGTACGGCCGGTGCCGCCGCGGCCTTGGCCGTCCCGGGCCACGAATCCCTCGGGCAGTCCGTCCGCGCCGAGCACCTCCGCCTCGACGACCTCGGGCAACGGCACCTGCCGTACGAGGACTTCCTGCCCGCTGTAGGTGTCGAAGGCCCGGGTCTCGGCGAGTTCGAACTCGTCGGCCGGCGGCAGCGGCAGGCGGTAGCGGTCGGCGAGCACCCGTCCCGCATAGTCGTCCACGATGCCTCCCCCGGCCGCCCGGTCGGTCAATTCCGTTCGCCTTGCGCCCCGTTCTGGTTGCCTGCGGTCCGCAATTCCTCACGATACGTGCCGGAGGCAACCTGCAACCCGGGGATGCCATATCTCCCCACGACAGGAGCGCACGGAACGTCAGTCGGCCGTTCGGTACGTCATGACTTCGGCCGGAAGGTCCCGGCCAGCGTCTTCCAGGTGTCCGTGCGCAGATCGCCGTCCCAGTCGTCGGCCTTCGCCGTGTACATCAGCCCGTATCCCTGATGCGCGTTGACGACGAATCCACGGTCGATCACCCGGTACGTGGTACCGCCGTCGACGTAGGTGAACTCCCAGTCGGCCGTGTTCCAGCCCTTGTACTCCACCTTCGCGATACGGATCTTCTTGTACTGGGAGCGCTGCATGTAGCGCTCCTGGTTCTCCCAGTCCGCCACCGGGTCGTCCTTGGGCGTGGACGTCCAGGCGACGAGCAGCCGCTGCCCGTCGGGACCGGTGAACCGGTCACCGGCATCGTCCGACGACTGGTACTTCCAGCCCTTCGGCAGCCCGATGGAGTACCCCTGACCACCCTTGTACGTCTTCACCGAGCCGTCGTCGCCCGAGGAACCGGAGGAGGTGTCGTCGTCGCTCCCGCCGGGGGCGGCCGAACCGCCGGTGGTGTTCTGCGCGTCCGACCCGCTGGTCGCGGTGCCGCTGGTGCTCCCGTTGTCCGTGTGCGTGCTGCCGCCGCTCCGGCCGTTGCCGTTGCCGCTTCCACCGCCGCTGCCGGTGCGGGCCGTCGCGCCGCTGGTCACGGCGGTCTTGGCGCCGCCCTTCTTGCCGTCCTGCTCGTCGCTGTCGCCGCCGTGGAGGGTGAGCGCGAGCACCGTGCCGAGCACGGCCAGTACCACGACGACCGCCACGATCACCAGCGTCCGCTTCGGCACCACGTCGGTGAGCGGCGCCCTCGGCGGCTGCGCCGGCCGCGGGGGCCGGTCCGGGTCCGGCAGTATGGGCCATCCCGAACTCGGCTTCGTCGCACCGGAGTTCGATCCGGCGGTGCCACTTTCGCTCCGCGCACCCGCGGAGGCCGCCCCCGCATCGGACGCGTCCGATGCGCCGGGTGAACCGGCCGGGCTCGACGTCCCGGCGGCGGGCCTCTTGGCACTCGGAGTGCTCGGGGAGGCAGCGTCCTCGGACGCCTGCTCCGGCCCGGCTCCCGAGGACTTGGTCCGCGCGGCGGAGCTCGCGGCGGCCGTGGCCGCACCGAGCGACGCCGCGGACTTGCGTACCGACCGCAGCGCCCCGCGCAGCCGCTCGGCCGCCTCCTCGCCCCGCTTGCCCCCGGAGGCCGGAGCCCCCTCGTCCCCGCTCTTCCCGGGCACCGGCGGCAGCGGCACGACCCGCGTCGCGTCCGCGGCGACCTTCTCCTTCTCGTCCGGCTCGTCCGGCGCGTGGATGACCTCGTTGAGCATCGCCCGGGCGCCCGCGTCGTCGAGGCGCTGCTGGGGATCCTTCGCGAGCAGGCCGTAGATGACGCTTTTCAGCGGGCCCGCGTTCTTCGGCTCCTCCAGAGGTTCGGTCATCACCGCGGTCAGCGTGGCGATCGCCGACCCCTTGTCGTACGGCGGGATGCCCTCGACCGACGCGTACAGCAGTCCGCCGAGCGACCACAGGTCCGCCGCCGGGCCGGGCTTGTGCCCGCGCGCCCGCTCCGGCGAGATGTACGAGGGGGCGCCGACCAGCATGCCGGTGGAGGTGACGGAGGGGTCGCCCTCGACCTGCGCGATGCCGAAGTCCGTGAGCACGACCCGGCCGTCCTCGGCGATCAGCACGTTCGACGGCTTCACATCGCGGTGCAGGATGCCCTCGCGGTGCGCGGCGCGCAGCACGTCGAGCACCACGAGTCCGACCTCGGCGGCGCGCTTGGGCTCCAGCACGCCGTCCTCGCGGATGACCTCGGCGAGCGACTTGCCCTCGATCAGCTCCATCACGATCCAAGGCCGGTCGTCCTCGTGGACCACGTCGAAGACCGTCACCGCGCCGTTGTTGCGGATCCGGGCGATCGCCTTGGCCTCCCGCAACGTGCGTGTGATCAGGCGCCGTTTCTCGTCCTCGTCGATGCTCGACGGGAACCGCAGCTCCTTGACCGCGACCGTACGGCCCAGGGTCTCGTCCTCGGCCCGCCACACCGTGCCCATGCCGCCGCGGCCGAGTACGTCTCCCAGCCGGTACCGCCCGGCGAGGAGACGTTCGCTCTTGTCCTGACGGGATGTCCCCGCCCGCTCCGCCTCCGACATGCGTCCCCTCATGCAACCCGCCCTGACAGAGCCTCCATTGTCCCCCACGCGCGGACCGCCCAACGCCCAGGGTGCCCCTGGTTCGGCGGGTCGTCCCACGCCGGAGGGCGTCCTGAGAGACCCGCCGGAGCATGAACGAGACCCGGACAGGGCGCCCGAGAGCCCGGTCTGCACCGCTGCGTCCGCTGTGCACCCCTGGCGCGCCCATGTCCCGTCGCCGGAACCGGTCACGCGGGAGGCCCGATCCGTCCCTGTCACAGGTTCGTCCCATGATGGGCCGCGGCGAGGAGGGATCGCACTGCCGCCGCGCCGGACAACCCCATCACGCTTCCCCGACCGTATTGCCGCGCCTCGACCGCCGACGGATCCGGCGGCTCCGGCGACTCCGACGTCACAAGGCCCGACCGGCCCGCGGACACGGACGGGGCACGGACTCCGGCCCGGAACCGGCCCCGCTCACGGTCGGATTCCGCCCCCGCACCTCTTGGAACGACCCGGTTCCGAACAGAGATCCCGGATCGCGCCACCCGTTCGAGTGAATCCGGGTACGCCCTGGCGGCTACAGCGGCACTATGTCCGGCGCCCCCAGCCTCGCCGCATCCGCCGTCAGATCGTCGGGCTGACGCTGCGACTCCCGCTCCGCCTCCACCCGCTTCTCGTAGTGCTCCACCTCGCGCTCTATCTGGTCCATGTCCCAGCCGAGTACCGGGGCCATCAGTTCGGCCGCCTCCCGGGCGCTGCGCGTGCCGCGGTCGAACGTCTCGATCGAGATGCGCGTCCGCCGCGTCAGCACGTCGTCCAGATGCCGGGCGCCCTCGTGCGACGCCGCGTACACCACCTCGGCGCGCAGATAGTCGTCGGCCGCGTGGAGCGGTTCGCCCAGTGAGGGATCGGCCGTGATCAGGTCGAGCACCTCGTCCGCCATCGAGCCGTAGCGGTTCAGCAGATGCTCGACCCGGACCACGTGCAGTCCGGTGCGCGCGGCTATGCGGGCCCGTGCGTTCCACATCGCCCGGTATCCCTCGGCGCCCAGCAGGGGGACGTCCTCGGTGACGCATTCGGCCACCCGCCGGTCGAGGCCGTGCACCGCCTCGTCGACGGCGTCCTTGGCCATCACCCGGTACGTCGTGTACTTGCCGCCCGCGACGACCACGAGCCCGGGCGCCGGGTGCGCCACGGTGTGCTCGCGGGACAGTTTGCTGGTGGCGTCGGACTCTCCGGCGAGTAGGGGCCTCAGGCCCGCGTACACCCCCTCGACGTCGTCCCGTGTGAGCGGGACAGCGAGGACCGAGTTCACATGCTCCAGCAGATAGTCGATGTCGGCGCTGGAGGCCGCGGGGTGTGCCTTGTCGAGACTCCAGTCGGTGTCCGTCGTGCCGATGATCCAGTGCCGGCCCCACGGGATGACGAAGAGGACGGACTTCTCGGTCCGCAGGATCAGGCCCGTCGTCGAGTGCACCCGGTCCTTCGGCACGACCAGATGGATCCCCTTGGACGCCCGGACATGGAACTGGCCCCGCTCGCCCACCATCGCCTGGGTGTCGTCGGTCCACACCCCCGTGGCGTTGACGATCTGCTGGGCGCGGACCTCGTACTCCCCGCCTCCCTCCACGTCCTGGACCCGGGCGCCGACGACCCGCTCACCCTCGCGCAGGAAGCCGATCACACGGGCCCGGTTGGCGGCCTTCGCGCCGTACCACACGGCTGTGCGCACCAAGGTCGCCACGAAGCGCGCGTCGTCCATCTGCGCGTCGTAGTACTGCAAGGCGCCGACCAGGGCGTCCTTCTTCAAGCAGGGGGCGACGCGCAGGGCGTGACGGCGGCTCAGGTGACGGTGCAGCGGCAGGCCCCGGCCGTGGCCGCGCGCCATCGACATGGCGTCGTAGAGCGCGACACCCGAGCCCGCGTACAGCCGCTCCCAGCCCCTGTGCTGAAGGGGGTACAGAAACGGGACCGGCTTGACGAGGTGGGGCGCCAGGCGCTCCAGCAGCAGACCGCGCTCCTTCAGCGCCTCGCGCACGAGTGCGAAGTCCAGCATCTCCAGATAGCGCAGGCCGCCGTGTATCAGCTTGCTCGACCTGCTGGAGGTGCCCGACGCCCAGTCACGGGCCTCGACCAGGCCCGTGGACAGGCCGCGGGTGGCGGCGTCCAGCGCCGTGCCCGCGCCGACCACGCCCCCGCCCACGACCAGCACATCCAGCTCGCGCTCGGCCATGCCGGCCAACGACTCGGCACGCTGCGCCGGCCCCAGTGTCCCTGTCCTCACCGCTGCCTCCCGCCATGTCGCGCCGGCCGCACCCGTCAAGCGAGACCCGGCTCACCTCTCCTCATGCCCAAAGTCTGACCGCGATGCCCGACTTCGGCCACCACGCACCGGCAGCCTGTGGACAAACACCTGAGGAAACGCGCGTAGTCAATCACGCAAATCGGTCATATTTACTCCTAGTCTGACATTGCCCTCGTCGCTCGCTCATTCTGTCCACAGCAGTTGCGCACCGCTCCCGCCTCGGCTACTGGGAAGGACGGCCCACGCCATGCCCGCAGATCTCGCCGTCATCGGACTCGGTCATCTCGGCCTGCCCCTGGCCCAAGCCGCCGTCGCGGCCGGCATCCCGACGCTCGGGTACCGGACCGGCCCCGAGGCCGGCTCCCTCACCGCCGCCGAACTGCGCCGGATGCTCGCCCGGGGCTTCCGGCCCACCTCCAGCCCCGCCGAGCTCGGCCGTGTCCGCACCGCCGTCATCTGCGCCCCGGCCCCGCGCGGCACGGACGGCGCACCCGACCTCACCCAGGTGGAGTCCGCCGCCCGCACCCTCGCCGAGCGGCTGCGCCCGCACACCACCGTCATCCTGGAGTCACCGGTTCCGCCCGGCACGACGGAGAATCTCCTGCGTCCGCTCCTCGAAGCGGGCTCCGGGCTGCGCGCGGGCCGCGACTTCCACCTCGCCTACTCGCCGAGCCGCGTCGACCCCGGCAACCGCGACTTCGGGGCCGCCAACACACCCAAGGTCATCGGCGGCCTCACCCCCGCCTGCACGGAGTCCGCCGCCACCTTCTACGGACGCCTGACCGACAAGGTGGTACGCGCGCGTGGGCCGCGCGAGGCGGAGACCGTGCAGGTGCTGGAGACGAACTACCGGCAGGTAAACATCGCCCTCGTCAACGAGATGGCGGTGCTCTGCCACGACTTGGGCGTCGACCTGTGGGACGTCATCCGCTGCGCGGAGACCAAGCCGTTCGGCTTCCAGGCGTTCCGCCCCGGCCCCGGCGTCGGCGGCCACGCCGTCCCCCAGGACCTGGCCGCCGCGACCGGGCGCAGCCTGCGCATGGTCGAACTGGCACAACAGGTCAACAGCCGCATGCCCCCGTATGTCGTACAGCGCGCCGCCGCCCTCCTGAACGAGCACGGCAAGTCGGCCCGCGGTGCCCGGGTCCTGCTGCTCGGCGTGACCTACAAGCCTGACCTCGCCGACCTCCAGGGCTCCCCCGCACACGAGATCGCCCTGCGTCTGATGGAGCTGGGCGCGTCCGTCAGCTACCACGACCCGCACGTCCCGGCATGGAGCGTCCTCGACCGCCCGATCCCGCGCGCGGACTCCCTCTACGAGGCGGCGGCGGGCGCGGACCTGACGATCCTGCTCCAGCAGCACCGCACCTACGACCTGCAAGGCCTGTCGGTGAAGGCCCAGCTGCTCCTGGACACACGGGGCGCCACGCCCACGGGGGCGGCGCATCGGTTGTGAAGAGGGGCGCGTGGGGGTACGGGCCTGTGGGTCAAAGGCGCATGGGATCCGGCGCCGGCAGCGTAGGGAGCACGTGAATCCGCAAGATCCACCTCCTCCGGTACCCGGCCGCCCGACGGCGGATCCGCTAGCGTACAAAAGGCGGAGCCCACCGCAGCGGCCACTGCGGCAGGCTCCAGACGGGTTACGGGTGTCCGCCCCTAGTCTCCTTGGGGGCGGCCGCTCACCATCCGAAAATCCGCAAGATCCACCTCATCCGGCACTTCACCGTCCACAGACGGATCCGGTCCCAGCGGGTGGGCTTGCGGTGACGGCCCATGGGCGCGCCCCCTTCCGCAATGCCGCCCATTGGCCCGGTGGGCGGCTCTGTCGGAACTCGGGCCGGGCCCCGACCGGCCGGGGTCCGGAACCTTGTCCTTGGAAGGGGGCGCCCCGGAGAACGGGGTCGCCGAACGCGGACACTATCGGCTCAACAGGGCCATCCCTCACGCTTTCGCCTCAAAGGCAACCGTGCGCCCCTCCGCAGCAATACACGCCCCCACCTGGGCACTTGGACACACGAAGGGGCCTGGTTCACCCACCGGAGTGATCCAGGCCCCTTCGTCCGCTCAAGCCGAGCGCGGCGTCATGTCACCGCCGGTGCTGCGAGTCCGCCACCGTGACCTCGACCCGCTGGAACTCCTTCAGCTCGCTGTAGCCCGTGGTCGCCATGGCCCGGCGCAGGGCGCCGAAGAAGTTCATCGAGCCGTCCGGGGTGTGCGAGGGGCCGGTGAGAACCTCCTCGATCGTGCCGACCGTGCCGAGGTCGACCTTCTGGCCGCGCGGCAGCTCCTCGTTGACGGCCTCCATGCCCCAGTGGTGGCCCTTGCCGGGCGCGTCCGTGGCGCGGGCCAGCGGGGAGCCCATCATCACGGAGTCGGCGCCGCAGGCGATCGCCTTGGGGAGGTCGCCGGACCAGCCGACGCCGCCGTCCGCGATCACGTGCACATACCGGCCGCCGGACTCGTCCATGTAGTCGCGGCGGGCCGCCGCCACGTCCGCGACCGCCGTGGCCATCGGGACCTGGATGCCGAGCACGTTGCGCGTGGTGTGCGCGGCGCCGCCGCCGAAGCCGACCAGGACGCCGGCCGCGCCGGTGCGCATCAGGTGCAGGGCGGCGGTGTAGGTGGCACAGCCGCCGACGATCACCGGGACGTCGAGCTCGTAGATGAACTGCTTCAGGTTCAGCGGCTCGTGCGAGTGAGAGACGTGCTCCGCCGACACCGTCGTACCGCGGATGACGAAGATGTCCACGCCCGCGTCCACGACGGCCTTGGAGAACTGGGCCGTGCGCTGCGGGGAGAGCGCGGCCGCGGTGACCACGCCCGAGTCGCGCACCTCCTTGATGCGCTGCCCGATCAGCTCCTCCTTGATGGGAGCCGCGTAGATCTCCTGGAGGCGGCGGGTGGCGGCCTCGACCGGCAGCTCGACGATCTCGTCGAGCAGCGGCTGCGGGTCCTCGTGCCGCGTCCACAGGCCCTCGAGGTTCAGCACGCCCAGGCCGCCCAGCTCGCCGATGCGGATCGCGGTGGCCGGGGAGACGACCGAGTCCATGGGGGCGGCCAGGAAGGGCAGCTCGAAGCGGTAGGCGTCGATCTGCCAGGCGATCGAGACCTCCTTCGGGTCCCGCGTACGGCGGCTGGGGACGACGGCGATGTCGTCGAAGGCGTACGCCCGGCGGCCGCGCTTGCCGCGCCCGATCTCGATCTCAGTCACGTCTGTGGCCTTTCCCTGATGCGTTTCAGCGTCTTCCAGTATCGCCGACCGCCGCGACGGGAGCCGCCCCGGACGAGAACGGGGACGATCCCGGCGTACGGCAGAGGGCGGTCCGGACGTACGACGAGGGCGGTCCGGAAGCTTCCGGACCGCCCTCTGAGGTCGTCACCCGCACGACACGCGCGCGGGCGACGGCCCCCGCACGACACGCGCGCGGGGGCCGTCGCCCGCGCTGCACGCGCGCGTGCGTTCACTTGCCGCTGTAGTTCGGCGCCTCGACCGTCATCTGGATGTCGTGCGGGTGGCTCTCCTTGAGACCCGCGGAGGTGATCCGGACGAACTGGCCCTTCGTCTGCAGCTCGGGGACCGTCCTGCCGCCGACGTAGAACATCGACTGGCGCAGACCGCCCACCAGCTGGTGCACCACCGAGGAGAGCGGGCCGCGGTAGGGCACCTGACCCTCGATGCCCTCCGGGATCAGCTCGTCGTCCGAGGCGATGCGCTCCTGGAAGTAGCGGTCCTTGGAGAAGGACTTGCGGTCGCCGCGGGACTGCATGGCGCCCAGGGAGCCCATGCCGCGGTACGACTTGAACTGCTTGCCGTTGATGAAGAGCAGCTCGCCCGGCGACTCCTCGCAGCCGGCGAGCAGCGAGCCCAGCATCACCGTGTCGGCGCCCGCGACCAGGGCCTTGGCGATGTCGCCGGAGTACTGCAGGCCACCGTCGCCGATGACCGGGACACCGGCCTCCTTCGCGGCGAGCGAAGCCTCGTAGATGGCGGTCACCTGGGGTACGCCGATGCCGGCGACCACGCGGGTGGTGCAGATGGAGCCCGGGCCGACACCGACCTTGATGCCGTCCACACCGGCGTCGATCAGGGCCTGCGCGCCGGCGCGGGTGGCGATGTTGCCGCCGATGACGTCGACGCCGGACGAGTTCGACTTGATCTTGGCGACCATGTCGCCGACCAGCCGGGAGTGGCCGTGCGCGGTGTCGACGACGATGAAGTCGACACCCGCCTCGATCAGGGCCTGGGCGCGCTCGAAGGCGTCGCCCGCCACGCCGACCGCGGCACCGACGATGAGCCGGCCCTTGGCGTCCTTGGCGGCGCTCGGGTACTGCTCCGCCTTGACGAAGTCCTTGACCGTGATCAGGCCCTTGAGGACGCCCTCGTCGTCGACCAGCGGAAGCTTCTCGATCTTGTGGCGGCGCAGCAGCTCCATGGCCTCGCCGCCGGTGATGCCGACCCTGCCGGTGACCAGGGGCATCGGGGTCATGACGTCGCGTACCCGACGGGAACGGTCGCTCTCGAAGGCCATGTCACGGTTGGTGACGATGCCGAGCAACTTGCCGGCGGGGTCGGTGACGGGGACACCGCTGATCCGGAACTTGCCGCACAGGGCGTCGGCCTCGGCCAGGGTGGCGTCCGGGTGGATGGTGATGGGGTTGGCCACCATGCCGGACTCGGAGCGCTTGACCAGGTCGACCTGGTTGGCCTGGTCCTCGATGGACAGGTTGCGGTGCAGTACACCGACGCCGCCCTGGCGGGCCATCGCGATCGCCATGCGCGATTCGGTGACCTTGTCCATGGCGGCGGACAGAAGCGGGATGTTGACCCGGACGTTCTTGGAGACGTACGAGGCGGTGTCGATCTCGTCGGGCGCCATGTCCGACGCGCCCGGCAGCAGCAGCACGTCGTCGTAGGTCAGCCCGAGTGTCGCGAATTTCTCGGGCACTCCGTCGACGTTGGCAGTCATGACACCTTCCCCAAATGGCCTTGATCGGTGCGGATGTCCATGCTAACGGGAAGCGTGGGTATCTCATTCCACGGTGGGAAGTGACCCTCGGCTTCGTATGTTCGTACGGAGACGAGGGTCCGCCGGTTCAGACACGGGGTCGGCGGGGCCGTGCCGCGCACCGGCCCGAGCGGGCTCCGGGGCCCCCGGACTGCGCCGTTCTGGCTGGTCGTCGTTGCGGCGGTGAAGAAACCGCGGCCGCGGCACGCACGGACAACGGCAGTGCCGCTACTGCTCGGCGAGCGCGCGCAGCCTGCTCAGCGCCCTGTGTTGCGCCACCCTCACCGCTCCCGGTGACATTCCCAACATCTGACCTGTTTCCTCCGCGGTCAAGCCCACGGCGATCCGCAGCAGGAGCAGCTCGCGCTGGTTCTCGGGGAGATTGGCCAGGAGTTTCTTGGCCCACTCGGCGTCGCTGCTCAACAGCGCCCGCTCCTCGGGACCCAGCGAGTCGTCCGGGCGCTCCGGCATCTCGTCCGACGGGATCGCCGTCGAGCCCGGATGGCGCATCGCCGCGCGCTGCAGGTCCGCGACCTTGTGCGCGGCGATCGCGAAGACAAACGCCTCGAACGGGCGTCCGGTGTCCTTGTAGCGCGGCAGCGCGAGCAGCACGGCCACGCAGACCTCCTGCGCCAGGTCCTCGACGAAGTGCCGCGCGTCACCGGGCAGCCGCGACAGCCGCGTACGGCAGTAGCGCAGGGCCAGCGGGTGAACGCGGGCGAGCAGGTCATGGGTCGCCTGCTCGTCGCCGTCGACGGCGCGATGGACGAGCGCACCGATCACCGTTGTCTCGTCGTCGCGCATCGGTCCATGGTGCCTTGGTGTCGTCCGATCCGTGGCACCGCGTCCGTAGTTGTGCACCGAAGCGTTATGAGCAGGTGCGCCGGAACCCATCACCTGCGCCCTCCCCTCCCGCTCGACCGACTCGTCCCCGAGGAACTCCACACCTCAAGGATGCGGCATCCGCGGCGAAACGAGCAGCGGGCACCCGGCGGGCCCGGTTGCGGGCCCCGCCCACCGTGCGGTAGGCGGGGATCTGCGTACCCCCGCGGTGGTCCACTTAGCGGACCAGACCCCATCGGAAGCCGAGCGCCACAGCGTGCGCGCGGTCCGAGGCGCCGAGCTTCTTGAAGAGCCGGCGGGCGTGCGTCTTGACCGTGTCCTCGGAGAGGAACAGCTCACGGCCGATCTCCGCGTTCGAGCGGCCGTGGCTCATGCCCTCCAGGACCTGGATCTCGCGCGCGGTGAGCGTGGGCGCGGCGCCCATCTCGGCCGAGCGCAGCCGCCGCGGGGCGAGCCGCCAGGTCGGGTCGGCGAGGGCCTGCGTGACGGTCGCGCGCAGTTCCGCGCGCGAGGCGTCCTTGTGCAGATAGCCGCGCGCGCCGGCGGCGACCGCGAGCGCCACCCCGTCCAGGTCCTCCGCGACGGTGAGCATGATGATGCGCGCACCGGGGTCGGCGGACAGCAACCGCCGCACGGTCTCGACGCCGCCCAGACCGGGCATGCGTACGTCCATCAGAATCAGGTCCGAACGGTCGGCACCCCAGCGGCGGAGGACTTCCTCGCCGTTGGCCGCCGTCGTCACGCGCTCGACACCGGGCACGGTCGCCACCGCACGGCGGAGCGCCTCTCGGGCAAGCGGGGAGTCGTCGCAGACGAGGACGGATGTCATGACCGCCCTCCGCAGCTGATGCGCGTCACCTTGAGCCTCCAGGCTGTTACGAATCGTCACCTGAGCGGTCGACGCCCTCGGACGCCTGCCCGAGCGCTTGTTGTTTCAACCGCCTCCGCACTCTCAACGATGGTCACTCGAAAGAGTTACGGTGCAGCCAGTCGTCTTCGGCACTGTACGTGAGGGCACGGACACGGTGCATACATGCGCGGCGGACCCTCGAACTTTCATCACAACCTATGCCCCATTTAGCCGCTTTTCTTCCCGTTTGCTGGTGTCTAGGGCTAGATTCGCAATGAGTCATATTTTCATATCCTTAGATCGTCGATGTACGGTCGGGGGCAGGTATCCGCCCAAAACGGCAACAAGGGGACACGCAATGGCAGATTTCTCCCGCCTTCCCGGTCCGAACGCGGATCTGTGGGACTGGCAGCTCCATGCGGCCTGCCGTGGGGTCGACAGTTCGCTCTTCTTCCATCCCGAGGGAGAACGCGGGGCGGCCCGGAGCGCTCGTGAGAACTCGGCCAAAGAGGTCTGCATGAGGTGCCCCGTACGCGCCGAGTGCGCGGCCCATGCACTGGCGGTGCGCGAGCCGTACGGCGTATGGGGCGGACTGACCGAGGACGAGCGCGAAGAGCTCATGGGGCGAGCACGGAACCGGCTGGTGCCGGCGTCGACCTCCAGCGGGGGCTCCACCGCCTCGAACAACTGAAGGAACGTTTTTGCACGACGGGCACGCACGAGCGTGCCCATTTTTGGGGTACGCCGGACCTTCCCGGGGTACCACCGGGCCGCATGACACACGGCCCCCGTCGCGGATCGGGCTAGCGCACGGCCGCCCGCCCCAGCTCCTCCAGCGTCGCCCCCACCGCCGGCACGTGCGCCAGATCCGGCAACGTCAGGGCGACGATCTCCCGCCGCACCGTCGGTTCCAGCGCCACCGGGCGCACCCCCCTCGGCCGTACCGACTCGATCGCGAGCTGCGGCAGCACGGCCACCCCGAGCCCGGCGCCGACCAGGCCGACCACCGCCGGATAGTCGTCGGTCGCGAAGTCGATACGGGGCGCGAAACCGGCGCTCTCGCACACCTCCACGAGCTGTCCCCGACAGCGCGGACAGCCCGCGATCCACGGTTCCCCGGCCAGTTCGCCGATGGCGACCGACTGTGCGCGCGCCAGCCGGTGCCCCTCGGGGACGAGGGCGACCAACCGGTCGGTGAGCAAGGGGCGTACGAACAGGTCGTCCCATTCCTCCGCGCCCGCCGCACCTTCGTAGCGGAAGGCCAGCGCGACATCGCAGTCGCCCGCGCGCAGCTTCTCGACGGACTCCGGCGGTTCGGCGTCCTCCAGGGAGACCCGGGTTCCCGGGTGCGCGGCGCGCAGGGCGGCCAGCGCGGTGGGGACGAGCGTGGAGCTGCCGCTCGGGAAGGAGACGAGACGGACGCGGCCGGCCCGCAGCCCCGCGATCGCGGCGACCTCTTCCTCGGCGGCCGTCAGCCCGGCGAGGATGCCCGAGGCGTGCCGCAGCAGCGCCTCGCCGGCCTGGGTCAGGCGCATCGCGCGGCCGGTGCGGATGAGCAGGGGTGTGCCGACGGACGTCTCCAGCGCCTTCATCTGCTGGCTGACGGCGGGCTGGGTGCAGCCCAGCTCGCGCCCCGCCCCCGAGAAGGAGCCGGTGGCGGCCACGGCGCGCAGCACACGGAGATGACGGGCCTCGATCACCCTGTGAGCATAAGCGCATCTTGGGTACGGCGGCACAAATCACGTCGACGCTTTGACCACCGCTCCCCTACTGTGCGGGCATGAAGCTTGTTTCTGTAAACCTCGGCCGGCCCAGGTCCGTCGCCTCCACCGACCAGCCCGAAGGGCTCACCGGTATCGACAAGCGGCCCGTGGACGGGCCGGTGCGGGTGGCGGCGCCGGGGCCCCAGGGGGTCGGCGCGAGCGGAGTCGCCGGGGACGCGGTGTGCGACCTGCGGTTCCACGGCGGCGACGACCAGGCGGTGTACGCGTTCGCGCGCGAGGACCTCGATGCCTGGGAGCGGGAGCTGGACCGCCGGCTGCCGAACGGCTCGTTCGGCGAGAACCTCACCACCGAGGGGCTCGACGTGTCCGGCGCCCGGATCGGCGAGCGCTGGCGCATCGGACCCGAGGTCGTGCTGGAGGTGACCTCGGGGCGCATACCGTGCCGTACCTTCCAGGAGCATCTGGGCGAGCGCGGCTGGGTCAGACGGTTCACGCGGCAGGGCGCGCCCGGCGCATATCTGCGGGTGATCGCACCGGGTGAGATACAGGTCGGTGACCCCGTGGAGATCGTGCACCGGCCCGGCCACGACATCACGGTCGCCCTCCAGTTCCGGGCCTCGACGACGGAACGGCACCTGCTGCCCCGTCTGTTGGCGGCGGGCGAGGCACTGCACCCGGGCGTCGCGAGGACGGCACGGGAGTACGCGCGCGAACACGCCTCGGGGAACTGACGCGAGATGTGCGCACGTTGGCGGTGGAGCCGGTGAAATCCCCGGTCGGGCGAGCGGACTCCGTCAGTCCGGGTCACTATCGTTGGCGCATGACAACGGCTCTGATTACGGGATCGACCGCGGGCATCGGCGCCGCGTTCGCACGGCGGCTCGCCGCCGACGGCCATGACCTCGTCCTCGTGGCGCGCGACACCAAGCGGCTGCGCGAGCAGGCGACGGAACTGCACGACCGCCATGGCATCGAGGCGGAGGTGCTCACCGCGGACCTGGCCGCCGACGAGGGCATCGAGGCGGTGGCCGCGCGCCTGTCCGACCTCAGGAACCCGGTCGATCTGCTCGTCAACAACGCGGGCTTCGGGAACAAGGGCCGTTATCTCGATGTGGCGATGGCCGACGAGCTGCGGATGCTGAAGGTGCACTGCGAGGCCGTGCTGCGGCTGACCAGCGCGGCGGCCGAGGCCATGCGCACCCGCGGGCGCGGCGGCATCGTGAACGTGGCCTCGGTCGCGGCGTTCGTCCCGCGCGGCACCTACGGCGCCTCCAAGGCGTGGGTCGTGCAGTTCACCCAGGGCGCGGCCCGGGACATGGCCGGGTCGGGCGTACGGCTGATGGCGCTGGCCCCGGGCTTCGTCCGTACGGAGTTCCACCAGCGGGCCGGGATGGGCACGGACAACATCCCGGGCTGGATGTGGCTGGACGCCGACAAGCTGGTCGCGTCCGCGCTCGCGGACCTGGCGCGGGGCAAGACGCTGTCGATCCCGGACCCGCGGTACAAGGCGCTGATGGGTCTGGCGAAGGTGACGCCGCGCGCGCTGCTCGGCGGGATCAGCTCCCGGACGGGGCGCAAGTACGGGCCGCAGTGACGGGCGCGGGCTCCGTGCGGAGGTGACGGGCGGAGGCTCCGTACGGAGGTGACGGGGGAGGTGGCCTCGCCGCTCCGGTGCGAAAATGGCCTTGACCGAACCGGACGCAGCGCGCCGGAGGCGACGTCATGACCTTCGTACAGCTCATCGAGTGCAGGACGGACCGGTTCGAGGAGATGAACCGGCTGATCGACGCATGGGTCGAACAGACCCGGGGGAAACGGACGGCCACGCACGACCTGGTCGGCAGAGACCGGTCCGACGGGTCGCACTTCGTCGAACTCGTGGAGTTCCCGTCGTACGAGGAGGCGATGCGGAACTCGAACCTGCCCGAGACCGGCAGGATCTTCCAGGAGATGGTCGCCCTGTGCGACGAGATGCCCGTCTTCATGGATCTCGACGTGGTGCGCGACGAGCAGTTGTGGGTCGACGCCGTGCGGCGCTTCTTCGCCACGCTCTCGGCGGCGGACGAACTGCCGCCGCTCAACGACCTGATCACGGAGGACTGCCACAGTCACGACCCCGTCAACCGGCACGCCACCATCGGACTGGACGCGATCCGGCGCGAGTGCCGGATGTGGCGGGACGCCTTCGACTTCGCCTTCACCACCCAGGACCTGATCGCGCAAGGCGAGCGGGTCTGCGCACGGTGGACCTGGAATGCCACGCACAAGGGCGAGTTCCTCGGGATCACCCCCACCGGACGGCAGGTCACCATGACCGGGATGACCCTGTTCCGGTTCGGGCCGGACGCGAAGATCGCCGACATCTGGTGGCAGTACGACCAGCTGGGGCTGATGGACCAGCTCGGCGCGCTCGACGCGCTGGAGGACTGAGGACTGCGGCCTCGCCCCCGGGCTGTCGCGCGCGGCGGAACGCGCCGAGGCCCGGCGCCCCGTTCTCAGGGGGCCGGGCCTCGGTCGGCTCGGAAGGATCAGCCGTCAGTGGGAGTGGCCGTGACCGTGACCCGCGGCGGCCGGCTCCTCCTCTTCCTTCTTCTCGACGACCAGGGTCTCGGTCGTGAGCAGCAGGGAGGCGATGGAGGCGGCGTTCTCCAGAGCGGAGCGGGTGACCTTGACCGGGTCGATGACGCCGGCCTTGACCAGGTCGCCGTACTCGCCGGTGGCGGCGTTGAACCCCTGGCCCTTCTCCAGCTCGGCGACCTTGGAGGTGATGACGTAGCCCTCCAGGCCGGCGTTCTCGGCGATCCAGCGCAGCGGCTCGACGACCGCGCGGCGGACCACGGCGACACCGGTGGCCTCGTCGCCGGTCTTGCCCAGGCCGCCCTCCAGCACCTTCGCGGCGTGGACGAGCGCGGAGCCACCACCGGAGACGATGCCCTCCTCGACCGCGGCGCGGGTCGCGGAGATGGCGTCCTCCAGACGGTGCTTCTTCTCCTTCAGCTCCACCTCGGTGGCGGCGCCGACCTTGATCACGCACACGCCGCCGGCCAGCTTCGCGAGGCGCTCCTGGAGCTTCTCGCGGTCCCAGTCGGAGTCCGTGGTCTCGATCTCGGCCTTGATCTGGGCGACGCGGCCCACGACGTCCTCGGACTTGCCGCCGCCGTCGACGACCGTGGTGTCGTCCTTAGTGACCGTCACGCGGCGGGCGGAGCCCAGCACGTCCAGGCCGACCTGGTCGAGCTTGAGGCCGACCTCCTCGGCGATGACCGTGGCGCCGGTGAGGACCGCCATGTCCTGCAGCATCGCCTTGCGGCGGTCACCGAAGCCGGGGGCCTTGACGGCGACGGCGTTGAAGGTGCCGCGGATCTTGTTCACGACGAGGGTGGACAGGGCCTCGCCCTCGACGTCCTCGGCGATGATCAGCAGCGGCTTGGAGGAGCCGGCCTGGATGACCTTCTCCAGCAGCGGCAGCAGGTCCGCGATGGCGGAGATCTTGCCCTGGGTGATGAGGATGTAGGGGTCGTCGAGGACGGCCTCCATGCGCTCCTGGTCCGTCACGAAGTACGGCGACAGGTAGCCCTTGTCGAAGGCCATGCCCTCGGTGAAGTCCAGCTCCAGACCAAAGGTGTTGGACTCCTCGACGGTGATGACACCGTCCTTGCCGACCTTGTCCATCGCCTCGGCGATGAGCTCGCCGACCTGCTGGTCCTGGGCGGACAGCGCGGCGACGGCGGCGATGTCGGACTTCTCCTCGATCGGACGCGCGGTGGCCAGCAGGTCCTCGGAGACCGCGGCGACGGCAGCGTCGATGCCCTTCTTCAGGGCGGCCGGGGAAGCACCCGCGGCGACGTTCTTGAGGCCCTCGCGCACCAGCGCCTGGGCGAGCACGGTGGCGGTGGTGGTGCCGTCACCCGCGATGTCGTTGGTCTTGGTCGCCACCTCCTTCACCAGCTGGGCGCCGAGGTTCTCGTAGGGGTCCTCGACCTCGACCTCACGGGCGATGGTGACACCGTCGTTGGTGATGGTCGGGGCGCCGAACTTCTTGTCGATGACGACGTTGCGGCCCTTGGGGCCGATCGTCACCTTGACCGTGTCGGCAAGCTTGTTGACGCCGCGCTCGAGGGCGCGACGGGCGTCCTCGTCGAACTTCAGGATCTTCGCCATGGAGCGTTTCAGTCCTCTCGTTGCGATCCCCGGCCGCTCCCCGGGAGCAGCCGCCATCGCGATGAAAAACGAACAGCGCCCCCGACACCCGGCTGATCAACGGTCGCGGGGCCAGGGGCGCAGTTCGAAGCAGTCTGCTTCGGTGAATTACTTCTCGATGATCGCGAGCACGTCGCGAGCCGAGAGAACGAGGTACTCCTCGTTGTTGTACTTCACCTCGGTGCCGCCGTACTTGCTGTAGAGCACCACGTCGCCGACCTTGACGTCGAGCTCGACGCGCTTGCCGTCCTCGATGCGGCCCGGGCCCACGGCGAGGACGACGCCCTCCTGGGGCTTCTCCTTCGCGGTGTCCGGGATGACCAGGCCAGAGGCCGTGGTCTGCTCGGCGTCCAGCGGCTGGACCACAATGCGGTCCTCGAGCGGCTTGATGGCAACCTTGGAGCTGGTGGTCGTCACGATCCGACCTCCCCCTTCGGAGATCTCACGGGGTTAACTGTCTGAGGTGGCGACCAGGTGGATCCGTCGTCGCGGGTGCCGGACCTGCCCGTCGCGTATTGGCACTCTCCAGTGGGGAGTGCCAGAGCCGAGACTATGACCGTGATTAGCACTCGGTCAAGCGGAGTGCCAATTGCCGGTGGCGCGGCGCGTGAACAGGGTGTCCGGGCCCGGCCTACAGGTAGTCCTCCAGGCGCCCCACCGTGAACCCTCTTGCCTGAATACGGCGCAGAAGCCGGGCCGTCTCGACGGCCAGCGAGGCGAGGGGGCGGCCGGCTTCATGGGCGAGGACGATGTCCCCCGAGTGAGGTGGCGCACCCCGGCCCCGGCGGCCGGCCCCCGGGCCCCGGGCGGGACGCCACAGGATCAGGGCCTTGATGCCGCAGTCCGCAGCGGCCTTCAGCGTCGTACGGTCGTATCCGCCCCGCGGGGGCCGCAACAGCCGGGTGGGCGCGCCCAGCCGCGCCTTCAGCCGGTCGCGCTGACCGCAGATCTCCGCGCGCTGCTCGTCGTACGGGCGGCCGCGCAGCGCGGCGTCGTGCAGGGCCCGGTTCTGGATGACCGCGCCGGCGGCCCGCAGCCGTGCGACGCGCGCATAGCCGGGATCCACGGCGCTGTCGGTGAGGAACACGCTGACCGGCAGCCGCAGTTCGCGGACCATGGCGACGAACCGGGGATCGTCCTCGGCACCCTCGTCGTAGGTCAGGAAGACGACCTTGTCATGGGTGGGGACGCGGTCGAGCACCGGCGGCAGGCGCTTCTCCGCCCGGCCCGTGGGGCGGTCGGGCCGGGGCGCGGGCGCGAGCGGGGCGGGCAGACCCCAGCGCCGGTAGGGCCGGCCGTGGGGGGCGTGCGTGGGGTGGACCCGCTGGGCCGCCTTCCTGCCCAGTCGTTCGATGGGGTCGACGGACTGGGCGCAGCCGGACAGCAGCGCGGCGGCGAGTACTCCGGCGACCATCGCCCGCACCGGGCGCCGCCCCCTCACGGTTGGTCCTCCGGATGTGCCGCCGCGCACCCCGCGTCCGCGGCCTCCTCCAGAAGTTTCCTGTCACCGTTCGCACGCTTTTGTTCATTTTGTCGTACGAGCCGCATGGTGTCGGATCCTCGCAGCCGACGCGGGCCACGGCGGGCCGACACCGCGGCCGGACGCACGCCGTCCACCGACTGGCCGACAATGGCCCCGTGAACGACCTCTCCCTCGACTCCCTCCTCGGCCCCGAGGGCCGCGCCCTCCTCGACGAGGTGCGCGGCACCGCCCCGGCCGAGGAGCTGGCCGTCGCCACCCGGCTGCGCCGCGAGCACCCCGCCGAACTGGTGTCGGCGGCCCTCACCCAGGCGCGGCTGCGCGAGCGGGCGGCGGCGAAGTTCGGGGCCGAGGACGCGCAGCGGATGTTCTTCACCCCGAACGGCGTCGAGCAGTCGACCAGGACGACGGTCGCCGCCCATCGCGCGCAGCGGCTGCGGGCGATGGGCGTGACCTCCGTCGCCGACCTGTGCTGCGGCATCGGCGGCGACGCGATCGCCCTCGCCCGGGCCGGCATCCGGGTGCTCGCCGTGGACCGCGACCCGCTGACCGCGGCGGTGGCGCGGGCGAACGCCGAGGCGCTCGGCCTGTCCGCGCTGATCGAGGTGCGCGAGGCCGATGTCACGCGGGTGGACGTCTCGTCGTACGACGCCGTCTTCGTGGATCCGGCACGGCGCGGCGGGCGCGGCCGCATCTTCGACCCGGAGGCGTACTCACCCCCGCTGTCCTGGGCCGTGGCCACCGCCCTGAAGGCGCCGCGCGCCGCGCTGAAGGTCGCGCCCGGCATCCCGCACGAGGCGGTGCCCGCAGACGCGGAGGCCGAGTGGATCTCGGACGGCGGGGACGTGAAGGAGGCGGTGCTGTGGTTCGGCACCGAACCCGGTCTCGTCCGCGCCACCCTGCTGCCCGGGCCCCGCGAAGTGCGCGGCCGCGGCCTGCCCGATCCGCCGGTGCGCCCGCTCGGGCGCTACCTCTACGAGCCCGACGGCGCCGTGATCCGCGCCCATCTGGTGGCGGAGGCGGCCGAGGAACTGGACGGCGGGCTGATCGACGAGACGATCGCGTACGTGACCGCGGACGCGCACCACGACTCCCCCTGGGCCACCGCCTACGAGATCACCGACCACCTCCCCTTCAACGTGAAGAAGCTGAAGGCCCTGCTGCGGGAGCGTCAGGTCGGGGTGCTGACCGTGAAGAAGCGCGGCTCGGCGGTGGAGCCGGAGGAACTGCGCCGCAAGGTCCTGCCCAAGCCGTACGGCCCCCACGCGGTGACCGTGTTCCTGACCCGGGTGGCGGGAGCACCGACGATGCTGCTGGGGCACCCGGTCTGACGGGCTCCCGGCCGCCTACCCGCACTCCCGGGCACGGGCCTGGAGGAGTTCCCGCTCACGTTCGTTGCGGGCCAGGGCGGCGGCGCGGACGAACTCGGCGCGGGCCTCGGCCGGGCGGCCCAGCCGGGCCAGCAGATCGCCGCGCACGCTCGGCAGCAAGTGGTAGCCCCGCAGGGCGGGTTCGGCGGACAGCCGGTCGACGATCTCCAGGGCCGGTCCGGGACCGTCCGCGTGCGACACGGCGACCGCGCGGTTCAGTTCGACGACGGGGGACGGGGACCGGGCGGCGAGCAGACCGTAGAGGGTGGCGATGGCGGTCCAGTCGGTCTCCTCGTAGGTGTAGGCGTGCGCATGGCACGCCGCGATCGCCGCCTGGAGGGTGTACGGGCCGGGCGCGCCGGCGGCGGTCGCCTCGGCGCGGGCCAGCGCGTTGATGCCGCGGGCGACGAGCATGCGGTTCCAGCGGCGGCGGTTCTGGTCCTTGAGAAGGACGGGGGCGCCGTCGGGCCCGGTGCGGGCGGGGGTGCGGGACGCCTGGAACTCCAGGAGCGAGGTCAGCGCGTGCACCTCCGGTTCCTTCGGCATGAGGGAGGACAGGATCCGTGCCAGACGCAGGGCGTCCTCGCACAGGGAGGGCCGCAGCCAGTCGTCGCCGGACGTGGCCGCGTAACCCTCGTTGAAGATCAGGTAGATGACGTCCAGGACGGAGCCGAGACGGGCCTCGCGGTCGGGGCCGTAGGGGACCTCGAAGGCGATGTTCCGCGTCGCCAGCGTGCGCTTGGCGCGGACGATGCGCTGGGCGATCGTCGGCTCCGGGACGAGATACGCGCGGGCGATCTCGGCCGTCGTCAGACCGCCGAGCAGCCGCAGGGTGAGAGCGGTGCGGGCCTCGGCCGACAGCACCGGGTGGCAGGTGGTGAAGACCAGGCGGAGCAGATCGTCGTCGATGTCGTCGGGATGCGCGGGCTCCTCGGGCGCCGCGGTGGTCTCCAGGTCCCGGCCGATCTCCGCCAGCTTGCGGGCGTAGCGCTCCCGGCGGCGGACCAGATCGACGGCGCGGTGCCGGGCGGTGGCCATGAGCCAGGCGCCGGGGTTGTCGGGCACGCCGTCCCGGGGCCACTGCTCCAGGGCCGCGACCAGCGCGTCCTGGGCCAGTTCCTCGGCGATCCCGACGTCACGGACGATACGGGCGACTCCCGCGACGACCCGGGGGGACTCCAGGCGGAAGACGGTCTCGATGGCGTGGCCGACGGGGGCGGCGGCGGGCTGCTGTTCCACAGCCCACCATGCAACACCCCTGCCGGGCGTACGCCAAGGAACGGTCAGGCCTCGGCGATCTCCCGCACCTCGCAGGTCACGGTCCAGTGCTCCTCGTGCACCTTCAGGAACCGGTTGGTCCACTCCAGCGCCTCGGCCATGTCCTTGCACTGCATGATCGCGTAGCCGCCGACGACCTCCTTGGACTCGGTGAACGGCCCGTCGGTGACGGACAGCTTCCCGCCCTCCCAGCGCACGGTGGCGCCCTGGGCGGAGGGGGTGAGCCCGGCGGTGTCGAGCATCACGCCGGCCTTGGTGACCTCCTCGATCAGCTCGCCCATCCGCTGCATCAGCTCGGGGCTGGGGCCCTCGGCGGGGGCGGTGGACTCGTCGATCCGCACGAGCGACAGATAGCGGGGCATGGTGACTCCTTCGGTCCGGAAGCGACGGGGCCTGTCCCCGCCTCTCACCCGTGCGTCGATCGGGCGGCACCCGGATCGACACGGTCTCCGGAATTCTTCGAAGATTTTTTTCTCTGGGGCCGCTCAGCCGCCGTCGACCGTCTCGAAACGCCAGCGGTGCACCGTGCGGGTCACCAGCTCTCCGTCCGGCTCGGGCAGTTCGGGGAGGCCGGCGGCGGGGTCCGCGTCCCACCACGTGATGACGAGAACACGGTCCTGGGGAGCCCGGAGGGTCTCGCGCCGCAGCGGCGCGGGCGTCAGCTCCTGGGCCCGCACCCAGGCCAGCAGGTCCTCGCCCCGCCCGGCCACCGCCCGGGCCTCCCACATCAGCGCGACCGTCACGAGTACAGGTTCTCCTTGCTGATCTCATGGACATGGTCATGGGCGTGCGCCTGGCCGGGCACATGCGGGTCCGTCACCGGCAGCGACGAGTCCGCCGACAGATCCCAGTCCGAGGCGGCCCGCCCGCGGGCGACCATCTCCGCGCCGAGCGCCGCGACCATCGCGCCGTTGTCGGTGCACAGCTTGGGACGGGGCACCCGAAGCCGGATCCCGGCCGCCTCGCAGCGCTCCTGGGCCAGGACGCGCAGACGGGAGTTGGCCGCCACGCCACCGCCGATCATCAGATGGTCGACGCCCTCGTCCTTGCAGGCTCGCACCGCCTTGCGGGTCAGCACGTCCACCACCGCCTCCTGGAAGGAGGCCGCCACGTCGCGCACCGGGACCTCCTCGCCCGCCGCGCGCTTCGCCTCGATCCAGCGGGCCACGGCCGTCTTCAGACCGGAGAAGGAGAAGTCGTACGCGGGATCGCGCGGACCGGTCAGCCCGCGCGGGAACGCGATCGCCTCCGGGTCGCCCTCCCTGGCGTACCGGTCGATGACCGGGCCGCCGGGGAAGCCGAGGTTCAGCACGCGGGCGATCTTGTCGAAGGCCTCGCCCGCCGCGTCGTCGATGGTCGCGCCCATCGGCCGTACGTCCGAGGTGATGTCGGTGGAGAGCAGCAGCGAGGAGTGCCCGCCGCTCACCAGCAGCGCCATCGTCGGCTCGGGCAGCGCGCCGTGCTCCAGCTGGTCCACGCAGATGTGGGAGGCGAGGTGGTTCACCCCGTACAGCGGCTTGCCCAAGGCGTACGCGTACGCCTTCGCCGCCGAGACGCCGACCAGCAGCGCACCGGCGAGCCCGGGCCCGGCGGTGACGGCGATGCCGTCCAGGTCCTTCGCGCTCACCCCCGCTTCCTTCAGCGCCCGGTCGATGGTCGGCACCATCGCCTCCAGGTGTGCGCGGGAGGCGACCTCCGGGACCACGCCGCCGAAGCGCGCGTGCTCGTCGACGCTGGAGGCGACGGCGTCCGCGAGAAGGGTGGTACCGCGGACGATGCCGACGCCGGTCTCGTCGCAGGAGGTCTCGATCCCCAGGACCAGGGGTTCGTCAGCCATTGTTGTCGGTTCCTCGTACTGAAGGGGGGCCCGCAGCGAAGCCGCTGTCGGGCGAGGTGGTCAGGCGCATCACCAGAGCGTCCACGTTCCCCGGCTGGTAGTAGCCGCGTCGGAACCCGATGGGCTCGAAGCCGAAGCGCTCGTAGAGCTTCTGTGCGCGCACGTTGTCGACCCGGCACTCGAGCATCACCTGGGCGCACTCGAACGCGGTGGCGGCCCGCAGCAGCTCGCTCAGCAGCCGCCCGCCGAGTCCCGTGCCCCACAGGCCGCGGGCCACGGCGATGGTCTGGATGTCGGCCAGGTCGCCCTGGGCGGCCAGCCCCGCATAGCCGACGATCCGCCCGTCGTCGACCGCCACGATGTACCGCCGGGTCGCCTCCGCTCCCCTGGCGTGCGCGAGCTCGGACCAGAACATGCCCCGTGACCAGGCGTCCTCGGGGAAGAGCTCCTTCTCCAGCTCCAGGACGGGGTCGATGTCCCACCAGCGCATCTCGCGCAGCACGGGTGTCACGGGCCCGGTCACTTGGGGGTGACCACCTTGTAGTTCTTCGGCACCTGCGCGTCGGGGCGGCGCAGATACAGCGGGCGGGGCGCGGCCAGTTCCTCGCCCGCCGCCAGCCGCTCCGCCGCCAGGGACGCGAGCGCGGCCGCCGAGACATGCTCGGGCTCATGGGCCCGCGGGAACGTGTCCGGGTACAGCAGCGCGCCGGCGCCGACAGCGGGCAGGCCCGCGACCTGCTCCGCGATGTCCGCGGGGCGGTCCACGGCGGGGTCGGTCACCCGGGTGCGGGCGTTGTCGTACCGCGCCCAGTAGACCTCCTTGCGACGTGCGTCGGTGGCCACGACGAAGGGCACCTCCAGGTCGGAGGCGTAGGCGAGACCGTCGAGGGTGCACACGCCGTACACGGGCACCCCGAGCGCGAGACCGAAGGTGTCGGCGGTCATGAGACCGACACGCAGCCCGGTGTAGGGGCCGGGGCCCACGCCCACGACGATGCCGGTGACGGCGTCGAGCCGGGTGTCCGCCTCGGCGAGGACCCGGTCGACGGCGGGCAGCAGCAGTTCCCCGTGCCGTCGCGCGTCGACCTGGGCGGAGGAGGCGACGACGGACGTGCCGTCGTGCAGGGCGACGGTGACGGCGGGGGTGGCGGTATCCAGAGCGAGCAAGAGCACGCAAACAGCGTACGGCGCCCGCGCCCGACGCACGGCCGGGCCGGTCCGGCGCGCGCCTGCTGCTACCGTCACAGCGAAGAAGTACGACGGATCGATCAACGATCGGATACGTCGTACGAGTGGTGAACCGGGCGACGCACTCTTCCGCGTGCGGGGGTCGAGAGGTGGGCACAGGGTGGCTAGGAGCAGCTCGGGAATCGTGGCCGGGCTCACCGTGACAGCCGTCGCCGTGGTCGGTTTCCTCGCCTACCAGGCGTCGGCGCACGTACCCGACACGCTGGGGAAGCCGCAGGTGAAGACTTCGGCCCCGGCCAAGCCGCCCCGGGCCAAGAAGAACCCGGCAGCGCTGCCCGCAGGTTCCGGCACGGGTGAGCGGGTCGTGTACGCGCTCGACGACGACCGCGTGTGGCTGGTCGGCCCGGACAACAAGGTGCAGCGCACCTTCAAGGTCACGCCGGGGACGGTGGACCCGCTGCCGGGCACGTACAAGGTGACCTCCCGGACCGCCGCCGGAACCGGTTCGGACGGTACGACGGTCGAGCACATCGTGCGGTTCGCGGCGAACCAGGGCGTGGTGATCGGCTTCAGTGCAGCCCTGGACGGTGCGACGTCCAAGCCCGACGCCTCGAGGAAGCTGGGCGGAATCCGGGAGTCCCGTGCGGACGGCACGGCGGTGTGGGAGTTCGCGACGACCGACGAGAAGGTCGTCGTCGTCCGGTAGGGACCTTCTTCGGGTACGCCCGGGCGCGCGCGTCTCGCGCTCCGGGGCTCTCGGGCGCTCTACGCGGCCCTGCGGGGCTCCTCGGTCACCTCGGTCCCGGGGGTGGTCTCCGGGGTCGCCTTCGGTGCGGGGTCCGGATCACGCGGCGGGGTCGAGACGGCCTTCGCCGCGGCGCACGACGCCAGCAGATCCCGCATCGGCACTCCGGCCGCGCCGGCTGCAACACTTCGCGGCGCCTTGTCGCGTTCTGAAGCCGGCATGGACGCCTCCTGGACTCGCGGGGGCGGGCGTGGTTAGGCAGACCTAACCACGGACTGATGTCCATGTGACCACGCCCGGCACCTGCGGCGCAACACCTTGCCGACGAGTTGTCGGCATGTTCGACCGAAAATACGAACGCGCGTCCCGCGGCGATGAGCGGCCCCTCAGGGCCTGGGCGAGGGCGCCTCAGGGCTTCAGCGGATGCGGCCCCAGGGCTTCGGCGGATGCGGCCTCAGGCCGACAGCACGGCCAGGTCCACCGTCGCCCAGCGGTGTCCGATGCCCGTGAGGGTGACGTGGCGCACCTCGTCCGTCGTGTCCCCCACCGCCCGGTGGATGACCACGTGCAGCCGGTCGTCCGTCAGCCCCTCGACCTTGCCCTCGCCCCACTCCACGACGACCACGGAGTCCGGCAGCGAGACATCGAGGTCGAGGTCCTCCATCTCGTCGAGCCCGCCGCCCAGGCGGTAGGCGTCCGCATGGACCAGCGGCGGGCCGTCCCCGAGGGACGGGTGCACCCGGGCGATCACGAAGGTCGGCGAGGTGACCGCGCCGCGCACCCCGAGCCCCTCGCCGAGGCCGCGGGTCAGCGTGGTCTTGCCTGCGCCCAGCTCGCCGTTCAGCATCACGAGGTCACCGGCGCGCAGCAGCTTGGCCAGACGGCGCCCCAGTTCCTGCATCTGTTCGGGGGAGGTGACGGTGAACTCGGTGGTGACGCCCGGCAGCGGGGACTCAGCCGGGCTGTGCGGTGCTGGTGCTTCCATAGCCCCCCACGGTAGCCCCTGCGGGAACCGCTCCCGAGCGGGTCAGGAGGTCGGCGAGGCGGTCGGTGACGACCTCGGGGTGCTCCAGCATCACCAGATGTCCGGCGTCCGGCACGAGCACGAGCTCGGCGTCGGGCAGCAGATCGGCGATCGCCTCGCTGTGCTCGCTCGGTGTCACCAGGTCCTGGACACCGGCCAGCACCAGCACCGGAAGCCCGGCGAAACGGGCCAGGGCCGTGGTCTTGTCGTGGTCGGTGAACGCCGGATAGAACTCGGCGACCACGTCGATCGGCGTCGCCTCGATCATCCGCTCGGCGAACCGGGCCACGGCCGGGTCGACGTCACGGGAGGCGAACGAGTACCGCTTGATGATCCCCGCGAACAGGTCGGCGGTGGCCCGGCGCCCCCTCTCCACCAGCTCGGCCTGCTGCCCCAGTGCCTTCAGCACCCCGGGGAGTATGCGACGTATCGCGTTGACGCCCGCGACGGGCAGTCCGAAGTTGACCTCGCCGAGCCGCCCGGACGAGGTGCCCACCAGGGCCACGCCGACGACCCGGTCGCGGATCAGCTCGGGGAACTGGTCGGCGAGGGCCATCACCGTCATGCCGCCCATGGAGTGCCCGACGAGGACGACCGGCCCCTCGGGGACGGCCGCGTCCAGGACGGCCTTGAGGTCGCGCCCCAGCTGGTCGATGGAGACGGGTGTGCCGTCCGCCTGGGCGAGCCCGCGCCCGGAGCGGCCATGGCTGCGCTGGTCCCAGTACACGGTCCGGACGACGCCGCGCAGCGCGGCCCGCTGGAAGTGCCAGGAGTCCTGGTTGAGGCAGTAGCCGTGACTGAAGACGACGGTGACCGGGGCCGGGGCCTTACGGCCGAAGAGCCTCCGGCGGCGCGGCGCGGGGCCGCCCTCCGGCTCCACGTCGTCGGCCTCGTAGTACAACTCGGTGCCGTCGTCGGCGTACGCCTTGCCGGGGGTGCCGCGGAGCGTTCCGTAGGGGCCGGTCGAATCGAGGGCGAGCCGGGCCTTGCGGCGCATGCCGCGGCCGACCGTCATCCGTTCGAGGGCGACACCGGCCGCGGCACCCGCCGCGACCACGCCTATCGCGGCGCCGGCGAGGCCGGCGAGGCGCCAGGTCCCGGTGGTGGCGGCGGTGGCGCCCGCGACGACCTCCACGACCTCCGCGCTCGTCTCGCTCACGTCCCCCTCCTCCTCGCCGGATGCTCCGCCCGTCCTGCCTTGCGCGAAAGCTCCGCTCGTCCTGCCCTACACCTGCCCCGGTTCACCCGTGTGGGTTACCCGTCCTGTTCTGTCTTCACATTTACGTAGACGCGGGGCACGCGGGTTCCGATCCGGGTCACGATTTCGTAAGCGATGGTCCCCGCCGCCTGCGCCCAGTCCTCGGCGGTGGGCTCGCCGTGGTCGCCGGGACCGAACAGGACGGCCTCCGTGCCGGGCGGGGGCTCGTCGCCGCCGAGGTCCACCACGAACTGGTCCATGGCGATCCGGCCCGCCGCCGTACGGAGCTTGCCGTCGACCAGGACCGGGCCCGCGCCGGAGGCATGGCGCGGAATGCCGTCCGCGTAGCCGACCGGGACCAGGCCGAGGGTGGTGGTGCCGGGGGTGGTGTAGAGGTGGCCGTAGCTGACACCGTGGCCGCCGGGGACTTGCTTCACCAGGGCGAGCGAGGCCTTCAGGCTCATCACCGGGCGCAGTCCGAGGTCGGCGGGGGTGCCGAGTTCGGGGCTGGGCGAGAGGCCGTAGACCGCGATCCCCGTCCGGACGAGGTCGAAGTGCGCCTCGGGGAGGGTCAGTGTGGCGGGCGAGTTGGCGATGTGGCGCACCTCCGGACGCACGCCCTGCCCCTCGGCGTACGCCACCATCTCCCGGAAACGGTCCAGTTGCTCCTGGATGGAGGGGTGGCCGGGCTCGTCGGCGCAGGCGAAGTGCGACCACAGGCCCACGACGGTGAGCAGGCCGTCCGCCTGGGCCCGCAGGGCCTCGGCGACGAGTTCGGGCCAGTCCGCGGGCTGGCAGCCGTTGCGCCCGAGGCCGGTGTCGGCCTTGAGGTGGACCCGGGCGGGCACGCCCGCGGCGGCCGCGGCCTCGCGCAGTTCCCCGAGCGCCCACAGACCGCTCACCGAGACGTCCACATCGGCCTCGATCGCCCGGCGCCAAGGGCCGCCGGGGGTCCAGAGCCAGCACAGAACGCGGCCGGGCAGACCGGCCTCACGCAGGGCGAGGGCCTCCTCGGGGGTGGCTGTACCGAGCCACTGGGCGCCGGCCTCCAAGGCCGCACGGGCGCACGGGACCGCCCCGTGGCCGTACGCGTCCGACTTCACGACGGCCATCAGGGCCGCGCCGGGCGCGAGGGCGCGCAGGGCACGCACGTTCGCCCGCAGGGCCGCAAGATCGATCTCGGCGCGGGCACGCAGGGGTGCTGTCTCAGAACTCGTCATCGCGCCACCAGTGTCTCAGAGGCCTCCGACAGCGCTCCGGCACCGGTACGGTCTCGCGCGGCGGCAGGGCGAACACCCCTGTGGGGGACCGACGGAGAAAGTCCCGCCTCAGCTCCGTACGTCCCGCCACGCCTCCGGGATCGCGTCCGCCACGTCATGAGCCCCGGCGGGGGCACCGTCCGCCGCGTAGCGGCCCGCGAGACCGTGCAGATAGGCCGCCACACTGCCCGCGTCCCGCGCCGTGAGACCGGCCGCGAGCAGCGAGCCGGACAGCCCGGACAGCACATCCCCGCTGCCCGCGGTCGCGAGCCACGGCGTGCCCGTGGCGTTCACCCGCACCGGGCCGCCCTCGGGGTTCGCCACCAGTGTGGTGGAGCCCTTGAGCAGGACGGTCGCCCGGTACCGGGCCGCCAGTTCCCGCACCGCCGTGAGCCGGGAGGCCTCCACCTCCTCCCGTGACACACCGAGCAGCGCGGCCGCCTCACCGGCGTGCGGAGTCATCAGCGTCGGTGCGCCACGGCCGCGTACGGCGTCCCGGTCGGCCAGCCGCAGCCCGTCCGCGTCGACGAGCACCGGCACGTCCGCCGCCAGGACCTCCGCCACCGTCGTCGCGTCGTCCCCCGCGCCCGGGCCGACCACCCACGCCTGCACCCGCCCGGCCTTCGCGGGCCCCCGGTCGGACACCAGCGTCTCCGGGAAGCGGGCGATCACCGCGCTCCCGGCGGGCCCCGCATACCGCACGGCCCCGGCCCCGCCCCGCAGCGCGCCCGCCACGGCGAGCACGGCCGCGCCCGGATAGCGCGCGGATCCGGCGGCGATACCGACCACCCCGCGCCGGTACTTGTCGCTCTCCGCCTGCGGCAGCGGCAACAGCGCCGCCACGTCCGCGTGCTGCAACGCCTCGAGTTCCGCCTCCTGCGGCAGGTCGAGCCCGATGTCGACGAGGCGTACGGAACCGGCGTACTCCCGCGCCGGGTCGATCAGCAGGGCCGGCTTGTGGGTACCGAAGGTCACGGTGAGGTCCGCGCGGACTGCCTCGCCCCGCACCTCCCCGCCGTCCGCCTCGACCCCGCTCGGCAGATCGACGGCGACGACGGCCGCGCGTGACTGTTCGACGAGCGCGGCGAGCGCGGCGGCGTCCGGGCGCAGTCCCCCCTTGCCGCCGATGCCGACAATGCCGTCGACGACGAGATCGGCCCGCCGGATCAGCTCCTCGGCGCCACCCGAAGGCTCCGTAACCGAGCCGCCCGCCCTCCGCAGGGCGGCGAGCCCGCCCTGATGGGCGCGTGCGGACGACAGCAGTACGGCCGTGACCCCCGCCCCGCGCCGGGCGAGCCGCGCCCCGGCGTACAGGGCGTCACCACCGTTGTCCCCGCTGCCGACCAGCAGCACCACCCGGCTGCCGTACACCCGTCCGAGCAGGTCCGCACAGGCCGCGGCCAGTCCGGCGGCGGCGCGCTGCATCAGCGCCCCCTCCGGAAGCCGTGCCATGAGGGAACGCTCGGCAGCCCTCACCGTCTCCACGCTGTACGCAGTACGCATACCGTCGAGTCTCCCCCACCGCCCGCGCACCATGACGGAGGCTCTACCCCTCGGCCACGACCACCGCCGACGCCACACCGGCATCGTGACTGAGTGACACGTGCCAGGTCTGAACGCCGAGTTCCGCCGCGCGGGCCGCGACCGTGCCCTTCACCCGCAGCCGGGGCTGCCCGCTGTCCTCGACATAGACCTCGGCATCGGTCCAGTGCAGCCCGGCCGGCGCGCCCAAGGCCTTGGCGACCGCCTCCTTGGCGGCGAAACGCGCGGCCAGCGAGGCGATACCGCGCCGCTCACCGTTCGGAAGCAGCAACTCCTGCGGAAGGAAGACGCGTCGGGCCAGTCCGGGCGTACGCTCAAGCGACGCCCGGAAACGGTCGATCTCGGCAACGTCGATCCCCACTCCGATGATGCTCATCCAGGCACTTTACGACCCGCCCGCCGACCCCGGCCCCGGCTCCTCGGGGTCCTCGGCGAACAGATCCCCGGCAGCAGTGGCTGTCAGGGAACGGTCGAACCAGGGGGCGAGGGTGTCGAGGTCGGTGCACGAGGTGATGCGCTCCCGCGTCTCCTCGGGGACGGGGATACCGTGCTTCTCCAGGACGCGCCGGATCAGCGAGGCACGGTCTTCGGCCCTGCCCTCGGCTTTACCCAGCTCACGCGCATCCTGGAACTCTCCGACGCCGACCACGTCACCGTGCGCATCGTCCCCTTCGACTTGGACGGCTTGGGAACTGGCGGAAGTCGTCCTACTCCGGCGGTGGCGAAGGCAACGCCTGCGTAGAGATCGCCAGCCCCCGTACCCACATAGCCGTCCGCGACTCAAAGACCCCGGCCGTGGGCACCCTCACCATCCCGGCCGGAGCCTTCGCCACCTTCATCGACGCCCTGAAGGGTCACTCCACCGTGACGGACTTCGCCAGATTCCGCGGCTGATCCACCTCGTTCCCCCGCGCCGTCGCCAGCTCGCAGGCGAACACCTGCAACGGCACCGTCGCGACCAGCGGCTGAAGCAGCGTCGGGGTCGCCGGGATGCTGATCAGATGGTCGGCGTACGGCACCACCGCCTCGTCGCCCTCCTCCGCGATCACGATCGTGCGCGCGCCCCTCGCCCGGATCTCCTGGATGTTCGACACGATCTTGTCGTGCAGGACCGAGCGGCCACGCGGTGACGGCGCCACGACCACCACCGGCATGTCCTCCTCGATCAGCGCGATCGGCCCGTGCTTCAGCTCGCCCGCCGCGAAGCCCTCGGCGTGCATGTACGCCAGTTCCTTCAACTTGAGGGCGCCTTCGAGGGCCACCGGATAGCCCACGTGCCGGCCCAGGAACAGCACGGTCTTCTTCCCGCTGAGCGAGCGCGCCAGCTCCCGTACCGGCTCCATGGTCCTGAGGACCCGCTCGACCTCCTGGGAGATCTTCGACAGATCGCGGATCACGGCCCGGATCTCGTCGCCCCACTTGGTGCCGCGCACCTGGCCCAGATACAGGGCCACCAGATAGCAGGCGACGAGTTGCGTCAGGAACGCCTTGGTGGAGGCCACCGCGACCTCCGGGCCCGCATGCGTGTACAGCACCGCGTCCGACTCGCGCGGAATCGTCGAGCCGTTGGTGTTGCAGATCGCCAGCACCTTGGAGCCCTGCTCACGGGCGTGCCGGAGCGCCATCAGGGTGTCCATGGTCTCGCCGGACTGCGAGATGGCGACGACCAGCGTGCGCGGGTCGAGGATGGGGTCCCGGTAGCGGAACTCGCTGGCCAGCTCCACCTCGCACGGGATGCGGGTCCAGTGCTCGATGGCGTACTTGGCGATCAGCCCGGCGTGGAAGGCGGTACCGCAGGCCACGATCACGACCTTGTCGATCTCGCGCAGCTCGGCGGTCGAGATCCGCACCTCGTCCAGCGTGAGCGAGCCGGCCGCGTCGATCCGGCCGAGCAGGGTGTCGGCGACCGCCTTGGGCTGCTCGGCGATCTCCTTGAGCATGAAGTAGTCGTAGCCGCCCTTCTCGGCGGCCGAGGCGTCCCAGTCGACGTGGTACGAACGGACGTCGGCCGGACGGCCGTCGAAACCGGTGACCGTCACCCCGTCCCGGCGCAGCTCCACCACCTGGTCCTGGCCCAGCTCGATCGCGGAGCGGGTGTGGGCGATGAATGCGGCGACATCCGAGGCGAGGAACGCCTCGCCCTCGCCGACGCCCACCACGAGCGGGGAGTTGCGCCGTGCGCCCACGACCACGTCCGGGTCGTCGGCGTGCACCGCGACCAGCGTGAACGCGCCCTCCAGCCGCCGGCACACCAGCCGCATCGCCTCCGCGAGATCCGCGGTGGCCGAGAACTCCTCGGCGAGCAGATGCGCGACGACCTCGGTGTCCGTCTCGGAGGCGAGGGCATGGCCCCGCTCCTCCAGCTCGGCCCGCAGCGTCGCGAAGTTCTCGATGATGCCGTTGTGGACGACGGCGACGCGTCCGGCGTTGTCGAGGTGGGGGTGCGCGTTGGCGTCGGTGGGACCGCCATGAGTCGCCCACCGAGTGTGCCCGATCCCGGTGGTACCGCTCGGCAGCGGCTGTTCGACCAGCGCCTTCTCCAGGTTGACCAGCTTCCCGGCCCGCTTGGCGGCGGCCAGGCCGCCGTCCGCGAGCACGGCGACGCCCGCCGAGTCGTAACCCCGGTACTCCAGCCGCTTCAGCCCCGCCACGACGACATCGAGCGCCGACTGCGGCCCCACGTATCCCACGATTCCGCACATGTGCCGCAGCCTACGGTCCGATCGGCGCCCCGACCTCTCGAATCCTGCCCGAAATCGGAAATTCCCACTGGCGTACGAACGCCACATCAGCCCACGGCCACACCAAGAAAGGGCCGGAATCCGGCCAACCTCGCTCCTGCCGACCCTCGCCGTCCTGGCCACCCTCGTGGCCCGGCCGGACCTGTTGGGCCGGTCGCCGGGGGATGCCGCCCCTGTGGCCGACAGCTATGACGGCTTCGACGGCAAGGGTGCCGAGCAGGTGCGGCAGGACCAGTGCCTGATGGCGGGCGCGCTGCGGCTGGGCGGGCCGGGCATGTACGGCCTTGCGCAGGACGCGCTGAACCAGCCGGCGGACAAGCTGCACGGGGCGGCGAACCCGGACTACTGGACCGACACACCGCTGTCGAAGGCCTACGACCAGGACAAGGCTGCCTCCGACAAGGAGGAATCGGCGCTCTACGCGCATATCGGCGACTGGAAGATCCAGGGGCTGTCGACCCCGGGGGGCTTTGAGTCGAAGGCCGACATCGAGTGGCCCCCCGGTATGGCGGGCGATGACCGGCAGAACTTCTTCGCACAGACCGGCCTCTCCCAGTGGATCCGGGAGCGGTTCGACAAGGGCGAGGGTGACTTCTACCAGGACCCGACTCCCAAGGCCGATGACGCCACGGTCAAGGCCGTCAAGGACCTCGGCACCCCGCTCTACGGCAACACCCCGGACCCCTCGGCGCCCAACTGGGGCCAGGCGTCCGCCGAGCACCAGGCGTGGGACGCGTTCGTCAACTGGTCGATCGAGCCGACCGGCGCCGACAACGCCCGGCTGTTCCTGTCCTCCGGCGGCTTCCCGCACACCGCGCCCGAGCCCGGAAGCCTCGAATTCCGTCTCGCCGTAGAGGACTTGAAGACGCGGTTCGCGTCCTGCGCGGGGCGCAGCCCTGTCGATCCGGACAAGGTCCTGGGCAAGGAGGTCGCCGCCGCGTCCGCCGAGTGGCAGCAGGAGATCGCCTCCCAGGCCGGCCAGCGCAACCAGATCCACGACGCCGACCGCGATGCCACCAAGGCCCTTGCGGCCGGTGCCGAGGCGCTCGGGGAGATGCTCGGACAGTCCTGGATCGCCGACCATCTGACCCGCTGGCAGCAGTACTGGGCCCCGGGCGGCATCGGATGGATCGGTGAGTCCCCCGCGGTCATCCAGCTCGAAGCCGCCCAGGGCAAGTGCCTCGACGTGCAGGGCGGCGGGAAGGCCAACGGCACCCAGGTGCAGATCTACACCTGCAACGGCAGCGCCGCCCAGCAGTGGCAGATCTTCGGCTACCCCCACGGCTACGCCCTGTTCAACGTCAACGCCCAGAAGTGCCTGGACGTGCAGAGCGGCAGTGCCGTCAACGGCACGAAGATCCAGATCTGGACGTGCAACAACACCGCGGCGCAGCAGTGGAAGTTCGACGTCCGCGCCGCGAGCGAACTGCGCAACGCCGCCCCGGACAAGTGCCTGGACCTGCACAAGTTCGACAACGGCTACGACTCGTGGCAGTCGGACTGCAACGGCAGTGACCCGCAGAAGTACCGGCTCGTCGCCAAGGGCCACGAGGGCACCGACAAGCTCGACTACCCGGACAAGGCCCAGTTCGACAAGGCGAAGAAGGGCATCGCCGACGCCCAGGTGCAGGCCAAGCAGCAGCTCGGTGTCCTGCAGGCCCAGTTGGAGATCGCCAAGAAAGCCGCCGCCGGCTCGGACACGGCCACCCAGGCCGCCTACACCATCGCGGACGGCAACGGTGCGGCGGAGTCGCGGGCGTCCTTGGCGTAGCTCGCGGCGTGGCCGGCTGCGGTGTCGGCGGCGGTGGCGTCCTGGGCGGCCTGTTTGTCGTAGTCGAGCGTCCGGCTGTGACGCCCAAAGCCTCGGCAACCTCCCTTCGGAGACGTTGGAAGTGCTGTGGGACGCCGGAGGGCAGTACATGCCGAGCGGGGAGCGGATCGCGGGAGGAGCGGAGTGGACGCGGACGGTCGTCGACCTGTGTGACGCCCGACTGTCGGCGAGGGCAGATGTACGGCCGCTCACCGGGGCCGACGCGGAGGCCGGCACGGCCTGCCTTGACGCGGTCGTCGCCGAGATCGAACAGGCTCGGTTCCTGGAGGCCGAGGTGCGGGCGGCACTCACCGACTGCACCCGCCGCTGCACTCCGGACGTGGCGAATTCGTCGTGGACGTCAGATACCTGGTCGAACAGGACTAGCAAGCGGCCGCTCCAGGACGCGCTCCGCCTGCTGGACTCCCCTCCTGCCCACCGGCACCCTCACCAGCCTGTGGCCGGCTGCCTCGGGCCGAGGCTTCGGTATCGGCCGGCTCGGCATCGACGCGCGGAGTCGGCTCAGGCTGATCGCCGAGGTGCGGGAATGGGGCGTGACGCACCCCACCCCGCCGCTCGTTCAAACTCCGTTAACAATGGACTGTGATCTCTCCGGTCTCCTCGATGCCCCGGAGCGCCCACCGGCCCAAGCCGGAGGCGACTCCCTACGTCGACCGCACCCGTGCCGAGTGGAGCGCGCTGCGTGACAAGACGCCGCTCCCCCTGACCGCCGAGGAGGTGGAGAAGCTCCGCGGCCTCGGCGATGTGATCGACCTCGACGAGGTGCGGGACATCTACCTCCCGCTGTCCAGGCTCCTCAACCTCTACGTGGGCGCCACGGACGGCCTGCGCGGCGCCCTGAACACCTTCCTCGGCGAGCAGGGCTCCCAGTCCGGCACGCCGTTCGTGATAGGCGTGGCGGGCTCCGTGGCCGTCGGCAAGTCCACCGTGGCCCGCCTGCTCCAGGCCCTGCTGTCCCGCTGGCCCGAGCATCCCCGGGTGGAGCTGGTGACCACCGACGGCTTCCTGCTGCCCACCAAGGAACTCCAGGCCCGCGGGCTGATGTCCCGCAAGGGCTTCCCCGAGTCGTACGACCGGCGCGCGCTCACCCGGTTCGTCGCCGACATCAAGGCTGGGAAGGACGAGGTGACGGCCCCCGTCTACTCACATCTGATCTACGACATCGTCCCCGGCCAGAAGCTCACCGTCCGCCGTCCGGACATCCTCATCGTCGAGGGCCTCAACGTGCTCCAGCCCGCCCTCCCCGGCAAGGACGGCCGCACCCGCGTCGGGCTCGCGGACTACTTCGACTTCAGTGTGTACGTCGACGCCCGCCCCGAGGACATCGAACGCTGGTACCTCAACCGGTTCAAGAAGCTCCGTCAGACGGCCTTCCAGAACCCGTCCTCGTACTTCCGCAGGTACACCCAGGTCGCCGAGGAGGAGGCCCTCGACTACGCCCGGACGACCTGGCGGACCATCAACAAGCCGAACCTGCTGGAGAACGTCGCCCCGACCCGTGGACGCGCCACGCTGGTGGTGCGCAAGGGCCCTGACCACAAGGTGCAGCGGCTGAGCCTGCGCAAGCTGTGAGCCTGAGTGTGCCAGGCCGTCAGGAGACGGCGGGCCCACGGAAGTAGACGGCCGCCACACGGAAGATGACGGCCGGCACACGAACGCCGCCCGGTCCGGAGTCACCTCCGGGCCGGGCGGCGTGCACGTGTCAGTGGGCGGGACGTCCTAGCCGAGCGCCGACTTCACGGCGTCCGCGAGACGGCCGGCCACCGACCGGGCCTGCTCGATGTCCGCGGCCTCGACCATGACCCGCACCAGCGGCTCGGTGCCCGACGGACGCAGCAGCACCCGTCCGGTGGACCCCAGTTCCCGCTCGGCCTCGGTCACCGCGGTGGCCAGCTCGGCGGAGGTGGCGACGCGGGACTTGTCGACGTCGGGGACGTTCACGAGGACCTGCGGCAGCCGCTCCATCACGGACGCGAGGTCCTTGAGCGTACGGCCGGTCTCCGCGACCCGCGCGGCCAGCATCAGGCCGGTCAGCGTGCCGTCGCCGGTGGTGGCGTGGTCCAGGATGATGACGTGGCCGGACTGCTCGCCGCCCAGGGCGTAGCCCTTGTCCTTCATCTCCTCCAGCACATACCGGTCGCCGACCGCGGTCTGCACGAGCTGGATGCCCTCGCGCTCCATGGCCAGCTTGAAGCCCAGATTCGACATGACCGTCGCGACAACGGTGTCGGAGCGCAGTGCGGAACGCTCCCGCATCGCCAGCGCGAGCACGGCCAGGATCTGGTCGCCGTCCACCTCCTCACCCGTGTGGTCCACGGCGAGACAGCGGTCGGCGTCGCCGTCGTGCGCGATGCCGAGGTCGGCGCCGTGCTCGACGACGGCGGCCTTCAGCTTGTCCAGGTGGGTGGAGCCGCAGCCGTCGTTGATGTTGAGCCCGTCCGGCTCCGTGCCGATCGTGATGATCTCGGCACCCGCCCGGCTGAACGCCTCGGGCGAGACCCGGGCGGCGGCGCCGTGCGCCTCGTCCAGGACGATGCTGAGCCCGTCGAGCCGGTTCGGCAGGACCCCGATCAGGTGAGCGACATAGCGGTCGAAGCCCTCGCCGTACGACTTCACCCGGCCGACGCCGGCACCGGTGGGCCGGTCCCAGGGCGCGCCGGTGCGGTGCTCCTCGTACACGGTCTCGATCTTGTCCTCCAGCTCGTCGGCCAGCTTGTGGCCGCCCCGGGCGAAGAACTTGACGCCGTTGTCGGGCATGGCGTTGTGACTGGCGGAGAGCATGACACCGAGGTCCGCGCCCAGCGCACCGGTCAGATAGGCGACGGCGGGGGTGGGCAGCACACCGACGCGCAGTACGTCCACACCCGCGCTGGCGAGGCCCGCGACCACGGCGGCCTCCAGGAACTCCCCGGACGCACGCGGATCGCGTCCGACGACCGCCGTCGGCCGGTGGCCCTCGAACGTACCCGACTCGGCCAGTACGTGAGCCGCCGCGACGGACAGGCCGAGTGCCATCTCGGCCGTGAGATCCGCGTTGGCGACACCGCGCACGCCGTCCGTGCCGAAGAGTCGTCCCACTGTGGTGTCCTCCGAACTTGCTGCAAATGTGCGGCTCATGCCGAGTGTCCAGACCGGCGCGGGATACGTACATCCCCCGGGCCTGTCTTGAGGCTTATCCCACGCAGCCGCCCCGGGCCTGTCGGGATTGCTCCATAAGCCCCATAAGCCGGTGATAAGCATCTTTCCGCGTAAACGAACCGCCCCGGCGGCACAGAGCGTGCTGCCGGGGCGATACGAGCGCGCAGCAGGCGGTACGGGCCTGCGCGACCAGCGGCGTGATTAGCGCTTGCTGTACTGCGGAGCCTTGCGGGCCTTCTTCAGACCGGCCTTCTTGCGCTCGACCGCACGGTCGTCGCGGCGCAGGAAGCCGGCCTTCTTCAGCGCGCCACGGTTGTTGTCGACGTCCGCCTCGTTCAGCGCTCGGGCGACACCCAGACGGAGCGCACCGGCCTGACCGGAGACACCGCCACCCGCGATGCGGGCGATGATGTCGTAGCGGCCCTCGAGCTCGAGCACCTTGAAGGGCTCGTTGACTTCCTGCTGGTGCACCTTGTTCGGGAAGTAGTCCTCGAGGGTGCGACCGTTGATCTTCCACTTGCCGGTGCCCGGAACGATCCGGACACGGGCGATGGCGTTCTTGCGGCGACCCAGGCCGGCGGCCGGCTGGGGCTCACCGAAGCGCGAGGCCATGGACTCGGAGGTGTACTCACCCTCGAGCGGAACCTCGGTCTCGGTGGTGTAGCTGTCGATGTCAAGCTCTTCGAGCGGCTGCTCGGCAGTGGTCTCGGCCACGATTCTCCTCAGATTCTCTTCAGCTTTAGGGGGTGGCCGGACTTACTGCGCGACCTGGGTGATCTCGAACGGCACCGGCTGCTGGGCAGCGTGCGGGTGCTGGTCACCCTTGTAGACCTTCAGCTTCGAGAGCATCTGACGGCCCAGGGAGTTCTTGGGGAGCATGCCCTTGACGGCCTTCTCGACGGCCTTCTCCGGGTTGTTCGCCAGCAGGTCGTCGTAGCGGACGGAGCGCAGACCACCCGGGTAGCCGGAGTGGCGGTACGCCATCTTCTGGGTCCGCTTGTTGCCGGACAGGTGGACCTTGTCCGCGTTGATGATGATGACGAAGTCACCGGTGTCCACGTGGGGCGCGTAGATCGGCTTGTGCTTGCCACGCAGCAGGGTGGCGGCAGTGGTGGCGAGACGGCCCAGGACAATGTCCTGGGCGTCGATGACGTGCCACTGGCGCGTCACATCGCCGGGCTTGGGGCTGTACGTACGCACGGTTCGTAGCCTTCGCTTCTTCAGTGAGGATCCTGACAAGGTCACCGAAGACGATCACGACAGCCCAGACCGCACTGCGGTGACGCAAACCGCGTGCTGGTCGCTGGTCATCGGCCCGGTGGACCGGTGTAAGGGCCTCTCACGTGAGAATGAGCAAGCCAATACACATAACGAACAGCCAGGATAACGGGGCCGCCGACATGGGTCAAAACGGGGACACCGCCACCCGGCTGTGCCGTCCGGGTGACCGGAGCTTTGTCTCGCTTGGGCTGCGATGTCGCTGTGGTGCTCGCCGAAGGGGAACAACGCGGTCCGCGGCGCGTCTAAGATGCGCCGCATGAGTTATGGGCAGGGGGAGCCTCAGTGGGATCCCTGGACACCGAGTTCCCAGCAGGGCAGCCGTGGCGGCACCCCCGACTGGGCCGCGCTCGCCGAGCAGTCCGAGGCGCGCAACAAGCGCCGCCGGCTGCTGCTGATCCTCGGCGGGGCCCTGGCCACGATCGGCATCGGCGCCGCCGTCACGGTCGCGGTCGTGAACGCGAACGGCACCGCGAAGGCCTCCAACCAACCGGCCAGCGCGCTGCCCAGCACCGCGAACATCCCCGGTGAGAGCGCCGACCCGATCCCGACCTTCGCCCCGACGTCGGCCCCTCCCCCGCTGAACCCGATGGACTTCATCTCCAGCGCCAAGAAGGACACGGCCCCGATCAGCGCGAACACGCTGTTCCCCGGGACCCAGCTGACCGTGGGCGCGAACGTCTACAAGCGGGGCCCCTCGGCCACCACGGCCAACTGCGCGTCGGCCGTCCAGGGCACCCTGCCCGCGGTGCTCACCAAGAACGACTGCACTCAGCTCTTCCGCGCCACCTACACCAAGGACGGCGTCGCGGTGACGGTCGGTGTGGCCCTGTTCGACACCGCGTCCCAGGCCACGAAGGCGAAGCAGGAGACGGACGGCAAGAGCATCATCACCTCGCTGTTCGGCAAGGGCGTGCCCGCGTTCTGCCGGACGAAGGTCTGCCGCTCCACCACCAACTCCTACGGCCGCTACGCCTACTTCACGCTCGCCGGATTCACCAGCGGCAAGGATGTGACGGCCAAGGACGCGAAGGTCTTCGCGGCCGGCGACGACCTGGCGGAGTTCACCTTCCGCCAGATACGCCGCCGCGGCGAGGCACAGGCGTCCGCGGCCTCCAGCCAGTAGCACCGCGGCGCCACGGACGCTGCCGGGGGCTCAGCAGCAGCCCGCCCCGGGCAGCGTCCGCTTGTTCCGCGCCTCCTTGTTCCGCGCGGCGAGCAGCTCGTCGGCCGGGTAGCCGACCTCCTCCAGGGTGAGCCCGTGCGGCCGTACGACATGGACCGCCGAGTCCCGCACGCCTGCGGCCAGCACCTTCCCGGGCCAGTCGGGCGGGCGGTGCCCGTCCCCCACGAACAGCAGCGCCCCGATCAGCGAGCGCACCATGTTGTGACAGAACGCGTCCGCGCGGACGGTGGCGGTGACGATCCCGTCCTCCCCGCGCACCAGGCTCAGCTCCTGCAGGGTGCGGATGGTGGTCGCACCCTCGCGCCGCTTGCAGTAGGCGGCGAAGTCGTGCTCCCCGAGCAGCCGCCGGGCCGCCTCGTTCATGGCGTCCACGTCCAGCGGCCAGTCGTGCCACAGCACATGGCCCCGCAGAAGTGGGTCGACACCGCCGGGGTTGTCGGTGACCCGGTAGGCGTAGCGCCGCCAGACGGCCGAGAAACGGGCGTTGAAGCCGCTGGGAGCCTCCCGCAGGGCCCACACCCGTACATCCTTGGGCAGACGCCCCGCGAGCCGCTTCAGCAGCTTCCCACGGTGCTCGCCCCAGACCGCCAGGGGCAGATCGACATGGGCCACCTGTCCCCGGGCGTGCACGCCGGCGTCGGTCCGGCCGGCCACGGTCAGCTCGTAGGTGTCCCGGGACCGCGTGACCGTCCGCAGCGCGTCCTCGATCTCTCCCTGCACCGTCCGCCTGCCGCCGGCCTGCTTGGCCCAGCCGTGGAAGTCGGTGCCGTCGTAGGAGAGATCGAGACGGACGCGGACGTGCCCGGTCTGTACGTCGTCACTCACTCCTCGATCCTTTCAGGTACGCGAAAGCGGGCCCGCCCCGCGAAGGGCGGACCCGCTTCAGTGCGAGGGCGGACCTCAGGCGTCCTTCGACTCCTCGGCGGCCTCGTCGGCGGCCGGAGCCGCGTCCTCGACCTGGGTCTCCTCGACCTTGGCGTCGGCCTCCTTGACGGCACGCTTGGTCGCCGCCTCGGCCTCGCCGACCGCCTTCTGCTGCACCGTCAGCGCCTCGACCAGCTCGATCACGGCCATGGGCGCGTTGTCGCCACGGCGGTTACCGATCTTGGTGATACGGGTGTAGCCACCGGGACGGTTCTCGTAGCGCGGGCCGATCTCGGTGAAGAGCGTGTGGACGATGCTCTTGTCCGTGATCACCTGGAGTACCTGACGGCGGTTGTGAAGGTCGCCCTTCTTCGCCTTGGTGACCAGACGCTCGGCGTACGGACGCAGCTTGCGCGCCTTCGCCTCGGTGGTGGTGATACGGCCGTGCTCGAAGAGCGCCTTCGCCAGGTTCGCGAGGAGGAGCTTCTCGTGCGCAGCGCTGCCGCCCATACGGGCGCCCTTGGTGGGCCTCGGCATGGTGATTCTCCTAGATGTCTGCCCCGGCCGTGTCAGGTACCAGGGTCAGTATCCGAGCGAGCGGTTGCCCGTCGGAGATCCGGGGCGGCCCCGAAGGGTGCGCCCCGGAAAGGGCGCGGAGCCGCTCCATTATGCGGCTCCGCAGCGCGGGCGCGGCCAGCGACCACCGGCCCGCGGAAGCAGTACGGCCTCCTCGCGGAGGGCTCAGTACTGCTCGGTCTCGACGAACCCGGCGTCCACGTCGTCGTCGGCGCCGAAGGCGTCGGCGGCGGCGGTGGGGTCGAATCCGGGCGGGCTGTCCTTCAGGGCCAGGCCCATGCCGGCCAGCTTCGCCTTGACCTCGTCGATGGACTTCGCACCGAAGTTGCGGATGTCCAGGAGGTCGGCCTCGGAGCGGGCGACGAGCTCACCCACGGAGTGGATGCCCTCACGCTTGAGGCAGTTGTAGGAGCGGACCGTGAGCTCCAGCTCCTCGATCGGCAGCGCCAGGTCGGCAGCCAGGGCGGCGTCCGTGGGGG
>NZ_JBFAWW010000026.1:0-104806 GCF_040680495.1 Streptomyces sp. NPDC052036 | reverse complement strand
CTGCCTCCCGACGGTGGCGTGCCGCCCCCGGGTCTGGGCCCGTGGCCGGGGCGGGCGCCGGCGGCGGGGCGGCGCCGGGCGTCGGGGCGCACGGGCCGGGCGGGGCCGGGCACGCGGCGGCGCGGCGGTTGCCTTTCTCCAGAAGTGTCTGACACTTCCGTCACCTGCCGGGGGTCGGGGAGGGCGGTGTGGGCGGGGTGGAGGGCGCGGTCGCGGAGCCGGCCGCCGACGGGGAGGCCGGGGACGGCTGCGCCGGTGAGAGCGGGGAGAGCGGGGCCGGGGCGCCCGGGGACGACGGCGCCGCGGGGTCGGGATAGGGGCTGAGCACCTCGGGCGGGCGCGGCGCGGCGGTGTTCACCGCGGGCTGCTCCGGGGCGGCCGAGGGAACGCCCTTGACGGTGCCGTCGGGGTTGAGGAACGCGGGGTCGCCGCCGGGGACCATGCCGAGTTCCCGGGCGCGGCGCTGGAGGGCGTCCGGGGCCGCGTAGGCGTCCACGTCCCGCTGGAGGGCCTGCTCCTCGTCGGTCAGGTTCTTGGTCTGGCGTTGAAGGTCGTCGAGCCTGAACGCGCCCTCGCTGAGCGCGGAGTTCAGCACGAGGAGCCCGATGAGCCCGCCGCCGAGCAGCAGGACGACGAGCAGCACGAAAGGCGTGCGGGCGGCGGCGCCACCGCCGGAGGGGATGAGGCGGGCGAGCCGGGCGGCCCGCCCCTTGAGTTCGGGTTTCCCGCTCACGCGGCCTCCCGCCGTGCGGTGGCGGCCGTATGCCCCCGTGTGCGGGGCCGACGGGCGCGGGGCGGCCGGTCCGGGGCCGCGGACCGCCGGGACCGGCGCGGGGCGGGGCACCGGGGCGGGCGCTTCCCGCCCGTCGGCGCATCCGGGCGTCCCGCGGCTGCTCTGTTCACTCGCCCACCCCTTTCGTCAGGCCCGCTCGGCTTCCGTCAGGCTCACTCGGCGTCCTCACGGATGCGCTCGGCACCCCGCAGACGCGCCGGGGCCGCGCGGCGGTTCTCGGCGACCTCCTCCTCGCTGGGAAGTTCGGCACCGCGCGTGAGGAGCTTGAGCCGGGGCTGGTGGTGTTCGGGGACGATCGGGAGGCCGGGGGGCGCGGTGGTCGCGGCGCCTGCCGCGAACACCTGCTTGACGAGGCGGTCTTCGAGCGAGTGGTAGGACAGCACGGCGATCCGGCCGCCGACGGCGAGGGCCTTAACGGCCGCGGGGATCGCCCTCTCCAGGACGGCGAGTTCGCCGTTGACCTCGATGCGCAGCGCCTGGAAGGTGCGCTTGGCGGGGTTGCCGCCGGTCCGCTTGACGGCCTGCGGCAGCGCGTCCCGGATCAGCTCCACTAGCCGTGCGCTGGTGGTGAACGGCTCCTTCTCGCGCTCGCGCACGATCGCGGCCACGATCCGCTTGGCCTGCTTCTCCTCGCCGTACGCCCGCAGGATCCGTACGAGTTCGCCCGCCGGGTAGGTGTTGAGGACCTCGGCGGCGCTGACTCCCGCCGTCTGGTCCATGCGCATGTCGAGGGGGGCGTCCTGCGCGTACGCGAAACCGCGCTCCGCCTCGTCGAGTTGCATGGAGGAGACGCCGAGGTCGAAGAGCACGCCCTGGACGCGTGGGATGCCCAGCCGGCCGAGCACGGCGGGGAGTTCGTCGTAGACGGCGTGCACCAGGGTGGCGCGTTCCCCGAAGGGGGCGAGCCGTTCACCGGACAGGCGCAGCGCCTCCTTGTCGCGGTCGAGTGCCACGAGCCGGGCCTCGGGGAAGCGCGTCAGCAGCGCCTCGCTGTGCCCGCCGAGCCCGAGGGTGCAGTCGACGACGACGGCTCCCGGCTCGGCGAGGGCCGGGGCCAGCATGTCCAGACACTGCCGGAGCATGACGGGCACGTGTCGACTCTTGCTCAAGGGGGCCTCTCAGATCCGGCGCGCCGGTCCGCACGGACGGCCGGCCGCCCTCCTCCAGACGGCGCTGGGGACGCCCCCCGTGAAGAAGTGGCCTGCCGGCGCCGGAAGCGTCAGCCGACCGGGAGCGGGAGAAGGCCAAGCCATACGTACGCGCCGCGCACGCGGGGAGAAGCCGGCGCGCGGCCGGCGTCTCCTGGGTGAACAGTCCGTGGGGAGAGCGTCTCGCCTCCCACTTCGCGTCACTTTAGTCCACCGTGTCTTGCGGTCAATCAACCGGCCTGCGCGTCGCCCGTCCGGGCCGCCACGACGGGCGAGGCGCCGGTGTTCACCCGTCCGGCGGGCGGCGTCACCTTCTGTGTGGAATACGTCACAACAAGCTGCGCTGTCGTTCTTTGTCCACTCTCACAGCAGGCCTGGATCAGCTGTGACCAGTAACGTCATGGGTATGACGACTTCCGCATCCGTACCCACCGGTCCCGAAGGCGCCATAGCCGGCACCGTCACCGATCGCCTCGTGGAGGCCAACCAGCGCTATGCCGCCGCGTTCACGGATCCCGGGATGGACGCCCATCCCGTGCTCCAGGTCGCGGTCGTGGCCTGCATGGACGCCCGTCTCGACCTGCATGCCGCGCTGGGCCTCGAACTGGGTGACTGTCACACCATCCGCAACGCGGGCGGCGTCGTCACCGACGACGTGATCCGCTCCCTCACCATCAGCCAGCGGGCGCTCGGCACCCGCAGCGTCGTGCTGATCCACCACACCGGCTGCGGTCTCGAGTCCCTGACCGAGGAGTTCCGGCACGAGCTGGAGATGGAGGTCGGCCAGCGGCCCGCCTGGGCGGTGGAGGCCTTCCGCGACGTCGACCAGGATGTCCGTCAGTCGATGCAGCGGGTGCGCACCTCGCCGTTCCTGCTCCACACCGACGACGTACGGGGCTTCGTCTTCGACGTCAAAACGGGTCTGCTGCGGGAGGTGGACCCGGCGTAGCGGCGCGTTCCGGCTGCCACTGCCGCCCCGTCACCACGTCGGCGCAAACATCTATTCGGGCGAAATCCCCGGCTCCGGTGGGCCGAAAAGGCCGTAAGGCCGACATATCGAGGCCACTTATCCACAGCCGAGTGACACGAACCGGTAACGGCAACAAGAATGCGGGATGAGACGTCGCGCGGAACTTTTCCCGCGCGGTGTCCGTGTTCGGGGTGGGCCGGTCCGCATCGCAGAGCGTCGGCCCGGAGAAAGTACGGGCCGAGGAGGGCCGGGTGACGACCTATGACGATCGAGCGAGCCTTACTGATCTGACCGCCACTGTGGAGCGCGTCCGCAGTTCGGTGGAAGGAGTGATCGAGGGCAAGCCCGAGGTCGTACGGCTTTCACTGACCGTGCTGCTCGCCGAGGGGCATCTTCTGATCGAGGATGTCCCCGGCGTCGGCAAGACGATGCTCGCGAAGGCACTGGCGCGCTCCATCGACTGTTCGGTGCGGCGCATCCAGTTCACCCCCGACCTGCTGCCCTCGGACATCACGGGCGTGTCCATCTGGGACCAGCAGCGTCGGGACTTCGAGTTCAAGCCGGGCGCGATCTTCGCCCAGATCGTGATCGGCGACGAGATCAACCGCGCCTCCCCGAAGACCCAGTCGGCGCTGCTGGAGTCGATGGAGGAGCGCCAGGTCACCACCGACGGCCAGACCTACGAGCTGCCCAGTCCGTTCATGGTGGTCGCCACGCAGAACCCGGTGGAGATGGAGGGCACCTATCCACTGCCCGAGGCCCAGCGGGACCGCTTCATGGCCCGTGTCTCCATCGGCTACCCGAGCGCGGAGGCCGAGCTGCAGATGCTCGACATCCACGGCGGCGTCAACCCGCTGGACGACCTCCAGCCGGTGGCGCACGCGCACGACATCGTGAAGCTGATCGAGGCCGTCCGGGGCGTCCATGTGGCGGAGTCGGTCCGGCGCTACGCGGTGGACCTGGTCGCCGCCACGCGTATCCACCCCGACCTCAGACTCGGCGCCTCGCCGCGCGCCACCCTGCATCTGCTGCGCGCGGCGAAGGCGTCCGCCGCCCTGTCCGGCCGGGAGTACGCCCTGCCGGACGACGTACAGGCCCTCGCCGTGGCGGTCCTGGCCCACCGTCTGCTGCCCACCGCACAGGCCCAGCTCAACCGCCGCACGGCGGAGCAGGTCGTCCAGGAGATCCTGCAGAGCACCCCGGTGCCCGCGGCACCGGGGCAGTCCGGTCTCTCCCTGGGACGGGGCTACGGCCAGCAGCCGCCCCGGAGGCTGTGATGACCCAAGGGGGGACGGCACCCGGCGGCCGGCCCGACCAGGGGGGACCGCTCACCGCGCTCGCCGGGCTGACCACGCGCGGGCGCTCCTTCCTCGCCGCCGGGATCGCGGCCGCGATCTGCGCCTACGTCCTCGGACAGGGCGCTCTGCTCCGGGTCGGACTGCTGCTGGCGGCGCTGCCCCTGGTCTGCGCGGCGGTGCTCTACCGCACGCGCTACCGGGTCGCGGGCAATCGCCGGCTGTCCCCCGGGCGCGTTCCGGCCGGCTCCGAGGCCCGTGTCCATCTGCGGATGGACAACGTCTCACGGCTGCCCACCGGGCTGCTGATGCTCCAGGACCGGGTGCCCTACGTCCTCGGGCCGCGCCCTCGCTTCGTCCTGGACCGGGTGGAGCCGGGGGGCCGACGCGAGGTGTCCTACCGTGTCCGCTCGGATCTGCGCGGACGTTATCCGCTGGGCCCCCTCCAGCTGCGCCTGACCGATCCCTTCGGCCTGTGCGAGCTGACCCGTTCCTTCTCGACCTACGACACCCTGACGGTCATCCCGCGCGTGGAGCCGCTGCCGCCCGTGCGGCTGACCGGCGAGGCGATGGGCTACGGCGACGGGCGGAACCGTTCACTGGCGCTGGCCGGCGAGGACGACGTGATCCCGCGCGGCTACCGCCACGGCGACGACCTGCGCCGGGTGCACTGGCGCTCCACCGCGCGCTACGGCGAGCTGATGGTGCGCCGGGAGGAACAGCCGCGGCGGGCCAGATGCACGGTGCTGCTCGACACCCGGGGCATCGCCTTCCACGGCGCCGGACCGGACTCGGCCTTCGAGTGGGCGGTCTCGGGCGCCGCGTCCACGCTGGTGCACCTGCTCGAACGGGGCTTCTCCGTCAGACTGTTGACGGACACGGGTGACTCGGTGCCCGGCGAGGGAGCGGGCGGGTTCGCGGGCGCGAGCCAGGAGTCCGCCGACGCGGCCGGGCTGATGATGGACACGCTCGCCGTGATCGACCATTCGGACGGCACCGGCCTGTCCCCCGCGTACGACATGCTGCGCGGCGGGAACGAGGGACTGCTGATCGCCTTCTTCGGCGACCTGGACGAGGAGCAGGCCACGGTGGCCGCCAAGATGAGCAGACGCAGCGACGGCGCGCTCGCCTTCCTGCTGGACAGCGACACCTGGGGCCGCGAGCAGAACGATGTGCCGGGCCCCCAGGACCGCACGGGGGAACGGCTGCGGATGCTGCGCGAGGCGGGCTGGACGGCGCTGACAGTGCCCCGTGGCGTGTCCGTCGCGGAGCTGTGGCGCGAGGCGGACCGGCAGCGTACGGGCGTGGGCGTCGTGAGCGGTGCGGAGGGACGGCCATGAGCGGGCGGGCCCGGCTGGCATTGTGTGCCGCGGCGGCGACGCTGGCGGCGTCGTGCGCGCTGCTGCCCCTGGTGTCCCCGATGACCTGGATCTTCCAGGCGGCGTTGCTGGTGGCGGTACAGACCGGGGTGGGGGCGCTGGCCCGGCGGGTGCCGCTGGCTCGCTCGCTGACCATCGCCTGTCAGCTGGTCGTCGGTCTGCTGCTGCTCACCCTGATGTTCGCGCACCGTCAGGCCGTCGCCGGGTGCCTCCCCGGACCCGAGGCCGTCCGCCACTTCGGGGAGCTGCTGCGGTCGGGCGCGGAGGACGTGGGGCAGTATGCGATCCCCGCGCCGCTGACTCCCGGCATCCGGCTGATGGTCGTCGGCGGGGTGCTGCTCATCGGGCTCCTGGTGGACGTGCTCGCGGTAACGTTCCGCGCGGCGGCCCCGGCCGGACTGCCGCTGCTCGCGCTGTACTCGGTGGCCGCCGGGCTCTCCGACGGCGCCACCGACTGGCTGTGGTTCCTCGTCGCCGCGAGCGGCTATCTGATGCTGCTGCTGGCCGAGGGCCGTGACCGGCTCTCCCAGTGGGGGCGGGTTTTCGCCGGCGCCGCGCGCGGCCGGGAACGGGACTCGGGGGGCGCGGTCGCCCCGGTCCGCACCGGACGGCGCATCGGCGCGGTGGCGCTGGGGGTCGCCCTGGTGGTGCCGCTGGCCCTGCCCTCGCTCAGGGGCGGTCTGCTGGACAGCACCGGCACCGGCGTCGGCGCGGGCTTCGGCAACGGCGACACGATCTCCGCGGTCAACCCTCTGGTCTCGCTGCGCGACAGCCTGAACGTGGACCAGGACCGCCAGGTCATCGCCTATCGCACCAACACGGACGACACCCAGGACATGTATCTGCGGATCGTCGCCCTCGACGACTTCGACGGCACGACCTGGCGGCCTGCCCAGCGGCGCATCACCGCCGTGCCGGACTCGCTCCCCACACCAGCCGGCCTCGCGGGCAGTGTGCGGCGGACCGAGATCGAGACACGGATCTCGGCGGCGGACTGGTACGCACAGAACTGGCTGCCGATGCCCTACCCCGCGACCAGCGTGAAGATCAGGGGCAGCTGGCGCTACGAGCCGGTGGGCCGCACGCTCGTCGGCGACCACGGACAGAACACACGCGGCATCCAGTACGACGTCAAGAGTCTGATCGTGCAGCCGACCGCGGAGCAGCTGGCCACGGCCCCGGAGCCGTCGGAGCCGCTGAAGCGCGAGTTCACGAAGGTGCCGGCATCGCTGCCGGCGGTCGTGGCGCAGACGGCCCGCAGGGTGACCGCGGGGTCGTCCAACCACTATGAGCAGGCGGTCAAGCTCCAGGACTACTTCGCGGTCGACGGCGGGTTCACCTACAGCACCGCGGTGCAGGTCGGCACCGGGTCGAAGGCCATCGCGCGGTTCCTGAGGGACAAACAGGGCTTCTGCGTGCACTTCTCGTTCGCGATGGCGGCGATGGCCCGGACCCTGGGGATTCCGGCCCGGGTCGCGGTGGGCTTCACGCCGGGCTCCCCGCTGGCGGACGGTTCCATGTCGGTGGGGCTGCGGGACGCGCACGCGTGGCCCGAGCTGTACTTCGAGGGCGTCGGCTGGACGCGTTTCGAGCCGACCCCCAACCGGGGCACGACCCCCTCGTACACCCAGTCGGACGCGCCCAGCGGGCACAACCCGCTGCCGCCACAGGCGTCGCTGTCGTCGACGGCGGCGCCGTCCACCGGTCCGTCGGCGAGCGAGCGCTGCTCGGCGACCATGCGCAAGCTGGAGGCGTGCCCGAGCCAGTCCTCGGGGGCCCTGGCGGTCACCGGCGACAGCGGGCCGCCGTGGTACCAGGTCGTGGCATGGACGCTGCTGGGGCTGGCCCTGGTCGCGGTGCCGCTGACGCCGATGCTGTGGCGGCTGCGGAGCCGCTCGGTGCGGCTGGCCTCCGCCCGGCACGCACCGACGGCCCTGCGGGCGGCCCGGTCCCGGGGCCGCGATCCCGGGACCGGCGAGCAGTACGCCGGTGACATCGAGGTGACCGTGCTGGCGGGCGAGGCGCCCCCGGGCCGGGCGGTCGAGGTGGCCGTGGGCCACACCCTGGCCGTATGGCGCGAGCTCACGGACACGGCGTGGGACTACGGCATCGTGCCGGACGAGGCCCTGACCCCGCGGGGGGCCGCCGAGCGGATCGTGGGGCTCGGCCGCCTGGACGGGCCCGCCGCCGCTGCGGTGCACCGTGTGGCCGGTGCCGTGGAGCAGGTGCTCTTCGCTCCGGAGCCGCGCCCCGAGGCCGGGCTCGTCGACGATGTGCGCAAGGTGCGGACGGCACTGCGGTCCCAGGTCAGCCTGCGGACCCGGGTACGTGCGGTCGTGGCGCCGCGTTCCGCCCTGCGTGTCGTCTGGGCCGTCGGCGACCGCCGGGCGGACCTCAAGGCCCGCTGGGCCGCTCGCTGGTCCACCCTGCTCCGCCGCCCGTCCGGCCAGCAGAGCGGCTGAGGCGGGAGCGGGGCCCCCAGGGGTTCCCCGGGGCGGGACGTCCCGCTTCGGGGGACCCCTGGGGAAAACGCCGGCGAACCCCGGGGAAGCGGCTGAGGCGGTGCACGGTCCGAGGCCCGGCGTCCGTCCGCCTCCATGAAGGCCGCCTCCCGCGGTCACGGAGCGCCCTGGTCGGGACGGCGGAGCCGCGACGGCGGGGTGCGGTGACGTGCCTGTTCCGGCATGCGGAAGGGGGCGGCCACCTCGTCGGTGGTCGCCCCCTTCCGGAAGTCCTCGGCCCGCCCGGAGGGCTAGTGGCCCTGTTCGTCCCGCCGTCGCTGCCAGCGCTGTTCGATGCGGTCCATCATGGAGCGTCGCTGCCTGACCTGCCTGCGGGCGCCCGGCGCCCCCTGCTCGCCCGGCTTGGGAACCTTGCGCCAGCCGGTCACGACGAGCACCGCACAGCCCAGCATGACGAGGAAGCCCACCACGCTGATCCAGATCTGCTTCGCGACCATTCCGGCCATGAGGAGCGCGATACCCACCAGGAAGCCCGCTGCCGCCTGATAGACCCGTCGCCGGGTGTATGTACGCAGCCCGCTTCCCTCAAGCGCTGTCGCGAACTTGGGATCTTCGGCGTACAGCGCTCGCTCCATCTGCTCGAGCATTCGCTGCTCGTGCTCCGAGAGCGGCACGGAGTCCTCCTCATCGTGCAGTCGCCGGGGCGACCGGGGGTCCCCTTCAGGATAGGCAGGGAATCGCCCCCTTGAAACCCGCCCCTCTACGCCAATTGGCCAACCGGAACCCGCCATGGCCGTCCTGGCTCACTGAGGCTTCCATTCCCCAGCGGCCGACCCGTCATGCCGGGTGGTCTCCCTCGATCATACGGCGCGCACGGCCCGATCGGAGGTCCTGTGGCGTACTCCATCCGCCGTCTCGACGCTGATCAACGGCGCGTCCCGGCAGCGGACTCAGACCTCGGACGCACCCCGGGTCTCGCCGAGGACGTGGAGCTGCGTGGCCACGGAGTGGAAGGCGGGGACCTCGGCCGCCGCGGCCTCCAGCTTGAGCAGTGCGTCGAGAGCCCCCGGCTCGGTGTCCACCAGCACTCCGGGCACCAGGTCCCCGAAGACCCGGACGCCGTGCACGGCGGCGACGCGGAGGCCCGCGTCCTGGACGAGCGCGGTGAGCTGGTCCGCGGTGAAGCGGTGGGGCACGGGGTCGCTCTCGCCCCAACGGCCGTCCGGATCCTGGAGCGCCTGCCTGGCCTCCTTGAAGTGACCGGCGAGGGCCCGGGCCAGGACGGCACCGCCGAGCCCCGCGGCAAGCAGGCTGAGGACGCCCTCGGGGCGTAGCGCGGCGACCACGTTGCGTACACCCTCGGCAGGGTCGTCCACGTACTCCAGGACGCCGTGGCACAGCACCGCGTCGTAGCCCCCCGGCTCCACCACGTCGAAGAGGCCGTGGGCGTCGCCCTGGACGCCCCGCACCCGGTCGGCGACCCCGGCCTCGGCGGCCCGGCGTTCCAGCGCGAACAGGGCGTTCGGGCTGGGGTCGACGACGGTGACCCGGTGGCCGAGACGGGCGACGGGCACCGCGAAGTTGCCGCTGCCGCCACCGGTGTCGAGGACGTCCAGCACGTCCCGCCCCGTGGCCTTGACGCGGCGGTCGAGGGCGTCCTTGAGGACCTCCCAGACCACGGCGGTACGGAGAGAAGCGCGGGGGCGCATCGGGTCCGACACGGCAGTTGACTCCTCGGCGCGGCACCGCCTGCTTGTACGGCGGAGCGATCGGACGGCCTTCCGGACCCGGTACCAGGGCGAAAGGCTTCAGCGCCCCCACCCTATTGCCTCCGGCACCCTGCCCGGAGCCCCGACCCACACCACCGCACACCGGCCCCGCGGGCTCAGCCCGCGTCCGGCATCTCTCTGTCCTTCGTCCCCCGCACCCCTATTCCCCTGACCCCCCGGTCCCCCGTCCCCCGCTCGCCGACGCCTCGCGCCCCGCTGCCCCGCTCAGCGGTGTCCCGCTCGCCGACCCCACGTGGTTGTGGCAGAACCGGCTGGAGCACCAACATCCGCTCGACCAGGCGCAGGAACATCGCCACGTCCCGCATCAGATCGTCGGCGTCGCGGGGGCGGGCCGCGCCCGGGATGCCGGCCTCGGCGCGGGCACGGCGGGCGGCGCCCGAGGCGAACAGCGCGCTCCACTCGGTCAGTTCGGGCGCGATCTCGGGGAGCACCTCCCAGGCGCTTCTGATCCTGGCGCGGCGCCGGGCGGTGGGCTCCGGCCGACCGCGCGCGGCGAGCACGGCGGCCGCCGTGCGCAGGGCCGCCAGATGGGCCGTCGCATAGCGCTCGTTGGGGGTCTCCAGTCGGGCCGCCTCGTCGAGTCCGGCGCGGGCCTGGGCGAGCAGGTCCAGTGCGGCGGGCGGGGCCGTGACCCGGCGCAGCACGGGGTGCACGTCGCCCGCCGGGCCGGTCAGTGAGGGTGCAGGGCCGGTGGCGCGGCGCCGGGGTGCGGCACCTGCGGGATAGCTGGCCATGACGAACCTCCTGTCGTCTGCGTGACGGCACTGTGGCCGTATGTGCCCATCGTGGGGTACGGCACTGACAATCCGGCCTGACCTGCGGTTTTGCTTCGTCCGTAGGTTCGGGGTAGATTTTGAACTGACCAGTCAGTTCAAAAACGGTCCCACGACTGGGCGACTCGCCCAGGGGAACGAGGGGGGACATGGACATGCAGGAGGAAGCGGCCGGTGCCGGCCTGGAGGCCACGGGCCTCGGCCTGAAGGGGCCGCGCGGCGAGGTGTTCCGGGGTGTCCATGTGACGGCCCGGCCCGGCTCGCTCATCGCCGTCGAAGGGCCGTCGGGCTCGGGCCGGACTTGTCTGCTGTTGACGCTCACCGGGCGGATGAGGCCCAGCGAGGGGCGTGCCACGATCGGCGGGCACCGGCTGCCCAAGGAGATGTCCGCGGTGCGTCGGATCAGCGCGGTGGCGAACGTGTCCGGCGTCACCGACCTGGAGCCCGCGCTGACCGTGGGCGAGCACCTGCGCGAACGAGCCCTGTTGGAGAGCCGGTTCGGGGACTCCCTGCGCGCGCTGCTGCGGCCGCGCGACGAGCGCACCGCGTCGGTGAGGCGGCGCGTCGACACCGCTCTCGCCGCGGCCGGGCTCGACCAGGACGCGCTGCCCAAGGGGCCCCGCACCGCCGTACGCGATCTGGAGCGTCTGGAGGCCCTGCGGCTGTCCCTGGCCCTGGCCCTGATGGGCCGGCCGCGTCTGCTGGCCGTGGACGACGCCGACCACAAGCTCTCCGCCGCCGAACGGGCCGAGGCATGGGACCTGTTGAGGTCCGTCGCACGGGCCGGGACCACGGTTCTCGCGGTGTGCACCGAGGCCCCCCAGGACGCGCTGGTGGTGTCCACGGCCCCGGGTGACCGCGCGGCACAGGACGGGGACGTGACCCCGCCGGCCGCCGAAGGCGGCGCGCAGGACGCACCCCAGGAGGCCACCACCCCCGACGAGCCGTCCGAGGACGGCGCAGAAGACGACAAGGAGACGGCGGATGCGCTCGCCGAAACTGGCCGCGCTTGAGCTGAGGCGGTTCGGCAGGGGAAGGCTGCCGCGCGCGGCGCTGGTCGCGCTGCTGCTGCTGCCGCTGCTGTACGGCGCCCTGTACCTGTGGTCGTTCTGGGACCCGTACGGGCGCCTGGACCGCATCCCCGTGGCGCTCGTCGACGACGACAAGGGGGCGACGGCGGACGGCCGGAGGATCACCGCGGGCGACGACCTCGTCAAGGGGCTGCGCAAGAGCGAGACCTTCGAGTGGCACGAGGTGAGCGCGGCCGAGGCCAGGAGAGGCGTCGAGAACGGCACCTACTACCTGTCGCTGACGATGCCCTCCGACTTCAGTGCGCGGATCGCCTCCAGCTCCGGGAAGTCCCCGGAGACCGGCGCCCTCCAGGTACACACCAACGACGCGAACAACTACATCGTCGGGCAGATCTCCAAGACGGTGTTCAACGAGGTGCGCGCGGCGGCCTCCACGAAGACGTCGCGGTCGTTCCTGGACCGGATTTTCATCTCCTTCTCCGACATCCACGGCAAGACCGTGCAGGCCGCCGAGGGGGCCGACCGGCTCACGGGCGGGATCGGCAAGGCCAAGCAGGGCTCCAAGGACCTCGCCGACGGTCTCAGGGAGGCCGAGAACGGCAGCGGGAAGCTGTCGGGCGGCCTGACGAAGCTCACCCGGGGCGCGGGTGATCTGCAGAACGGGGCGCAGCAGGTCGCCGACGGCACCCAGGCGCTGGCCGACCGGGTGGACGGCACGGCCGACCAGGTGCGGCCCTTCCTGAAGAAGAACGGCCGGCAGATCGCCGACACCGCCACCCTGGTGGCCGACTCGGCAGATGTGATCAGCGACCACCTCGACACCTTCGTCACCACGGCCCCGCTCGCGGAGAGCGGCACCCGCAAGGCGTCCGAGGCGCTGAACGAGGTCTACGACCGGCGCTGTGTCAGCCAGTTGCTGCCCGACCCCGCGTGCGACGACCTGAAGAAGGCGAAGGACGCGGCGGCGCAGGCAGCGAAGCTCGCCCACGACGTCAACGCCGTGGTGCAGGACTACCACGGGGACATGACCGCCCTGAAGTCGGACCTGAAGACGCTCCGGCAGCAGGCCCGAGCCCTCGCCGAGGCGGCACCGCACCTGTCCGAGGACCTCGACGACGCGGTCGCCAAGGTGGACGCGCTCAACAACGGCGCCGCCCGGGTCGCCCAGGGGGCCAGGACCCTGCACAGCGGACTCGGCACCGCGCAGACGGGCGCCGCCGACCTGAACGACGGCATCGGCAGGCTGGAGGCGGGCGCGGTCGACCTCAACGGAGGCATGTACAAGCTCGCCGACGGCTCCGGCAAGCTCGCGGGCGGCCTGCACGACGGGGCGTCGAAGATCCCCGCGTACGACAAACAGGACCGCGACCGGCGTACCGAGGTGATGGCCGACCCGGTGCAGCTGGCCTCCAGGGATCTGCACCACGCGCCGAACTACGGGACCGGTTTCGCCCCCTACTTCATTCCGCTGTCCCTGTGGGTGGGCGCCATGGTGGCGTACATGCTGATCCCGCCGCTGAACCGGCGCGCGCTCGCGGCGGGCGCCTCGGCCTGGCGGATCGCGCTGGCGGGCTGGCTGCCGGCGGCCGCCGTGGGCGTGCTGCAGACCTCCGCCCTGATGGCCGTGCTGCACTGGGCGATCGGCCTGGAGATGGCGCGGGCGGCCGGCACGATCGGGTTCCTGTTCCTGGTGGCGGTGTGTTTCGCGGCGATCGTGCAGTGGCTGAACGCGCAGTTCGGGGCGGCGGGCCGGATCCTCGTCCTCGCACTGCTGATGCTCCAGCTGACGTCCGCGGGCGGCACCTATCCCGTGGAGACCAGTCCCGGCTTCTTCAACGCGATCCACCCCTTCCTGCCGATGAGTTACGTCATCGAGGCCCTGCGCCGGCTCATCACCGGCGGCGGTCTCGGGCCCGTGTGGCAGGCGTGCGCCGTGCTGGCGGCGTTCACCGCGGGCGCCCTCGCGCTCACCGCCCTGTCCGCCCGCCGCAAGCAGGTGTGGACCCTCGACCGGCTGCATCCGGAGCTGAGCCTGTGACGGCCACAGCCGGACCTGCGCCCTCCGAGGGATCTTTTCCTGTGAGAATCAGGGCCATGGAACGCAGCAGTGCCGCCGCGCCAGGCGGCTCGGGCCGACGTGCGGCAACCCGGCAGAAGCTCTACGAGGCGGCGGTCACCCTCATCGCGGAACAGGGTTTCTCCGCGACGACCGTCGACGAGATCGCCGAACGGGCGGGGGTCGCGAAGGGCACGGTCTACTACAACTTCGCCAGCAAGTCCGTCCTCTTCGAGGAGCTGCTGCGACACGGCGTGGGTCTGCTCACCGCCTCCCTGAGGGAGGCGGCCGAGCAGACCGCCCTGGCCGGTGGCACCAAGGTCGACGCCCTGGACGCCATGATCCGCGCGGGACTCGGCTTCATCGCCCGCTACCCGGCCTTCACCCAGCTGTATGTGGCCGAGCTGTGGCGCACCAACCGGGCCTGGCAGTCCACGCTCATGGTGGTGCGCCAGCAGGTCGTCGCAGCCATCGAGGACGTGCTGCGCGAGGGGGTGGCCAACGGCGAGCTCAGCGACGAGATCGATGTCCCGCTGACGGCGGCCGCGCTGGTCGGCATGGTCCTGGTGGCGGCTCTCGACTGGCAGTCGTTCCAGCCGGAGCGCTCCCTGGACGACGTCCACGCGGCGCTGTCGAGACTGATCCAGGGACGCGTGAGCGGGAACAGGTAGCGCGCCCGGCACACGAAAGCCCTGAACCCCGCAGTCCCGGGAACCCGCAAGCGCGAAAGCGCCGGTCCGAGATGGCCGCGTCCCTGCAAGGGCCGCCTCGAACCGGCGCTTCGTCGTTCCCCCGTGCTCCCTCGTCGGACCCCGTTCGGTCGTTCCCCCGGGTCCCCCCGTCCTCGCTTCCGCCGAGCGGGGTCGGCGGAAGGAGCGGGCAAGGGCGCGGGAGCCGTTCCGCCGCCCCGTGTCGGCGGTCCCGGACCGCACCCTCTTCCCGTGTCTCCACTGTCTCGTTCGCGCAGACGGAGCCTCATCCGCGCGCGTACTCATCTCACCGACTGAGTACGCATACTCAGGCCTGAGCGCTCATCCCCATGCTCTGGATGTTCCGAAAGGGCCGGTCTCGCCCGAAGGCGCTGATCACGGGCCCGTCGCGGGGCTGTCGGCGGTGGCGGATAAAGTCACCGGCATGGCACGGATTGCGGTGATCGGCGCCGGGATGGGCGCGATGGCGGCCGCCGCCCGGCTGGCCGTCGCGGGCCACCGGGTGGTGGTGTACGAACGCACGGAGACGTACGGCGGCGCGGTGCGCCGTCTCACGCGGGACGGCTTCTCCTTCGACACCGGCCCGGGCCTGCTCCCGCTCCCGGCGGTCTACCGCGACCTGTTCGTCAAGACCGGCAAAGAGCCGCTGGAGAGCCTGGTCGAGCTGGTCCAGGTGGACCCCTCCGCGCGGCACGTCTTCGCGGACGGCACGGAGGTCGCGTTGCCGAACGCATCCCGCGCGGGTGCCGTGTCGGCGCTCGACGCGGCACTCGGCGGGGGGGCGGGCGAGCGCTGGGGCGACTTCCTGGTGCGGGCCCGCGAGGCCTGGGACCGCACCCGCAGGCCGCTCCTGGAGGAGCCGCTGTGGCCCAACTGGGCGGTGCTGGCCGGGCGCGAGCCGTACCCGTCGGTGCCGCACCGCAGACTGCTGCGCACCCGGCAGGCCGGCACGCTCGCCGAGGTCGGCGCCTTCGAACTGCGCGACGAGCGGCTGAGGGCCCTGCTGGAGAGTCACGCCCTGGCGTACGGCCTGGATCCCCGGACGGCACCGGCGAGCGCGGCGGTGCTGCCGTACATGGAGCACGCCTTCGGCACCTGGTACGTGCGCGGCGGGATGCGGGAGCTGGCCCGCGCCGTGTACGAGCGGTGCGTGGCGCGGAGGGTGGAGTTCGTCTTCGGCGCCGAGGTCACCGGGATCGTCGAGAAGGACGGCCGGGCGGCGGGCGTGGAGCTGGCCGGAGACACCTCCCGAGCGCCCGGATCGGGGGGCGGATCGGTGGTGGAGGCGGACCATGTGGTCGCCGGGGTCGCGCCCGCCGTGCTGGACCGCCTGGTGCCGGAGACGGTGTCCGTGCGGGGGGCCGGCGAGGTCGCGGCACAGCGGGGGATGCCGGCCCGGCTGACGGTGCTGCTGGCGCTGCGCGGCGGACGGCCGGAGGGCTCGGCGCACCGGACGGTGGTCCACCCGGCCGGCCGCGAGGCCGAGTTGGACCGCCTGTTCGGGGCGGACGCCGGACTGCCGGCCGCCCCGACGGTGACCGTGCTGCGCCCGGACGACCCCGCGCTGGTGCCCGACGCGGAGCACGAGGCGGTCACCCTGTCGGTCACGGCGCCGGCGGGCCTGAGCCCGTCCGCGTCCGCTGTGGACCGGATCGTCGAGACCGCCGAGCGCGCGATACCGGGTCTGCGTGACCGGGTGCTGTGGCGGGAGGTGCGCGCCCCGGGCGACATCGCCGAGGAGACCGGTGTGCCCGGCGGCGCGGTCCCGGCACCGGCCCTCGCGGCGGCCGGCGGACGGCTGCTGCAACCGGCCAACAGCACGCGTCTGCCGGGCCTGTTCACGGTCGGCGGCTGGTCCCACCCCGGGGGTGGGCTTCCGCACGCCGGGATGTCGGGGGCCCTGGTCGCCGGGCTGATCGTGGAGGGACCGGACTTCCGGGGCTCGCAGTGAGGCACCGTAAGTCCGGTCGTACGCGAGGGCCCGGTGCTCGGCACCGGGCCCTCGGACAGACGTGAGGCGTTCGCTCAGAAACGGTACTGCTCGTCGTAACCGTGGCCCTGCGCGGTGCCGTTCGGTGCGGCGCTGTTCCCCTGGTACGGGTACGGCTGCTCCTGCGGGAGCTCACCGCCGTACGCGTCCTCGTTGCTGCGCTGCTGGGGCACCCAGACGCCGTTGGCGGGGGTCTCGCCGTACGTACCGCCCGGGTACTGCTCCTGGCCGTACGTCTGCTGTCCGTACTGCTCCTGGCCGCCGTACGCGGGGTCGTAGCCGCCGCCGTAGGTCTGGGAGCCGGCGTAGGGGTCGGAGTAGCCGCCGTACTGCTGCTGGGCGCCCTCGTAGCCGTAACCCTGCTGGTCGTAGCCGTAGCCGTCGTAGGCGTAGGCCTGCTGCTGGTCCTGGGGCTGGCCCGCGTTCGCATAGGACGGGTCCGTGGCGGCCGCGTACGCCGCGCCGGTGTAGACGCCGTACGAACCGGTCTCCTCGGGGAGCGGCTGCGGCTCGTACACGGCGGTCGCCTCGGCGGTGCTCTCCGCGGGCTGGGCGCGGGCGAAGACGTTGTCGTCGTCGTAGACGGCGTCGTCCTGCGCGGGCATCGCCGCGGTCAGCTGCTCGTCGTCGGGGCCGTCGGCCTCCGGCATCTGATCCTGCCGAGCCGCCTCGCCCCGGCGGCGCTTGCTGCCGCCGCCCTCACGCGGACGGTTGCCGACCGCCCAGCCGGCCGCGAAGCCGCGCCGGAACGACAGCGTGACATAGGTCTGTCCGACCGCGAACGCCGCGGCGCCCACTGCGATGACCAGAACCGAGGCGCTCAGCACGCCGAGCACGACTCCGAGGAAGCCGACGAACGCCAGCAGCCGCCAGCGCAGGCGAGCCTTGTACTGCAGCAGCACCTCGCCGAGAAGCCACAGCGCGACGATGCCGAACGCGATGTAGAGGACCGCCCAGCCCATGTACGCCCCTCTCCCAGTGGCCGCTACGCAGTCTGTCGTAGGTCGGTGCGACCGGTCTAGGCCCGCTGTGGAGGGTGCAGGCCCAGATTTTCGTAGATTTCCAGCGTCGCCGTGGAGTTGTTGAGTGTAATGAAGTGCAGTCCGGGGACTCCCTCGGCCAGCAGCCTCGCGCAGAACTCCGTGGCGAACTCGATGCCAATCGAGCGTACAGCCGCCGCATCGTCTTTGGCTGCGAGGATCCGCTCTTTCAGGGCTTCGGGGAGGGCGGCGTTGCTGAGCTGTGGCAGCCGCTCCAGCATCCGCACGCTGGTGACCGGCATGACCTCGGGGATGACCGGGGTCGCACAGTCCGCCGCGGCGACCCGGTCCCGCAGCCGCAGATACGACTCCGGCTGGAAGAACATCTGGGTGATCGCGTAGTCGGCGCCGGCCCGGCACTTGTCGACGAAGTGCGAGACGTCCGATTCCCAGTCACTGGACCGCGGGTGCATCTCGGGGAAGGCGGCGACCCCCACACAGAAGTCGCCCGCCTCCTTGATGAGCCGGACCAGTTCGGCCGCGTAGGTCAGGCCCTTGGGGTGCGGGACCCACTCGGCCATCGGGTCGCCGGGCGGATCGCCGCGGACGGCGAGCATGTTGCGGATCCCGGCGTCCGCGTACTGGCCGACGATGTTGCGCAGCTCCGCGACGGAGTGGTTGACCGCGGTGAGGTGGGCGACCGGGGTCAGCGTCGTGTCCGCGACGATCTGCTCGGTCTCCTTCACCGTGCCCGCGCGGGTGGAACCGCCCGCGCCGTAGGTCACGGAGACGAAGTCCGGGGCCACCGCCTCGACCCTGCGCAGCGCGCTCCACAGGTTCCGCTCACCCTTGGGGGTCTTCGGCGCCGAGAACTCGAACGAGTACGTCGTCTTGCCGGTGGCGAGGATGTCACGCACCGTTCGCGCGCGATCAGTCCTCGTGGATGCGGTTCCGAGGGCCATAGTCGCAGGTTAGCCAGGGGGAGGCGGTCCCCCAACCGGACGACGTGGATTTGCCGGAATTGTCGCACTGTTGTCCACCAGTCGGACACCGGCGCACGATCGGGCCGACGAGCCGGGCGTCCTACGCCGTGCGCAGCCGCTTCGCGAACTCTGCCGCCGCCGCGCCGGGGTCGTCCGCCTCCGTGATCGCGCGGACGACGACCACCCTGCGGGCGCCGGCCTCCAGCACCTGGTCCAGATTGCCGAGGTCGATGCCTCCAATGGCGAACCAGGGCCGGTCGGTGCCCAGCGCGGCGGTGTGCCGGACCAGGTCGAGGCCGGGGGCGGGGCGGCCGGGCTTGGTGGGGGTGGGCCAGCAGGGGCCCGTGCAGAAGTAGTCCACTCCGTCCTGCGCGGCGGCGGACTCGGCCTCCGCCACGGAGTGTGTCGAGCGGCCTATGAGGACGTCGTCGCCGAGGACGGCGCGGGCCGCGGGGACGGGAAGGTCGCCCTGCCCGAGGTGCAGGACGTCCGAGGCGGCGGCGTGGGCGACGTCCGCGCGGTCGTTCACCGCCAGCAGTCTGCCGTGGCGGGCGCAGGCGTCGGCGAAGACCGCCAGGTGCTCCAGTTCCTCGGCCGCCTCCATGCCCTTGTCGCGCAGCTGCACGATGTCGACGCCGCCGGTCAGGACCGCGTCGAGAAACTCGGCGAGGTCGCCCTGGCGGGTGCGGGCGTCCGTGCACAGATAGACGCGGGCGTCGGCGAGCCGCGCGGTGCGGGCGGTGTCGGGCACGGTGGGTTCCCCCCGGGGGGTCGGTGGCGTACGGGCCGCGGCGGGCGCGGACGGCCGGAGGCCGGGGCCCCTGGACCCGCGGCCCGTACGCCGGACGGTTGGTCTCGCTCGGATCAGACGGCGAGCGCCTGCGCGCGGCGCTTCACCTCCGTGCCGCGATTCTCCATGAGGGCCTGTGCGGGGGTGCCGGGGAGGGTCGGGTCGGAGGTGAACAGCCACTCGATCATCTCTTCGACCGTGAAGCCGTCGTCCCGCAGGAGGGTCAGGGTCCCGGACAGGCCCTTGACCACCTTGTCCCCGTCGATGAAGGCGTCGGGGACGTGCAGTGCGCGGTTCTCGCCACGGCGTACGGCGATGAGCTGGCCCTCCTTGACCAGCTGCCGCACGCGGGTCACCTCGACGCCGAGTGCCTCGGCGATGTCGGGGAGGGTGAGCCAGCCGGGGACGAGAGCATCAATCTTTGCGTCAATCTCGGTCACGGGATCAAGCGTGCCATCCCGGACTGACAGTCGGAAGCGGGGCGCCTCCGGTGGAGTGCCGGTTGCCTCCGGCGGTGGACACGAAGGACCCCGGCCGTCCCGCGAACGGGGGGCTGCGCGAGGGCCCGGACGCAGCGCCCGGGATCTGCCCCCTACGCCGTGGCCTCCTTCAGCGGGCGCGACGGGTCCGCCAGCAGTTCCGGGTCCATCGGGGTGCCCGACTCGATCAGACGGCGGCCCTGCGCCAGGTCCCGGGGGCGGCCCACCGCCAGCAGGCCCACCAGGCTGCCCGCGCGCAGCCAGCACACCGCCCAGGCGGCGCCCTGCGGGTTCCCGCGCCAGACGGTCGTGTCGGCCGCGGCGTGGTGGCCCACGTACTGGACGAAACGGCCGAACTGCTCCGACCAGAAGTACGGCACGGGGTCGTACGCCATCGGCGTCTCCCCGATGATGTTCGCGGCGACCGTGCGCGGGCCCTGGAGGGCGTTGTCCCAGTGGTGGACCAGCAGGCGCTGCTCGTACCGGCCCGACGGGAAGGACGCGCAGTCCCCGACCGCGTAGACGTCCGGCACGGAGGTGCGCAGGTGCTCGTCGGCCAGCACCTCCCCGTGCACGCCCAGCTCGATGCCCGAGCCCGCGAGCCACGCCGTGGCCGGGCGCGCCCCGATGCCCACGACCACCGCGTCCGCGGGCACCCGGGACCCGTCGTCGAGCACCACGGCCCCGGGCTCGATGCGGTCCACGCGCGCGTGGGTGCGCAGTTCGGCCCCGCTGTCCGCGTACCAGGCCGCCATCGGTGCGGCCACCTCCGCGGGCAGCGCCCCCGCGAGCGGCCGGTCCGCGGCCTCCACCACGGTCACGGCGCAGCCCGCCTCGCGCGCCGCGGTGGCGAACTCGGCACCGATCCAGCCCGCGCCCACCACCACGATGTCGTGCTGCTCGGCGAGGACCGGCCGCAGCCGCTCGGCGTCGTCCAGCGTGCGCAGCAGATGCACCCCGGGGACGCCTTCCGCGCCCGGCAGCTGGATCGGTTCCGCTCCGGTGGCGAGAACGAGCACGTCGTAGGGGACCGATCCCTCCACGGTGTCCAGCTCATGATCGCCGGGGCGCAGGCCGACCACCTCGCAGCCCAGCCGCAGCTCGATGCCGAGGGCCTCGAAGTCGACGTCGAAGGCGGAGCCCTCGGCCTTGCCGAGCAGCACGGCCTTGGACAGCGGCGGCCTGTCGTACGGCTGGTGCGGCTCCGCCCCGATCAGCGTCACCCGGCCGGTGAACCCCTGTTCGCGCAGCGCGACCGCGGTCTGCACCCCGGCCATGCCCGCACCCACGACGACGACGCGCCGTGCCGAATCGCCCCGCTCCTGCGTCTGCTCGCTCACCTGATCACCCTAGCCAACTGACAATGTGTCAGTCAGCGGGCATGCTGAGTGACCTGCTGCACAGCACTCGTCCCGCTGCCTGCCGCGACCCCGCCCGAACCGTGCCTGCCGGGAAACCGGGGCGGTCCCCTTGCGCCTACCCGCCGTGGCGCACCACAACCTCGGTCCCCGGGAGGCTCCCTTACCGGCACGGACGGCCACGGATTAGGGTGGCCCCCGTAACAAGCACTCGCGGGAGCCCGGACGCACCGGGCTGAGAGGGAGGCTGGCCGGCCTCCGACCGTACGAACCTGATCCGGATCATGCCGGCGAAGGGAGGGGGCTGAATGCCCATGTCGCCCATACGTGCCTCGGACGTCCTCGTCGTCGGGGGCGGGATCATCGGACTCGTCACGGCCTGGCGCGCCGCACAGCACGGGCTCGCCACGACCGTGGTCGATCCCGCACCGGGTGGCGGCGCCGCCCAGGTGGCCGCGGGAATGCTGGCCGCCGTCACCGAACTGCACTACGGCGAGCAGACGCTGCTCGCGCTCAATCTGGAGTCCGCGCGGCGCTACCCGGACTTCGCCGCCGAGCTGACCGAGGCCACCGGCCAGGACCTCGGGTACCGCCGGTGCGGCACGCTCGCCGTCGCGCTGGACGCCGACGACCGCGCCCATCTGCGGGACCTGCACGCCCTGCAGCAGCGCTCCGGCCTCGCGTCGGAATGGCTGAACGGCCGTGAGTGCCGACGCCTGGAGCCGATGCTCGCGCCCGGGGTGCGCGGCGGGCTCAAGGTCGACGGCGACCACCAGATCGACCCGCGGCGGCTGGTCGCGGCGCTGGTCACGGCCTGCGAACGGGCCGGGGTCGGCTTTCACCGGGGGTGGGCCGAACGGCTGACGGTGCTGCGGGGGCGGGCCGCCGGCGTCAGGACCGCCGACGGCACCGAGCTCGCCGCGGAACAGGTCGTGCTCGCCGCGGGCAGTCTCAGCGGGCAGCTCGCGGGGGTGCCCGACGAGGTGCTGCCGCCCGTGCGCCCCGTGAAGGGGCAGGTGCTGCGGCTGACCGTGCCGAAGCGGTACGCCCCGTTCCTGAGCCGTACCGTGCGCGCCGTCGTCCGCGGCGGCCACCTCTACCTGGTGCCGCGCGAGAACGGCGAGCTGGTGGTCGGCGCGACCAGCGAGGAGCTGGGCTGGGACACCACGGTCACCGCGGGCGGGGTCTACGAGCTGCTGCGCGACGCGCACGAGCTGGTCCCCGGGATCACCGAGCTGCCGCTCACCGAGACCCGGGCCGGACTGCGCCCGGGCTCCCCGGACAACGCGCCGCTGCTCGGCCCGACCGAGCTGGACGGCCTGCTGCTCGCCACCGGCCATTACCGCAACGGCGTCCTGCTCACCCCGGTGACCGGCGATGTCATGGCCCATGTCCTGACCACGGGCGACCTCCCGGACGAGGCCCGCCCCTTCACCCCCCGGCGGTTCGCCGCCACCGCGCTCACGGAGCAGCCCGCATGAACATCTCGGTCAACGGAGAGTCCCGACAGTTCGCTCCCGGCATCGCACTGGACGCCGTCGTACGGGCCCTCACCGCGGCCCCCTCGGGAGTGGCCGCCGCCCTCAACGAAACCGTCGTCCCGCGCACGCAGTGGCCGTCGACCGCCCTCCACGAGGGTGATCGCGTCGAGGTCCTCACCGCCGTCCAAGGAGGCTGATCCCATGGCCGACGACCCCTTCGTCCTCGGTGGCACGACGTTCTCGTCCCGGCTGATCATGGGGACCGGCGGCGCGCCGAGCCTCGATGTCATGGAACGGGCGCTGGTAGCGTCCGGCACGGAGCTGACGACGGTCGCGATGCGCCGCGTCGACGCCTCGGTGCACGGCTCGGTGCTGTCCGTGCTCGACCGGCTCGGGATCCGGGTGCTGCCCAACACGGCGGGCTGCTTCACCGCGGGCGAGGCGGTGCTCACCGCCCGCCTCGCGCGCGAGGCGCTCGGCACGGATCTGGTGAAGCTGGAGGTCATCGCCGACGAGCGGACCCTGCTGCCCGACCCCATCGAGCTGCTGGACGCGGCCGAGACCCTGGTCGACGACGGTTTCACCGTGCTGCCGTACACGAACGACGACCCGGTCCTCGCCCGGAAGCTGGAGGAGGTCGGCTGCGCCGCGATCATGCCCCTCGGCTCGCCGATCGGCTCCGGGCTCGGCATCCGCAATCCGCACAACTTCCAGCTGATCATCGAGCACGCACGCGTGCCGGTGATCCTGGACGCGGGGGCGGGCACGGCCTCGGACGTGGCCCTGGCCATGGAACTGGGGTGCGCGGGAGTGATGCTCGCCTCGGCGGTCACCCGGGCGCAGGAACCGGTCCTGATGGCGGAGGCCATGCGGCACGCCGTGGAGGCGGGCCGGCTGGCCCGGCGGGCGGGGCGCATTCCCCGCCGGCACTTCGCGGAGGCGTCGTCCCCGACGGAGGGCATGGCGCGCCTGGACCCGGAGCGGCCCGCGTTCTGAGACCCGCCCCGGCCGTCCGCCGCGGGGGCCGGGCCGCGTGCGGTCCGCGTCACAGCTCCGCTGCAGTCATGCCCCGAGCAGCGGGAGCGGAGGGGACCGACAGTGGTCCCTCGTAGACTCACCTGCGTGGATACGACCCTTCAGGACCCTCTCGTCGGGCAGGTGCTCGACGGCCGCTATCGCGTCGACGCACGGATCGCGATCGGCGGGATGGCCACGGTCTACCGGGCCCTGGACACCCGCCTCGACCGTGTCCTCGCGCTCAAGGTGATGCACCCGGCGCTGGCCGCCGACGCGAGCTTCGTGGAGCGCTTCATCCGTGAGGCCAAGTCGGTCGCGCGCCTGGCCCACCCCAATGTGGTGCAGGTCTTCGACCAGGGCGCCGACGGGTCCTACGTCTACCTCGCCATGGAGTACATCGCGGGCTGCACCCTGCGGGACGTGCTGCGCGAGCGGGGGGCGCTCCAGCCGCGCGCCGCCCTGGACATCCTGGAGCCGGTGCTGGCCGCGCTCGGCGCCGCGCACCGCGCCGGTTTCGTGCACCGGGACATGAAGCCGGAGAACGTCCTGATAGGCGACGACGGCCGGGTCAAGGTGGCCGACTTCGGTCTCGTCCGGGCCGTCGACACCGTCACGAACACCACGGGCGCCGTCCTCGGCACCGTCTCCTATCTCGCCCCGGAGCAGATAGAACACGGCACGGCCGACCCCCGGGTCGATGTGTACGCGTGCGGGGTGGTCCTGTACGAGATGCTGACCGGCGCCAAGCCGCACGGCGGGGACTCCCCCGCCCAGGTGCTCTACCAGCACCTGAACGAGGATGTGCCGCCGCCGTCGGCCGCCGTGCCGGGGCTGGCGATCGAGCTCGACGAACTGGTCACGACGGCGACCGCCCGCAACCCCGAGCTGCGTCCGGACGATGCGGTGGCGCTGCTCGGGCAGGTGCTCGACGCGCGCAGCGAACTCACCGCGGAACAGCTGGACGCGGTACCGCCGGGCGCCCTCGCCGCGGAGCACGACAACGCCGGGGACCGTACGAGCGTGATCCCGCGTCTGCTGCCGGTCCGCCCCGTGGACGGCGAGGACCCCGCCCACGACACGGCCGTGTTCAACCGGACGAGCGTGCTGCAGACCCCGCCCGCCGAGCCCGCCGGGCGCCCTCGCAGGGTGCTGGCGCTGGTCCTCGCCGCGCTGGTGGTGTTCGGCGCCGGCGCCGGCGTCTGGTACATCAACTCCGGCCAGTTCACCAAGGTGCCGCCGCTGCTGGCGAAGACCGAGGCCGAGGCGCGGACCCGGCTGCAGCGGGCCGGGCTCGAGGTCGGGCAGGTCAGGCACGCCTACAGCGACACGGTGAGGCAGGGCACGGTGCTCAGCACCGATCCGGCGGCGGGCGAGCGGATCCGCTCCCACGACTCGGTGACACTGACCCTCTCGGACGGCCCCGAGACGGTGCAGGTGCCGGACGTGAAGGGCGACCCTCTGGCCAGGGCTCAGGAGCGGCTGAAGAAGGCCGGCCTGGTCCCGGGCATGGTCACCCAGGCGTTCAGCGACGACGTGTCCAAGGGCTCCGTGATCGGCACGGACCCGGGGGCGGGCACCAAGCGCCACGGCGGTTCGGCGATCGCGCTCACCGTCAGCAAGGGCAGCCCGGTGGAGGTCCCCGAGGTCGCCGGCTCCGACCTCGACGATGCCACGGCCCAGTTGCAGGACGAGGGCCTGAAGGTGAGGATCGCGGACACGCAGGTCACCTCCGAGTTCGACGCCGGAAAGGTCGCCCGGCAGTCCCCGGAGCCGGGCAAGCAGGTCGCCGAGGGCGACACGGTCACACTGACGATCTCCAAGGGCCGCGAGCAGGTCGAGGTGCCGGACGTGGTCGGCGACAACGTCGACGACGCGCGCAAGACCCTGGAGGCGGCGGGCTTCCAGGTCGAGGAGGACCGCGGTCTGCTGGGCCTGTTCGGCGACACGGTCAAGCACCAGTCGGTGAAGGGCGGGCAGAAAGCGCCCAAGGGGTCCACGATCACCCTGAAGATCCGCTGAGACGCCCGGGCCGCCCGGCCGCCCGGGCGGCCCGGGCCGCGTGACACCCTGGGAGCGTGAGCACTCCGCAGTCCCCCGGCGCCCTCGGCGCGTCCGCCGCCCTCCGCAATCCCGTCGGCAGTCATGTCCCCGTGGCGGGAGGTCTGCATTCCGTCGGGCTGGCCTATGCGCGGGACATCGGGGCCGAGACCGTGCAGGTCTTCGTCGCCAACCCGCGGGGCTGGGCGACCCCGGCCGGAAATCCGCGGCAGGACGAGGCGTTCCGGGCCGCGTGCGCCGCCGGGTCGATACCGGTGTACGTGCACGCGCCGTATCTGATCAACTTCGGTTCGCACACCGAGGCGACCGTCGAGAGGTCGGTTGAATCCTTGCGGCACTCGCTGCGCCGGGGCCGTGAGATCGGGGCGCTGGGCGTCGTCGTGCACACCGGGAGCGCCACCGGCGGGCGGGAGCGGGCGGTCGCCCTGCGGCAGGTGCGCGAGCGGGTGCTGCCCCTGCTGGACGAGCTGACGCACGACGACGACCCGTACCTCCTGCTGGAGTCGACCGCGGGCCAGGGTGCCTCGCTGTGCTCGCGCACCTGGGACTTCGGGGCGTACTTCGAGGCGCTGGACGCGCATCCCCGGCTCGGGGTGTGCCTCGACACCTGCCATGTCTTCGCGGCCGGGCACGATCTGACGGGGCCGAGCGGTATGCATCAGACGCTGGATCTGCTGGTGGACACCGTCGGCGAGGGGCGGCTGAAGCTGGTCCACGCCAACGACTCCATGGAGGGGGTCGGCGCCCACCGGGACCGGCACGCGAACATCGGCTCCGGCCATATCGGCGAGGACCCGTTCCGCGCCCTGATGACCCATCCGGCCACCGCGGGCGTCCCCCTGATCATCGAGACACCGGGCGGCAAGGAAGGCCACGCGGCGGACGTGGAGCGCCTGAAGAAGCTGCGGGAGGGCTGACCTCCCCGAACCCGGTCCCGCACGGTCGTCGCGGCGGGCTCAGAGCTCGGGGCCGTCCCCGGGTTCCTCCTGGTAGGAGTAGCGCTGTTCCCGCCAGGGGTCGCCGAGGTTGTGGTACCCGCGCTCCTCCCAGAAGCCGCGCCGGTCGGCGGTCATGTACTCGATGCCGCGGACCCACTTGGGGCCCTTCCAGGCGTACAGGTGGGGGACGATCAGCCGCAACGGAAAGCCGTGCTCGGCGGTGAGCAGTTCACCGTCCTTGTGGGTGGCGAAGATCGTGCGGTCCGAGGCGAAGTCGGCGAGCCGGAGGTTCGCGCTGTACCCGTACTCCGCCCAGACCATCACATGGGTGACGGCGGAGGCGGGCGGGGCGATCTTGAGGACGGTGAGGGCCGGGATGCCGCCCCATTCGGCGCCGAGCATGCTGAACTTGGTGACGCAGTGCAGATCCGCCGCCACGGTCGCGTACGGCAGGGCCGTGAACTCCTCGTGGTTCCAGGAGTGCTTCTCGCCGTCCGCGGTGGCACCGAAGACCCGGAAGTCCCAGCGCTCGGGACGGAACTTGGGTACCGGGCCGTAATGGGTCACCGGCCAGCCCCGCTGCAGTCGCTGTCCCGGTGGAAGCTCGGACCGTACCGCTTCTCCTGACACGCGCTCCACCGGATGACCCATGACTCCATCCTGACAGACCGCAGAGGGTGCATCCGACCAGCCGGACATCATTTCCGACAATTCGGACAACTCGCACTAAGCGTGAACTTACTGGACGCCCCTGTGTGCCGGTGCAATCATGCGGCGCAACCCGCCAGTCCCCCGCTTGGAAGGAGCCCGGGCGATGCAGGGCGATCCCGAGGTCATCGAATTTCTCAACGAACAGCTCACCGCCGAGCTGACGGCGATCAACCAGTACTTCCTGCACGCGAAGATGCAGGAGAACTTCGGCTGGTACAAGCTCGCCAAGTACACGCGGCGCGAGTCGTTCGACGAGATGAAGCACGCGGAGGTGCTCACCGACCGCATTCTCTTCCTGGAGGGGCTACCGAACTACCAGCGGCTGTTCCATGTACGGGTGGGACAGTCCGTACGCGAGATGTTCGAGGCGGACCGGCAGATCGAGGTGGAGGCGATCGACCGGCTCAAGCGCGGGATCAAGATCATGCGGGAGAAGGGCGACATCACGTCCGCGAACATCTTCGAGTCGATCCTGGCGGACGAGGAGCACCACATCGACTATCTGGACACCCAGCTGGAGCTGGTGGACAAGCTCGGGGAGGCGCTGTACATCGCGCAGCTCATCGAGCAGCCGGACAGCTAGGCGGCGTCCCGCAGGCTCTCCGCACCGTCCACAGCGGTGAGGACCGGCTGCCCCCGGGCTGCGAGTTCACGGCGGGGGCACGCGCCCCGGCCCAGCAGCGCCTGGATCCGTCGTACGCACGATCCGCAGTCCGTGCCCGCCTTGCAGGCCGACGCGATCTGCCGGGGAGTGCAGGCACCGTTCGCCGCGTGGTCCTTGACCTGCTGCTCGGTGATGCCGAAGCAACTGCAGACGTACACGCGGTTCACCTCCCGACGGGGTCGCTGGGCCTGCCACCCCGATCGCTCGGTGAGGCAAACCTAACCTTACCTGTCGCCCCTGGCCCGTAAAAGCGGGTCGGGGCGCGGATCGCATGTGATCCGCGCCCCACTCACCACGCCGGCAACAGTCCGCGGACTACTGGTCCCGGTACATCTCCGCGACGAGGAACGCCAGGTCCAGGGACTGGCTGCGGTTCAGCCGCGGGTCGCACGCCGTCTCGTAGCGCTGGTGCAGATCGTCGACGAAGATCTCGTCGCCGCCGCCCACGCACTCGGTGACGTCGTCACCGGTCAGCTCGACATGGATGCCGCCCGGGTGCGTGCCCAGCTCCTTGTGGACCTCGAAGAAGCCCTTGACCTCGTCGAGCACGTCGTCGAAGCGGCGGGTCTTGTGGCCGGAGGCCGCCTCGAAGGTGTTGCCGTGCATCGGGTCGGTCACCCAGGCCACCACCGCGCCGGACGCCGTGACCTTCTCCACCAGCTCGGGCAGCCGGTCGCGGATCTTGTCCGCGCCCATGCGCACGATGAAGGTCAGCCGGCCCGGCTCACGGTCGGGGTCGAGGCGGTCGATGTACTGCAGCGCCTCCTCGGCCGTGGTCGTCGGACCCAGCTTGATGCCGATCGGGTTGCGGATCCGGGACGCGAACTCGATGTGCGCGCCGTCCAGCTGACGGGTGCGCTCACCGATCCACACCATGTGCCCGGAGACGTCGTACAGCTGCCCGGTGCGCGAGTCGGTCCGGGTCAACGCCGACTCGTAGTCGAGCAGCAGCCCCTCGTGCGAGGAGTAGAACTCGACGGTCTTGAACTCCTCCGGGTCGGTCCCGCAGGCACGCATGAAGTTCAGCGCGTTGTCGATCTCGCGCGCGAGCTGCTCGTAGCGCTGCCCGGACGGCGACGACCGCACGAAGTCCTGGTTCCAGGCGTGCACCTGGCGCAGGTCGGCGTAGCCGCCCGTGGTGAAGGCGCGCACGAGGTTCAGCGTCGAGGCGGACGTGTGGTACATCCGCTTCAGGCGCTCCGGGTCGGGGATCCGGGACTCCTCGGTGAACGCGAAGCCGTTGACGGAGTCGCCGCGGTAGACGGGCAGGGTCACCCCGTCGCGGGTCTCGGTCGGCTTGGAGCGCGGCTTGGAGTACTGGCCGGCGATCCGGCCGACCTTCACGACCGGGACCGAGGCGGCGTACGTGAGCACGGCGCCCATCTGGAGCAGCGTCTTGAGCTTGTTGCGGATGTGATCGGCGGACACCGCGTCGAAGGCCTCCGCGCAGTCGCCGCCCTGCAAGAGGAACGCCTCGCCCTTGGCGACGGCTCCCATCCGGGCGCGCAGCTGGTCGCACTCGCCCGCGAAGACGAGTGGCGGATACGACTCGAGGTCCGCGATCACCTTGCGCAGAGCCTCGGGGTCGGGGTACTCGGGCTGCTGCGCCGCGGGCAGGTCTCGCCAGGTGTTGCCAGGGCTGGCGCTGGTCTTAGCGTTCACGGTCACGCCCTCAACATTACGGGGTCGCATGGGGCCTCCCTCCGCACGCCCAGAAAGTGAGACACCCGCTACACGCTGTGGACGTGGGGTACAGTGCGTCGCATGTTCGCGCACGTGACCCAGAGCTGGTGGTGGACCGCTTCTCCGGCGGCCCACTGACGCGCGTACCCACGACTTCGCGAAGGCCGCCCGAGGGGCGGCCTTCCGTGTTTCCGGCACCGGGCCGTTCCCTCTCACCGCACCGATCACCGAGAAGGAACCGGACCATGCAGCTGACCGATCTGCTGACCGATCCCCGCCCGTTCGCCCTGCTCCGCCGCCGCACCCCGGGGCACGATCACGACACCGTGGAGGTGCTGATCGGCCCGGTCGAGGAGTACGCGCGCCTCGCCGACCTCCCCGGCGAGGCACTGGCCCTGATCCCGTACCGCCAGATCCGCGAGCGCGGCTTCGACGTCCGCGACGACGGCACCCCTCTGCTGGCCCTGACGCCCGAGGAGTCCCGCGCCCTCCCCCTGGAACGGGCCCTGGAGCAGTTGCCACGGCACGACGTCCGGGTCGAGGACGGCGGCTTCGACGTCCCCGACGAGGAGTACGCCGCGATCGTCGGGCGGGTGCTGCGCGAGGAGATCGGGCGGGGCGAGGGCGCCAACTTCGTGATCCGCCGGACGTACGAGGGCCGCGTCCCGGGGTTCCGCCGGGCCGACGCGCTCGCGCTGTTCCGACGACTGCTGGTCGGCGAGCGCGGCGCGTACTGGACCTTCGTGGTGCACACCGGCGACCGCACCCTGGTCGGGGCCAGTCCCGAGGTGCATGTGCGGATGTCGGGCGGGCCGGGTGAGGACGACGCGCTCCCGGGTGACGGCGGGGGACGGACGGGAGGGACCGTCGTGATGAACCCCATCAGCGGCACCTACCGCTATCCGGTCGGCGGACCGACCCCCGAGGACCTGCTCGGCTTCCTCGCCGACGGCAAGGAGATCGAGGAGCTGTCGATGGTGGTCGACGAGGAGCTGAAGATGATGTGCACGGTCGGCGACCGGGGCGGGATGGTCGTCGGGCCGCGGCTGAAGGAGATGGCGCATCTCGCGCACACCGAGTACGAGCTGCGCGGGCGGACGTCCCTGGACGTGCGCGAGGTGCTGCGCGAGACGATGTTCGCGGCCACCGTCACCGGCTCCCCCGTGCAGAACGCCTGCCGGGTCATCGAGCGGCACGAGGCCGGCGGACGCGGCTACTACGCGGGGGCGCTGGCGCTCATCGGCCGGGACGCGGGCGGCGCGCAGACGCTGGACTCCCCCATCCTCATCCGCACCGCCGACATCGACGCGGACGGACGGCTGCGGGTGCCGGTCGGCGCCACCCTGGTGCGCGGCTCGGATCCCGCGAGCGAGGTCGCGGAGACGCACGCCAAGGCGGCCGGGGTGCTGGCGGCACTGGGGGTGGGGCCATCCCGGCCGGCCGAGGAGCGGGCGCGGCCCCGGTTGGCCGACGACCCCCGGGTGCGGGCGGCGCTGGACGGGCGGCGGGCGCTGCTCTCGCCGTTCTGGCTGCGGATGCAGACACCGTCCGCCGAACTGACCGGGCACGCCCTGGTCGTCGACGGCGAGGACACCTTCACCGCGATGCTCACGCATCTTCTGCGGTCGTCGGGCCTGGAGGTGACCGTGCGGCGCTACGACGAGCCGGGGCTGCGGGAGGCGGTGCTCGTGCACGAGGGCCCGGTGGTGCTCGGGCCGGGCCCGGGCGACCCGTCGGACCTGACCGACCCCAAGATGCGGTTGCTGCGGCATCTGACGGCGGAGGTCGTCCGGACGCACGGGCACGGGGTGCTGGGTGTCTGCCTGGGTCATGAGCTGCTCGCGGCCGAACTGGGCCTGGAGATCGTCCGCAAGGAGGTGCCGTACCAGGGCGCGCAGACGGAGATCGACCTGTTCGGGCGGCGGGAGACCGTCGGCTTCTACAACAGCTTCGTGGCGCGCTGCGACGACGAGGCGGCCACGGAGCTGGCGGCGCACGGGGTCGAGGTCAGCCGCGGGGGGAGCGGGGAGGTGCACGCACTGCGCGGGCCCGGTTTCGCCGGGGTGCAGTTCCACCCGGAGTCGGTGCTGACGCTGCACGGCATCGGCATCGTCCGGGAGCTGGCCGGCCGGCTGTGCGGCGCCGGCACGCTGTCCGAGGGGCGACCGGTCCGGTAGAGCCGGGTGGAGGAGGGGACGTCGGGCTGGGGGTGCCCGTGCGGACGGCACCCCCATGAGGTGAGGGTCCGGGCCGGTGCGGGCCCGTCAGCCGAAGAACACGCCGACCTCTTCGTACAGCTTGAGGTCGACCGTCTTCAGCTTGGCCGTGGCCTCGGAGAGCGGGACGCGCACGATGTCGGTGGCGCGCAGGGCGACCATCTTGCCGAAGTCGCCGTCGCGGACGGCCTCGATGGCGTGCAGGCCGAAGCGGGTGGCGAGCCAGCGGTCGAAGGCGCTGGGCGTGCCGCCGCGCTGGACATGGCCGAGCACGGTCGTGCGGGCCTCCTTGCCCGTGCGCTTCTCGATCTCCTTCGCGAGCCACTCGCCGACGCCCGACAGACGCACATGCCCGAACGAGTCCAGCGACTGGTCCTTCAGCACCATGTCGCCGTCCTTGGGCATCGCACCCTCGGCCACCACCACGATCGGGGCGTACGAGGCCTTGAACCGCGACGTCACCCACGCGCACACCTGGTCGACGGCGAAGCGCTGCTCCGGGATGAGGATCGCGTTCGCGCCGCCGGCCAGTCCCGAGTGGATCGCGATCCAGCCGGCGTGGCGGCCCATCACCTCCACCACCAGGACCCGCATGTGCGACTCCGCCGTCGTGTGCAGGCGGTCGATCGCCTCGGTCGCGATGTTGACGGCGGTGTCGAAGCCGAAGGTGTAGTCCGTGGCGGACAGGTCGTTGTCGATGGTCTTGGGGACGCCGACGACCTGGACGCCGAACTCGTCGGCCAGGCGTGCCGCGACTCCGAGGGTGTCCTCGCCGCCGATCGCGACAAGCGCGTCGACCTCGTCCTTGGCGAGGTTGTCCTTGATACGGCGGATGCCGTTCTCCTGCTTGAGCGGATTGGTGCGCGAGGAGCCGAGGATCGTGCCGCCGCGGGGCAGGATGCCACGCACGGCGGGGATGTCGAGCCGCACGGTGTCGCCTTCGAGGGGACCGCGCCAGCCGTCCCGGTAGCCGACGAAGTCGTAGCCGTACTCCTGGACGCCCTTGCGCACGATGCCCCGGATGACGGCGTTGAGCCCGGGGCAGTCGCCGCCTCCGGTCAGTACTCCGACCCGCATGGAAATGTCCCTTCGCCGCGGTTGCCTGATGCGGGTCACGCTAATGGTGACCCACGTCACTCCGGCATGCCTCGAAAGGTCAATTCCGGTGAATGTACGGGAAGTTGATCACTCTGGATGATTCGGACTTCACTCGAAAGTGGGCAGCGGAGGCACGTGTGAGCGATTCACTCCCCCTCGCACGCCTGGCCACACCCGTCGGTCCCCTTCAGCCCCGTCAGTCCTCGTCGAGTCCTCGCTCGATCGCGTATCGCACCAGCTCCACCCTGTTGTGCAGTTGGAGCTTGCCGAGGGTGTTCTGCACATGGTTCTGCACGGTGCGGTGCGAGATGACCAGGCGTTCGGCGATCTGCTTGTAGCTCAGGCCCTTGGCCACCAGCCGCAGCACCTCGGTCTCACGGTCGGTCAGCCGCGGCGCCTCGGGTTTCCCGGCGCCCGCGGCGAGGGCCGGTTCGGCGGCGAGGCGGCGGTACTCGCCGAGGACCAGGCCCGCGAGGCCCGGGGTGAACACCGGGTCCCCGGCCGCCGTACGGCGCACCGCGTCGAGCAGCTCCTGTGTGGACGCGGACTTCAGCAGATATCCCGTGGCGCCCGACTTCACCGCCTCCAGCACATCCGCGTGCTCCCCGCTCGCCGACAGCACCAGGACCCGCAACGCCGGGTCGGCGCCCACGAGTTCCTTGCACACCTGGACGCCCGGCTTCGCGGGCAGGTTGAGGTCCAGGACGAGGACGTCGGGGGCGGCGGCCAGGGCGCGGCGCACCGCCTGCTCACCGTCGCCCGCGGTGGCGACCACGTCGAAGCCGGACTCGCCCAGGTCCCGGGCGACGGCGTCCCGCCACATGGGGTGGTCGTCCACCACCATGACCCTGATCGGTTCCTGCCGTGTCTCCCCGGTGCCGGCGGTGTCGGCGGTCATCGCGTCCCAGCCCTCCCCTGTGAGGCCCCCCGGGCCCCCGCGTCCTTCGGTATCTTCAGTTCCACTTCCGTGCCCTGGCCCGGGACCGAGATCAGCTCGGCCGTGCCGCCGAGGTCGCGCAGCCGGCCGCGGATCGACTGGGCCACCCCGAGCCGCCCCTCCCCCTCGGCCTGGGCGAGGCGTCCCTCCGGGATGCCGGGCCCGTCGTCGCGCACGGTCACCGCGATGCCGTCCGGCTCGTCCTCGACCAGGATCCAGGCGCGCGCCTCCTGCCCCGCGTGCCTGCGGACATTGTCCAGGGCGGCACCGACAGCGGCGGCGATCTCGCGCGCGGCGGCCGGGGCGAGCGGCACCGGGGCGCCCGGCTCGGAGAGCGTCACCCGGGCGCCGGCGTACGGGGCGAGCAGCAGACGCAGGTCGACCGGGCCGTCCTCGGTGTCCGGCTCGTCGACCACGCGGACGACCGCGCCGAGCGCCGCGTCCTCCGACACCCGCGAGAGGGGCACGAGGCCGCCGGTGACCAGGGTGCGCAGCGCCACCTCCTGCTCGCCCGCGAGCCGGCCCAGCTCCGCGGCCTCGCCGCCGAGGGCGGCGCCGCGCCGCTGCACCATGGCGAGCACCTGGAGCACTCCGTCGTGGATGTCCCGGGCCAGCCGCTCCCGCTCACGGGTCGCCGCCTCGATCTCCAGGGCGCGGGCGAGGGTGCGCTCGGAGGCACGGGCGACCTCGACGACGTAGCCGATCGCGATGGAGGCGACCCATACGAGCACCACGTTGTGGACGGTGTCGCGGGCGGGGGCGCCGCGTTCCACCAGGTTGGCCGCGGCGACCAGGGTGGAGGCGAGGGCCGCCCAGCGCCAGCCGCCCTTGACGGCGTACGCGAGCACGGAACCGGCGGTCCATATCGACGGCAGGGTCGGGCCGCCCGCGACGACCCGCTGATGCGTGTCGGCCAGGGGTGTGAGGAGGATGCCGGTGAGCGCGATGGCGAGGTCGACGGCGAGGAACCGTTTGGTGCAGCTCGCCGCGTTCGCCACCCTGGGCAGCGTGGCCAGCGTCCAGACGCTGAGGACGACGTAGTACGCGATCGCCAGCCAGGGCCGCGCGAATCTGCCGTAGGCCGTGGCGAACAGTCCGATCGCGTACAGCATCGTGAGCACCCGGTACGCCGTGAGCGCACGCCACAGAGGCTGCTCGACCGACATCCTGACGACCCGCTCGCGCTCGGCCATGCCCCTCCCCCTTGTGGGCCGTTCGCCCCGCGGGAGACGTCCTGCTCCCGCCCCCTCCCCGCCGGGCGTACCGGCTCCTACGCGCCCGCCTGTTCCTTTCCGGGTGTCTTCTCCGTGCCCGTCGCCGCCTGCGCGGCGTCCTTCTGCGCGTCCTTCTGGCCGTCCTTGTGCGCCTGGGCGGCGTCCTTCTGGGCCTGCTTCTCCGCCTTCGCCGCCTCCGCGATCTGCCGCTTGGCGGCGGTCGCGTACATGTCGACGTACTCCTGGCCGGAGAGCTTCATGATCTCGTACATGACCTCGTCGGTCACCGCGCGCAGCACGAAACGGTCCTGTTCCATGCCCTGGTAGCGGCTGAAGTCGAGCGGCCTGCCGATCCGGATGCCCGGACGCATCAGCTTGGGGACGACCTTCCCCGGAGGCTGGATCTTCTCGGTGTCGATCATGGCGACGGGGATGACGGGAGCCCCGGTGGCGAGCGCCACCCGGGCCAGTCCGCCGGGTTTGCCCCGGTAGAGCCGGCCGTCGGGCGAACGGGTGCCCTCCGGATAGATGCCGAACAACTCGCCGCGCTCCAGCACCTCGATGCCGCTCTTGATGGCCGCCTCGCCCGCCCCGCGTGCTCCGGAGCGGTCGACGGGGAGCTGGCCCACACCCTTGAAGAAGGCGGCGGTCAGCCGTCCCTTCACTCCGGGCGTGGTGAAGTACTCGGCCTTCGCGATGAACGTGACCTTGCGGTCCAGGACCGCGGGCAGGAAGAACGAGTCCGAGAAGGACAGATGGTTGCTCGCCAGTATGGCGGGGCCCTCGGCGGGGACATTCTCGAGGCCTTCCACCCAGGGCCTGAAGGCAAGCTTCAGCGGCCCCCCGATGGACACCTTCATCGCGCCGTACAACAACCGAGTGCCTCCTGTGTCTGTCGAACAGACCTTAACCCGGTCCGCCGTCAAAGAGCCCGACGACCCTGGTCGGTGTCAGTGCGGTCGCGTACGGTGAAGTACCTGCAATCGACGTGCCCAGCCCCTTTTCATGAACAGGAGACCGACGTGCCGGTCCTCCCCGGAGCCGAGCCGTACCGCCACGAGGGCGGGGAGATCGGCGTCCTCCTCTGCCACGGCTTCACCGGTTCCCCGCAGTCGCTGCGCCCCTGGGCGGAGTATCTCGCCGAGCGCGGCCTGACCGTGTCGCTGCCGCTGCTGCCCGGGCACGGCACGCGCTGGGAGGACATGCAGCTCACCGGCTGGCACGACTGGTACGCGGAGGTGGATCGCGCGCTGCGTGCCCTGAGCGAGAGCTGTACGCAGGTGTTCGTGGCCGGGCTCTCCATGGGCGGCGCCCTGGCCCTGCGGCTCGCCGCCCGGCACGGGGAGACGGTCAGCGGCATCGTGGTCGTCAACCCGGCGAACAAGGTGCACGGCCTGTCCGCGTACGCCCTCCCGGTGGCCCGCCATCTCGTCCGGACGACGAAGGGCATCGCCAGCGACATCGCCAAGGAGGGCAGCACCGAGCTGGGGTACGACCGGGTGCCGCTGCACGCCGCGCACTCCCTGCGGAACTTCTTCCGGGTGGTCGACGGCGAGCTGCCACAGGTCATCCAGCCGCTGCTGCTTCTGCACAGCCCCCAGGACCATGTGGTTCCGCCCGCCGACTCGGCGCGGATCCTCAGCCGGGTCTCCTCCACGGACGTACAGGAGATCTTGCTGGAACAGAGCTACCACGTGGCGACGTTGGACCACGATGCGGACCGGATCTTCGAGGAGAGCCTCGCGTTCATCGGCCGGCTCGCGCCCAGTCTCGGCAAGGAAGGGACGGCCGCAGGTGGCTGAGCACGACTCCGACCGCGAGGACCGCGAGCCGGAAGAGAAGGGTGCGCCCCTCGACGAGGAGGCCGCCTGGGCGGCGATCGTCGCGGGATACGGCGAGGAGCCGCCGGACCCGCCGGGCGCCAGACCGTTCCGGTCGATCGAGGACCTGGCGCTGCCCGACCCGGAGCCGGCCGGCGGCAAGGGCGACGAGACGAAGATCGAGCCGCCCAAGCCGCTGGGCAGCTCGATCTCCTTCGCACCCGGCGTCGGTCCGCGCGACCACACCGCGCCGGAGCCCTCGGAGGACGACTTCGACGAGGGCGACGACGGGCATTTCGTGCCCCCGGAGCCGCCGCCGCTCCCGACGGCCGACACCACGGCGAAGTTCGCCTGGCTCGGGATGGTCGGCGGCCCGGTCCTGCTGCTGCTGGCGGTGGTGTTCGGCTGGGACATGACGTGGTGGCTCACCACGCTCGGCGTCGGCGGTTTCCTGGGCGGCTGCGCGACGCTCGTGGTGCGGATGAAGACGGACGACGAGGACGGCGACGATCCGGGCCGGGGCGCGGTGGTCTGACCGGCCCCGGCGGTGCTGCGGCTACGCCGACGCGGGCACTCTGAAGGCGGCCAGGACCGGAAGGTGGTCCGTGGCCGCCCTGAGGTCGCTCTCCGTCACCCCCGGATGGCCGCCGAGGGGGACGCCGCAGCCGAGGACCTCGACGCCGCTCGTGGCGAAGATCGCGTCGATGCGCTGGTAGGGATCGGACGGTGTCCAGGTGTGCTCGGCACCCCAGGGGGCGGTGGCCCAGCCGTCCTGGAGTTCGCCGGCCAGGCGCGCGAAGGTGGGGCCGTCCGGCCGTTCGTTGAGATCACCGCCGACGATCGCGTGCGGGGTGCCGAGGCGGGCGAGCCGGTCGAGCAGCATGCCGCCCTGCGCGTACCGCTCGTCCTTCTGCAGGCTCAGATGGCAGCTGACGACGCCGAGCCGGGCTCCGCCGAACCGTACGACCGCCGTCGCGAGGCCCCGCCGGTGCAGTCCGGGGGTGAGCGGCAGCAGCACGTCCTCGGTGCGCTCGACCGTGGCGCGCAGCGAGCACAGCAGTGCCGGTCCGGCGGCGGTGGCGCCGCCCGAGAGGATCATGAGGTTCGAGGCCGACGCCAGCCGGGCGAGCTTCTTGCGCCAGCGGAAGAAACGGGGCGCCTCCTGGACGAGCACCAGGTCGGGCGCACAGGCGCTGATCACCCGGGCGAGCGCGTCGGTGTCGTCGCGCATCGAGCGGATGTTGTAGCCGAGGACGCGGATGACGGCCGAACCGTCGGGCTCGGTGCAGGAGTTGGGCAGCGTGAGGGTCGTCGCCATGCCGATCAAGATACGCCGGGGTGCGGATCGGCGGTGCGGGGCGTCGCGTGCGGGACGACGGCGGTGCGGCGGCGGGTGAGGGGCGGAAGCGGACCGCGCGCGGGGAAGCCCCTGCGCGCGGTCCGCTTCCGCCCCTGCTCGTCTCACATGATCGGGTCGGGCTCCCGGGCCAGGTCCGCGGCGCCGACCAGGCCCGCCTTGTTGCCGAGCTGCGCGGCGATCACATCGGCGACCGGGCGCCAGTTGCCGCCGACCAGCCAGCGCTTGTACGACTTGCGGATCGGGTCGAGGACCAGCTCGCCCTCGTCCGAGAGGCCGCCGCCGACGATGAACGCGGAGGGATCGAACAGCGAGGCCAGGTCGGCGAGGCCGGCACCGGCCCAGCGGGCCAGCTCGCGGTAGGAGTCGACGGCCACCGGGTCGCCCTGGCGGGCGGCCATGGAGATGTGCTTGCCCTCGATGCCCTCGGGGGTGCCGTCACCGAGCGAGAGCAGCACCTCGGCGTGCTCGGGGGTGGCGTTGGCGCGCTGCTTGGCGTACCGCACCAGGGCGCGGCCGGAGGCGTACTGCTCCCAGCAGCCCTGCGAGCCGCAGCCGCACAGCAGGCCGTCCGGGACCATCCGGATGTGGCCGAACTCGGCGGCCACGCCGAAGTGGCCGCGGCGGAGCTTGTTGCCGATGATGATGCCGCCGCCGAGGCCGGTGCCGAGCGTGATGCAGATGACGTTGCGGTGGCCCTTGCCCGCGCCGAACTTGTACTCGCCCCACGCGGCCGCGTTCGCGTCGTTCTCGACGACCACCGGGAGGCCCACGCGGGCCTCGACCTTCTCCTTCAGCGGCTCCTGGCGCCAGTCGATGTTCGGCGCGAAGTAGACCGTGGACCTCTGGCGGTTGACGTAGCCTGCGGCTCCGATTCCCACGCCGACGATCTCGTGCCCGGCACGGGCGCCCTCGACGGCAGCGGCAATGGCGTCCACGATCGCCTCGGGCGTGCCCGGAGTCGGCACCTTGTGGGTCGAGAGGATGTTGCCTTCCTCGTCGACCACACCGGCCGCGATCTTCGTGCCGCCGATGTCGACGCCGATGGTGAGTCCCATGAATCCCTCAGTTTCGGTCGAGCCCCGCTACGGCCAACCGTACCCGAGGGGGCTGAGGGCCGTCGGACGGCGGCCCCCGCCTCCCTAGTCCAGGTCGATGTGCTCTCCGGGACCCTGCTCCCCGCCCCTGCGACGGGCGTCGGCGTCGTCGGAGGTACGGCTCGTCCAGCGCCGCTCCTGGCCCTCGACGGCGGAGCGGTAGGCCGCGAGCAGCTCCGAACCGGCCGCGGCGAGATGGTCGAAGACATCCGGATTGCGCTCTATCACCGGTTCCACGGCGGTCTTGGCCTGTTGCACCACCTGCTGGATCATCTGCTGGGCCGCGCCCGAGGCGGCGGCACCGAACAGTGGCGTCGGCAGCTCGGACAGCTTGTCCGTGACGGCGTCGACGAGCCTGCGCAGCTCCTCGGCGGCCGAGCCGGGCGGCGGTCCGTAGCGGTCACGGCGGCGGGACCTCTCCGCGGCGAGGTCCTCGGCGCACGCCTTGGCCCAGGCGTCGGCGTCGGCTTCGCCCGAAGAGGGGGTGCCCCAGCCGTCGGCTGCCTTCTCCTGAGCGGCGTCGGACGGGGGGCGCTCTTCGCTCATGGCGGACTCCTGACTGGCGGTTCGTACCTCCGACGGTACCCGAACGGCGGTACGCGGTTCACCGGGTACGGGGGCCGATTCCGGGGGCCGGTTCCGGGCGCCGCACAGTCCCGGTCAGACCCGTCGCGGCCACAGCTCCGGGTCGGGTGCGAAACGGATGCGCAGCTCGCCCTCCCGCAGCGCGGCCCCGGAGACGGTGCAGCGGCGCAGGGCCGACGGCAGCGGGACGATCCGGCGGAACGATCCCGCGGTCACGACCAGTTCGTCCCCGCGCCGGACGAGGTCCAGTTCGTCGCGTATGGCGCCGGGCAGCGGAATGTGCCAGACCAGTACGCCGTCCTCGGCGCGCCGGTCCGTCACGGGCCACTCGACGGAGGCGGGCGCCGGATTGACGGCCGGGACGGCGAGCGCGGTGAGATCGTCGGCGCCGCGCGGGTCCCGGCCGAGGTGGGGGACGACGTGGACGTCGTAGGCGCCCCGCCACTCCTCCACGGCCTTGCGCTGCTGGGCCACGAGTCCGGCGAGCCACGGGTCGGGGGCGTCGTCGGGCAGGACCCGGTTCGCGACCAGAGCCTCGGCGCGCAGACCGTGCAGGGCGAGACCGGTGGCGGCGGTCCGGACGGCGTCGACGCCGGCCGGGCCCGGCTCGGCGACCAGCCAGGCGCTCGTGGCCCGGTCGGCGACGACGGCCTCGACGGCGGCCAGTTCGACGTTCCAGCGGGCGGCGGTCTCGTACAGCCACTCGGCGGGCATCGGCACGCCCGCGAGGCGGCCGAGGACGGGACGCAGGGCGCGGGCGGCCTGTCGCTCCGGCGGCAGCAGCCGGCGCAGATAGCGGCGCAGCTCCCCGGGCAGGGCGAGCAGGGCGAGCGCCTGCGGGGCGGGGGGCAGATCGACGACGAGGAGGTCGTAGGCGTCGGAGAGGGCGGCGTCGCGCAGGGCGCGCAGAAGGGCCAGTTCCCCGGCGCCGGGGAGGGGGGTGACCTCCTCGGGGTCCAGCCGGGCGGCGCCGAGCAGGTCGAGCGCGCCGGCCGCGCGGTCCTGGAAGGCGACGAGGTCCTCCCGGAAGCGGGCGTCGGCGTCCGGGCGCCAGGCCATGAGCCCGGGCGCGGCCTCGGCTGGGGCGGTGCCGGTGGGGACCCCGAGGACGGCACCGAGGGTGTCGGTGCGATCGGCGGTGAGGACGAGGGTGCGGGTGCCCCGGCGGGCTGCTTCCAGCGCGGTGGCCGCGGCGACGGTGGTGCGGCCCGAGCCGCCGGGGCCGGTGATCAGGATGGTGCGCATGGGGGTGAACGCTACCGGTGCCCGGCCCCCGCGCTGAGCAGGTCATCGGCGAGCCCGGGCGGCGGGCACCGTCCGGCGGCCGCCGCCCCTGAGCTGCGGGGGCGGCCCCTTCCGCGCGACCTGGGACCGGGCCGCCCGGATCCGGCCGGCCCGGCTCCGCTACTTCTCGCCCTCGCCCGACTCCACCCGCTTCTTCAGGCCCGCCAGGGCGCGGTCAATGATGACCTTCTCCGCCTTGCGCTTGATCATGCCGAGCATCGGGATCTTGACGTCGACCGTCAGCTGGTACGTCACCTCCGTGCCGCCCGAGGCCGCCGGCTTGAGCAGGTACGAGCCGTCCAGGGAGCGCAGCATCTGGGACTTGACCAGGGTCCAGGAGACCTCGTAGCCGCCCGTCCAGGTGTACGCCAGCGTCTGGTCGTCCTTGATCGCGCCCGCGTCCATGACCAGGTGCACCTGTTCGGCACGGCCCTGCGCGTCCGCCGCGAGCACCTCGGCCTCCTTCACCTCGCCCGTCCAGTCCGGATAGCGCGCGAAGTCGGCGATCACCCGCATGACATCGGCCGGAGCCGCCTCGATCGTGATGCTCGAGCTGGTGTGTTCCGCCATCGCCGTGGCTCCTCCAGATGCGGTCCGGTGAGGGAGGGGGTGCGCGGGGGTGCGCCCGTGCGCACGTGTGTGCAGCGTGAAGGCTACCGCGCACGCGCCGTGCCGCTACCACCCCACCTGCGGTTCGGCCACCGGCCGCGCGCACCGGACCGTGCAAGGGGTCCCGCGGGTCACCACTCCAGCACCCAGGGCCTCCCGCGCCCCGCGAAATGCCCCACGTTCACGCACTCGGTCGCGCCGATCCGCATCCGGCTCACCAGCGGCTGATGGACGTGGCCGAAGAGGGAGTACCGCGGGCGTGTGCGGCGGATCGCCTCCAGCAGGGCCCGGCTGCCCCGCTCGAAGCGGCGCGCCACCGTGTCGTAGACCAGCTCGGGCACCTCCGGCGGGATGTGGGTGCACAGCACGTCCACGTCCCCCACCGCCTCGATCTTCGCCGCGTACTCCTCGTCGCTGAGCTCGTACGGCGTCCGCATGGGGGTGCGCAGGCCCCCGCCGACGAAGCCGAAGGTCCAGCCGCCGATCTCCACCCGCTGGCCGTCGAGCACGGTGATGCCCGGACCGGCGTACTCGGACCACAGAGTCGGCATGTCGACATTTCCGTAGGTGGCGTAGGTCGGGGACGGGAACGCGGCGAACAGTTCGGCGTACTGTCTGCGTACCGCCTTCTCGATCAGCGCGGCGCGCTCCTCGCCCACGCCGGCCCACAGCCGGGCGCCGAAGGCGCGCGCCTCCTCGAAGCGGCGGGCGGTGCGCAGCTCGACGATCCGGTCGGCGTTCTCCTTGCCGAAGAGGTCCGGGAAGATGCCGCGCGAGTGGTCGGCATAGTCCAGGAAGAGGACCAGATCGCCCAGACAGACGAGGGCGTCGGCCCCGTCGCCCGCTCTGGCCAGGTCACGCACGTTGCCGTGCACGTCGCTGACCACGTGGACGCGCATCCTCGGCCTGCCCTCCGGTGTGGGTGTCATGACGATCAAGCGTAGGGGTGTGGGACATATGTGAACAGTGGCGGTCGGACCAGCGATTACTGGCCAGTCAGGAAAGCGGTGGACTACTGTGCGTCAAGGAACGCCAAGACGTGTGACGCACGGAACATCTCGCCGGGACCCCCTGTCCCGGAGGCCATACCGACGGGTAACGTCCGGGCAGTCCAGTCGTGCTCAGGGTTTCAACCAACGACTGTCGTAGGAACCCTGCGTACCTGACCGAGCCTTGGACCGCACCGTCGCAGCACACCCAGAGTCGTGGCGTCGGCGCCCAATGAGGAGCAGCAGTCTTGCGCGAGTTCAGCCTTCCGGCTTTGTACGAGGTCCCTGCGGACGGCAATCTGACCGACATCGTCCGCAGAAACGCCGCGCAGCATCCGGACGTCGCCGTCATGGGCCGCAAGGTGGCCGGGGTCTGGCAGGACGTCACCGCCGCCACCTTCCTCACCGAGGTGCGCAGCGCGGCGAAGGGACTCATCGCCTCCGGTGTGCAGCCGGGCGACCGGGTCGGTCTCATGTCCCGCACCCGCTATGAGTGGACCCTGCTGGACTTCGCGATCTGGAGCGCCGGGGCGGTCACCGTGCCGGTGTACGAGACCAGCTCGCCGGAGCAGGTGGAGTGGATCCTCGGCGACTCGGGCGCGACCGCCTGTCTCGTGGAGCTGGACGCGCACGCCACTGCCGTCGAGTCGGTGCGCGACCGGCTGCCGGCGCTCAAGCACGTCTGGCAGATCGAGGCCGGGGGCGTCGAGGAACTGGGCCGGGCCGGCCAGGACGTCAGCGACGCCACGGTCGAGGAGCGCAGCTCGCTCGCCAAGGCCGACGACACGGCGACCATCGTCTACACCAGCGGGACCACCGGGCGCCCCAAGGGCTGTGTGCTCACGCACCGCAACTTCTTCGCCGAGTGCGGCAACATCGTCGAGCGGCTGCGTCCGCTCTTCCGCACGGGCGAGTGCTCCGTCCTCCTCTTCCTGCCGCTCGCGCACGTCTTCGGTCGTCTGGTGCAGATCGCGCCCATGATGGCGCCCATCAAGCTCGGCTGCGTCCCGGACATCAAGAACCTCACCGACGAACTCGCGGCGTTCCGGCCGACGTTGATCCTCGGTGTGCCGCGCGTCTTCGAGAAGGTCTACAACTCGGCGCGGGCCAAGGCGCGGGCCGAGGGCAAGGGCAAGATCTTCGACAAGGCGGTGGACGCGGCGATCGCGTACAGCCGTGCGCTGGACACCCCCTCCGGCCCGTCGCTCGGTCTGAAGATCAAGCACAAGACGTTCGACAAGCTCGTCTACAGCAAGCTGCGCGCGGTGCTGGGCGGTCGTGGCGAGTACGCCATCTCCGGCGGCGCCCCGCTCGGCGAGCGCCTCGGCCACTTCTTCCGCGGCATCGGCTTCACGGTCCTGGAGGGCTACGGCCTGACCGAGACCACCGCGGCCACCGCCTTCAACCCCTGGGACCGGCAGAAGATCGGCACGGTCGGCCAGCCGCTGCCGGGTTCCGTGATCCGTATCGCGGACGACGGCGAGGTGCTGCTGCACGGCGAGCACGTGTTCCCCGAGTACTGGAACAACGAGGCCGCGACCGCGGAGGCGCTGGCCGACGGCTGGTTCCACACCGGTGACATCGGCACCCTCGACGAGGACGGCTATCTGATGATCACCGGCCGCAAGAAGGAGATCATCGTCACCGCGGGCGGCAAGAACGTCGCCCCGGCCGTGATCGAGGACCGCATCCGGGCGCACGCGCTGGTCGCGGAGTGCATGGTGGTGGGTGACGGGCGGCCGTTCGTGGGCGCGCTGATCACCCTCGACGAGGAGTTCCTGACGCGCTGGGCTTCCGAGCACGGCAAGCCGGCGGGTTCCACCGCGGCGTCGCTGCGTGACGACCCGGATCTGATCGCGGCGATCCAGGACGCGGTCGACGACGGCAACGCCGCGGTGTCGAAGGCGGAATCGGTGCGGAAGTTCCGCATTCTCCCCTCCCAGTTCGACGAGGACTCGGGCCACCTGACGCCGTCCCTGAAGCTCCGGCGCTCCGTGGTGGCCAAGGACTTCGCGGAGGAGATCGAGGCCATCTACCGGAAGTAGCCGGCCTCGGCTGTCAGATCATGACGCGGTGTCCTCGGCGAGGACCCGCGTCATGGTGCGTTCGGCGAGCGCGGTGATGGTGAGGAACGGGTTGACGCCGAGGGAGCCCGGCACCAGGGAGCCGTCGGTGACGTACAGCTTCGAGTAGCCCTTGACCCGGCCGCAGTCGTCGGTGGCCCGGCCGAGGACGCAGCCGCCGAGCGGGTGGTACGTGAAGTCGTCGGCGAAAGCCTTGCTGGGGGTGCCGAACAGGTCGTACCGGTAGATGGTCGCGTTGGCGGCGTTGATCCGGTCGAACAGTTTCTTCGCCATGCTCACGGAGACGGCGCTCTGGGCAGCGGTCCAGCCGAGCTTCGCCGAGTCCGTCGCCGCGTCGTAGGAGAACGACGCGCGCTCCGGGTTCTTGGTGATCGCGAGGTAGAGGCTGATCCAGTGCTCCAGTCCCATGGGCAGGGGGGCGATCTCGGCGAAGACGGGGTTGTCGGTGTTGGCCCAGTCGTCGATGCCCATGACGGGGATGGTCGATTCGTCGGCGCCGACCGTGTCCCAGATGTGGTTGGCGCGGCCGAGCATCACATTGCCGTTGGTGCCCCAGCCGGTGCCGACGCTCGCGTCGAGCGCGGGCAGGGTGCCCGTCTCGCGGGCGCGCACCAGCAGTTCGGTGGTGCCGAGGCTGCCCGCGCCCAGGAAGAGGTACGTGCACGCGTAACTCTTGGTCTCGACGACCGCGCCGGTGAGGTCGATCCGGTCGGCGGTCAGCAGATACGTGCCGTCGGCGGCCCGGCGGATCTCCCTGACCCGCTCCAGGGTGTTGATGGTCACGTTGCCGGTGCCGAGCGCGGCGGCCAGATAGGTCTTGTCGAGGCTGCGCTTGCCCTGGTTGTTGCCGTAGATGACCTCGCCGGCCAGCGCGGACCTGGTCGCCGTGCCGGCCGCCTCGCGCTGCATGTAGTCGAAGTCGTAGACGTTGGGCACGAAGGCGGTCTTCAGACCGGTGTTGGCGGCGGCCTTCCGTGAGGTGCGGGCGAACCGGTACCAGGCCGTGGACTCGAACCAGGCCGGGTCGACGGTGTTGACGCCGAGCATGGAGCGGGCGCGCGGGAAGTACGTGGCGTACATCTCGCCGGCGTCGACGGTGGGGAACTGCTCGCTGAAGTAGGACGGCTGGGGGGTCGGGGCCATGCCTCCGTTGACCAGGGAGCCGCCGCCGACGCCCCGGCCCACGTAGACGGACATGTGGTCGAAGTGCACACGGTCGAGGACGCCGGGGTAGCTGCTGATGTTCCGGTTGACGACGTCCAGCCACAGGAAGGTGGCCAGCGGCGCCTCGGTGCGTGTGCGGAACCACATCGATCGCTGGTCGGGGGCGCTGGTGGAGCAGAAGACCTTGCCGTCGGATCCGGTGGTGTTCCACAGCCGGCCCATCTCCAGGACGAGGGTGCGGATGCCCGCCTGGCCGAGGCGCAGGGCGGCCACGGCACCGCCGTAGCCGGAGCCGATGACGATCGCGGGGGCGTTGTCGACGGCGTCGGGCTCCGCCGCGTGGGCGGACTGGAGGCCGACGCGGGTGAGGCCGGCGGTGGCGGCCGTCTGGAGGGCGATCATGCCCAGTATGTGACGTCTAGTCAGTTGACGATGCGTCAGTTTCTCTGTCATGGGCGCAGCATCCGCGGACTATTCGGTTCCGGCTAGCCCCTGGGGCCCGTCACAGCAACGCTTCGAGCCTCTCCGCCAAGAGGTCCCAGCGCCATTTCTCCTCCACCCACTGCCGCCCCCGCTCCCCCATGCGGCGACGCAGCTCCGGGTCGCCCAGGAGGGTGATGATCCGGTCCGCGGCGTCCTCCTCGGAGCCGCCCCGCACCACCCAGCCGGTCTCGCCGTCGAGCACCGCGTCCGGGGCGCCGCCCGAGTCCCCCGCGACCACGGGGAGGCCCGTGGCGGACGCCTCCAGGTACACGATGCCGAGGCCCTCGACGTCCAGGCCGCCCCGCCGGGTGCGGCACGGCATCGCGAAGACGTCGCCCGCGCCGTAGTACGCGGGCAGCTCGGACCAGGGGACGGCGCCGGTGAAGTGGACGGCGTCGGCGACCCCGGTCTCGTGCGCGAGTCTGCGCAGATCCCTCTCGTAGGGCCCGCCCCCGACGATCAGCAGGACCGTCTCCGGCTCCTTGGCCAGGATCCGCGGCATCGCCTGGATCAGCGTGTCCTGGCCCTTGCGCCGGACCAGCCGGGACACGCAGACCACCACCGGGCGGTCCGTGAACCCGAGGCGCTCGCGGGCCTCGTCGCCGCCCGAGCCCGGATGGAACGTCTTCTCGTCCACCCCCGGGGGCAGTTGCACCATGCGCCCGGCCGCCTGCGGGGTCAGGACGGAGGCGATCCGCGAGCGGGTGTACTCACCGAGGTAGGTGATCGTGTCCGTCGACTCCCCGATCCGGCGCAACAGGTCGCGTGCCGCGGGAAGCTGGGCCCAGCCCGCCTCATGACCGTGGGTGGTGGCCACCAGGCGCCGCGCCCCGGCCCGGCGCAGCGCGGGCGCCATCAGGCCGAGCGGGGCCGCCGCGCCGAACCACACCGACGTACAACCGTGCTCCCGCAGCAGTCCCACGGCCCGCCGGGTCGCGCCCGGCGTCGGCAGCAGCATCGTCGTCCGGTCCCGTACGACGGTGAAGGGCTGCTCGGCGTCGAAGGCGGCGCTCGCCTCGGCGCCCTCGCGGCCGCGCTTCCAGGTGGAGGCGTAGACGACCAGGCGCTCCGGGTCCAGACGCAGCGCCATGTTGTGCAGGAACGCCTGGATGCCGCCCGGGCGGGGCGGGAAGTCGTTGGTCACGATCAGGGTCTTGTGCATCGCCGTCGACAGTACCGAACCCGAGGTGCGACCGTCCTCACACCTCCGCACGGCCGCGCTTCATGGCCCTCGCACAGTCCCGCACGGAATCATGGCCCCGCAGGGTGACGACGACGCGGGACGCGCCGGAACAGGGGTCGGGTGGAGATGGCGGGCACACGGAGGTTCCCGGTCTGGCTGCTCGCCTTCTGGGGCCTGACCAGGGTGGCCCTGCTGCTCTTCGTCCTCAGGGTGTTCGTCTTCCCCGGTCCGGACGTCACCACCGACGTCTCGGTCATCTACCACGGGTGGTACGACACCCTGCGCACCGGGACGTTCCCGCGTCACGACGTCACCTGGCAGTACCCGCCCGCCGCCGCGCTCGCGATCCTCTCCCCCGCGCTGCTGCCCTTCCTGGACTACACGCGGGCCTTCTTCGTCCTCGCCCTCCTCGCCGACCTGGTGGCCCTCTGCCTGCTCTGGTACGCGGGCACCCGCCCCGGCAGGACACTGCGCGGCGCCTGGCTGTGGACGGCCGGCGTCGCCCTGCTCGGCCCGACCGTCTACGCCCGCTACGACGTGATGGTGACCGCGGTGGCGGTCGCGGCGCTGCTCGCGGGGGCGGGCCGGCCGCGTGTGATGGGCGCACTCACGGCCCTCGGCGCCCTGCTGAAGGTGTGGCCGGCGCTGCTGCTGGTGGGGGCCGCGAGCCGCCGGGCCTGGGTCTCGGCCGCGGCGACGGCCGGCGCCCTGGCGCTGCTGTTCGGTCTGACGGCGCCCGGCGCCTTCTCCTTCCTGACCGCCCAGCGCGACCGCGGCACCGAGGTGGAGTCGATGGGCTCACTGGTCTTCCACATCGCCCGGCACTTCGGCTGGCGGGGGCAGGTGCTGCTCAACTACGGCTCGGTGGAGTTCCTCGGCCCGTACGTGGACTGGGTGAGCGCGGCGGCCATGGCCCTGTCCGTGATCGCCTTCGGCTGGCTGCTGCTGTGGCGGCTGCGCGTCCGCCGTCTGCCGCCGCACGCGCTCGCGGACGCGGCCTTCGTCGCGGTCCTGCTGTTCACGGTCACCAGCCGGGTGATCAGCCCCCAGTACCTGGTGTGGCTGGTCGGGCTGGCGGCGGTGTGCCTGTCCCGGCGCGGCAGCCGGATGACCCTGCCCGCCGGACTGATCCTGGCCGCCTGCCTGGCCACCGTCCTGGAGTTCCCGGTCTACTTCGGGAACGTCGTCGCCAGTGACCGACTGGGCGTCACCCTCCTCCTCGCCCGCAACGGTCTGCTGCTCCTCGCCACCCTGACGGCCGCGCGCACCCTGTGGCGCACCACGGTCTCCGTCCCCCCGCCGGCCGTCCCCCCTCAGACCCCCCGCACCCAGGAGACCCTGGCGCCTTCCTGACGGGGTACCAGCAGGACCAGCGCGCCGTACTGCGACGCCATCGAGAGCGCGCACGCCAGGGCGATCCCGGGCAGCCCGGCGGGTTCCGACAGGACGTAGGCGAGCGGCAGTTGCACCGCCGTGCCGAGCAACGTCACACGCAGCAGCAGGGGTGCGCCACCGCCGCCCTCGAAGACCCCGCCGAGGGCGATGCAGCACGCCATCAGCAGCAGATAGGGGCCGATGCAGCGCAGGAAGAGCACGCCGTCGTGCGCGACCCCGGGCCCGGCGCCGAAGGCGCGCATGATCCACGGCGCGAGGGCGCCCAGCAGCACCGCGGACGCCAGCCCCACCGCCCCCGACACGAGCACGGCCTGCCGTCCGATCTCCCGTCCCTCGTCCTGGCCGGCTCCCCGGGTGTGCGCGGTGTGGATGGAGGCGGCCTGGCGGACCGCGTAGAAGGCCATGGTGGCGAGATACATGACCTTGTAGGCGATCGCATAGGCGGCCACCCCCGTCACCCCGAGCCGGGCCACGAGCGCCACCAGGACAAGGGCCCCGGTCTGCCGCACGGTGAAGTCGGCCGACATCGGCAGGCCGGTGGTGAACGTGCGGCGCAGAGCGGCTCCGGTCCGCCGCGCCGGTCCGGAGTCCGCCGCCGCGTCCGGCAGCGGAGTGCGCCGTAGGACGCGCAGACCGACGGCAAGGGCGGCGCAGCGGCACAGCACGGTGGAGACGGCGGCGCCCCGGACCCCGTAGACATGGATCAGCAGGGGGTCGCACACCAGGATCAGCCCGTTGGCCAGGAGGGCGAGGCGCATCGGGGTGCGGGTGTCGCCGGCGCCCTTGAGGATGCCGTCGACGAGCTGCTGGACGAAGAAGACGGCGATGCCGGGCAGCGAGATCGCGAAGTAGGCGGTGGCCAGGGGCAGCCCGGGTCCCCCGCCGCCCAGGACCAGCCGGGTCAGGGGCTCCCGCAGCAGGAAGCCGCCCGACACGACGGCCGGGGTGGTCACCGTGCACAGCGCCCAGCCGCCGCGCACGGCGTCCCGGACCGCCCCGGGGTCCTCGGCGCCCCGGGCATGGGCGACCAGCACGGTCGTCCCGGAGGCGAACACCAGGGCGATGCCGAGCAGCACGTTCTCGGTGTTGGTCGCCACGGCGACCGCCGCCACTGCCGGGCCCCCGAGCCGGGAGACCCAGACGGTGTTGATGATCCCGGCGGCCACGGAGGCCAGCAGGGAGAGGTAGACGGAGTCCTGGGCTTCCTGGCGGAGGAACCGCTGCACGGCTACGAGTTGAAGGCACGGATCGCGGCGCTGAACGGCCATGTCCACCGGGTCAGCGACGGCGCCCTGTACCCCGCGATCAGTCGCCTGGTGGCGGCCGGAAAGCTGGACCAGCGCACCGAAGCGGGCACGAGCGCGGCTCCGCGGCGCATCCTGTCCCTCACCGACGAGGGCCGCGCGGACCTCCTGGAGCGGCTGCGGCATCCCAAGCAGGCCGAGATCACCGACCATGCCCGCTTCAACACCGTGCTGGCGTTCCTGCGGTGGCTCCCGGACCCCGGCGAACAGGCCGCGGTGCTGCGCCGCCGGCTGGACTTCCTGGAGACCCCGGCAAGCTTCTTCTACCGTGACGGCAGGCCCGTACGGGCCGAGGAGGCGGAGGATCCGTTCCGGGCCGGCATGCTGCGGGTCGCACGGGCGAGGGGGGAGGCCGAGAGGGCCTGGCTGCGCGAGGCGATCGACCGGCTGGCGGGGTGAACCATCAGGCCAGTTGCGCCCGCAGATACGCCCGCCACTTCCGGGTGAACGTCTCCAGGTTCGTGCCGAGGGTGTGCTTCAGGACGGACTCGACCGCGCCGGTGCGGGTCCGGTGGTCGCCCACCGCTCGGTAGAAGGCGTTCAGCCGGGCCTCGCCCCAGTGGTCGGCGATCATCCGGCAGGCCAGCCAGCCGCTCTCGTAGGCCCCCGCCAGGGTGTCCGCGTCCTCGGAGAAGGCGAAGTCCGCGTCCTCGGGCAGCGCGGCCGGGACCTGGCCCCGGGCGACCGAGCGGCCGAGTTCGGGAGCCACCTCCCTGGGGGCGCGGCCGCTGTCGCGGTAGCCGACCCAGTCGGCGTAGCCCTCGGACAGCCACAGGGGTGTGGCCGCAGTGGTGTGGGCGCGGGTGGCCACATGGGTGGTCTCGTGCCGGAGCACGACCTGTTTGCCCAGGTCACCAAGGACGCTGTACGCGTCCGGGTTGACGATGATCCGGTCCGCGGGCGCGCGGGACGTGCCCCCCGCCTCCCCGGTGGTGACCGCGGCGATCCCCCGGTAACCGGAGGCCGGCGCGCCGAGCAGCCCCGCCATCCCCCCCAGCGACCGCGGTACGAGCACCACGACATGCTGGACCCAGTCCGTGCCCCAGGCCCGCGTGACGGCGGGGACCGACCGGTCCGCGAGGTCCGCGTAGGTCCGCAGGACGTCCCGGGGCTGCCCCACACCGAGGACGAGGCTGTGCGTTCCGCGGACGGTCTCGACCGCGCCCTGCTCCCACAGTTGCTCGCCCGCCTTCTTCGCGGGCTGGTCGGCGCTGACGTACCAGCGGCCGTCGGTGCGGGTCAGCCGCAGCACCCGGGCGGCGGTGACCGGCGCCCGGTCGTAGTCCTTGACGCGGTAGCGCAGTTCGGCGTCGGCACTCGCCCGGTCGCCGGTGCGGTGCAGGGCCGTGACACGGTACGACAGGGCGGCCAGCGGAACGGCGCGCAGATTGTCGAACTCGGCCGCGTCGGCGGTGTGCGCCTCGGTCGCGAGGAACGCGGGCCGGTTCCCGGCGAGCACGGCGGCCGCCCGCCGGTCGAGGACCTGCTGCACGGCGGCCGTCTGGGAGTCGGGCGCGGGCTGCCCGCCGCAGCCGACGAGCCCGGCGAGAAGCAGCACACAGGACGCAACGACCCCCGACGCACGCCCATGACCAGCCACTGTCCGATGGTACGCGTCGGCCGAGCCGGGTACGGGCGCCGTGGTCAGGGCCGGGTGACCGAGGAGATCGGCATCATCCCGACCGGGTCGTAGCGGACCGCGGCCCCCGGATGCGGTGCATGGATGACCTGGCCGCCGCCGACGTACATGGCCACATGGCTCGCGTCGGAGCGGTAGACGATCAGGTCGCCCGGGCGCATCTGGGAGAGCGGCACCTGGTGGCCGGCATACCGCTGCTCCTGCGACGTGCGCGGCAGTCCGATGCCCGCTCGCCCGTACGCCCACTGCATCAGGCCCGAACAGTCGAAGCCGACCGGTCCGCTGGCACCCCACACATACGGGCGGCCGAGCGCGGTGCGGGCCGCGGCGACCGCGGCGGCGGCGCGCGCGTCGGGCGCCTCGGCACCGGTGAGGACGGGCACGTCGACACCGGAGCGGGACGCCCGGTCGTAGGCGGCGCGTGTGGTGGACGGCAGGGAGTCGAGCAGCCGGCGCGCGGTGGCGAGTTTGTGTTCCACGGTCCGCTTGTGCCGGGCTACGGCCGCACGGTTGCGCTCCAGCTCGGCCAGCCGGCCGGTGGCGTCCGCGCGTTCCTGGGCCAGCTCACGCAGGGCCGTCTGGAGTTCCCTGAGCCGGCCGGCCTGGCGGGAGCCGACCCGCTCGAGCACAGCCGCCCGGTCCAGATACTCGCCCGGGTTGCGGGACAACAGCAGTCCGAGGGAGGAGTCGAGGCCGCCGGAGCGGTACTGGGCCCCGGCGAGGGAACCGAGCGTGTCCCGCAGGGCGTTGACGCGGTCCTGCTGCCGGGCGATCCGGTCCTGCGCCTGGCCGACCTGCCGGCGCAGCGAACCGGCCTCCTCGGTGGCCTTGTTGTAGGCCTCGGTGGCCTGCTCGGCCTCCTGGTACAGCCGGTCCACCGTGATCCGGGAATCACGCGCCGGGGCGGCGTCCGCGGGTGCGGCGCCGAACGCCGTGGCGGCTGCCGCCGCGGCGGCGGCCGACAGCACGGCGGCTGCCTTCCTCAGTGCCTGGTGCGCCTCCGGGGCGCCCTCCCCGGTGTCCCTTCGGCTCACCGGACGCATGGCGGCGCCTCGGCCCCGGCCGAGGCCGGCTGGTGCAAGGCGGCGATGGGACCCCACGACCGGTCGCACTCCCTTCCGCTGACAGACCCCGCCGCACGGCGAGGGAAGTGCGGCAGACAGTAGCCGGGTGATCACGCGGGGTCCAAAGGGACCACAGTGGGCGCACAACGCGGCACCCCGCCGCTGACGCAGGTCATCGGCGGGGCGTGGGGTCAGCGGGCGTCGCTGGAATTCGCCCGTTCGGGCGGTGTGGCGGCCCGGTCCGCGAGGGATCCGGTCATCCGGTCAGACTCTGACGCCGAACATGAAGGGTCCGCCGATCGTGCTCATCGACTCGTAACGGACGACGGTGCCGGTGCGCGGGGCGTGCAGGATCTGGCCGTTGCCCGCGTAGAGGCCCACGTGGTGGATGTCATTGAAGAAGAAGACCAGGTCGCCGACCTTGAGGTCGTTGACCGAGTAGATCCGGGTGCCTATGTTGGCCTGCTCCTGCGAGGTACGCGGGATGGAGACACCCGCCTGGCCGTACGCCCAGGAGGTCAGGCCCGAGCAGTCGAAGGTGGCCGTGCCGGTGGCGCCGTACTGGTAGGGCCTGCCGATCATGGACTGGGCGGCGGAGAACGCCGCGGCCGCCCGGCCGGAGGCGGAGCCGGTGTCGCCGCTGAGGACGCTGCGCTCGCTGGCCCGGCTGGCCCGGTTCTGCTCGGCGGCGAGCTCCTGCTTCTCCTGCGCGGTCAGGGAGTTGAGCAGCTTCTGCGCCGCGGCGAGCTTGCCCTGGACTTCCTGCTTGTTCTTGCCCAGCTCGGTCCGGGTGGCCGCGAGGTCCTTGAGCTTGTCGGCGGCCTCCTGGCGCTCCTGGGCCAGCTCGCGCTGCTTCTCCTGGATCTTCTTGAGCGCCTCGACCTGCTGGCTGCTCAACTGGTCCAGCGTGGACGCCTTGTCGAGGTAGTCGTCCGGGTTCGAGGAGAGGAACAGCTGCACGGAGGGGTCGATGCTGCCGGTGCGGTACTGGGCGCTCGCCATGGTGCCGATGCCGTCACGCAACTGGTTCAGCTCGTCCTGACCCCGGGCGACCTTGTCCTGCAGGCCGGAGATCTGCTTCTCCAGCTTGTCCTGCTTCTCCTTGGCGCCGTCGAAGGCCTCGGTGGCCTGCTCGGCTTCCCCGTAGAGCTTGTCGACCCGGGACTTGACCTCGTCCTTGCTCGGCTTCTCGCTGGGGGCTGCGTTGGCGGCCTGGGCACTGAAGGCCACGGCGGCGGCAGCGGCGGTGGTGAGCACGGTCACACGGGTGCGGCTCGGCTGCTTGGGTCGACGGTGGGACGCCACGGGGGCGAGCTCCTTCTTCCTTCAGCCGCCTACCGACACGCCGGCGGGCGGTGCCCTCCGCCGCCACTCACCCCTTGTGAGTGATCACCCGTGCGGAGGTTCGAGGCCCGACCCTAGTGACCTCGCTGTGATCAGTTCAAATCCTGAGCGCGAAAATTCCCGCCACGCAATGCATTCTTTGCACGGAACTCACGTGCGGTGATGCGGCCTTGACGCTACGTTGCGCCACGACCGCCTCAATTCGGGCATGCCCGACGGATGTTGCGCTTGGTGCGTACGCGACCCATGGGGTGTACGGCGCAATGGACGGGCCGGGTAAGGAAGTCCGTTATGCCCTGGAAAATCGCCTGAGCAGAACCACCGACGCGACGGGGCGGGCGCCCGCCCTGGCGACCCCGTCGGCCACCTCGCGGTCGGTGGAGACCACGATGACGGGCCGGCCCGGCGGCTCCGCGCGCACCAGCTGACGGATCAACTCGTCGGCGGTGACGCCCGGTTTGGAGAACAGCACCCGCACTCCGCGCGGCGGCGCGAGCAGCACGGGAGCGGCCAGTTCGGCCCCGTCGAAGACGCAGGTGACCTCCGCGCCGGTCTGCGCGGCGAGCTGCGAGAGCTGCCCGAGGAGCCTGAGCCGCTGCTTCTCCAGCGGCATCTGCGGATAGCCGGTCTTGGTGACGTTGTAACCGTCCACGACCAGATGCACCTGCGGCAGCGCGAGCAGCTGGTCGAGGATGGCGGGGTCGTTCTCGGACAGCGCCCGGGCGGCGATGTCCTTCGGTGTCATCCGTCCCGGTTCGACCGCGTCCACGGTCTCCGCGGGCCGCACCGAGACCGGTGGCAGCGCCAGCTCCCGCCGCAGCCCCTGGGCCGCGTCCAGCACGGTGTCGAGCAGCAGCCGTACCCGCATGTCCTCGACGCTGCGCCCCTCGCGCGCCGCCCGGCGCGTGGCCTCCAGTGCGGCCTCCGCCTCGCCGAGACGCGCCTTGAGCCGCCGGGTCTCGCTCTCGGCGGCGGACACCTGCGTCTGGCTCTCGGCGCGGACCGTCTCGATCTCGCCCTGGACCTTGCGCAGGGCGGCCTCGCCGCGCTTGACGTCGCTGAGTGCGGCGCGCAGCTTCCGGTGAAGCGATTCGGCTTCCTTGCGGGCCGACTCCAGCTCCCCGCGCAGCCGTTCGGTCTCGGCACGCGTCTGCTCGCGGGCGGCGCCCAGCTCCTCGCGCAGCCGTTCCAGTTCGGCCCGGTTCTCCTCGTCGGCGCGCTCGGCGTCCGCCCGATGGGCCTCCTCGCCCGCGGCGGTCACCAGCTTCACCCAGCCCGCCGGGCGCAGCACATAGGCCGCGGCCGCCACGTCGAGCGGGTCCGCGGCCGGGGGCGGCGAGCCGGAGTCGAGGGCACCGGCGAGTTCCGGCTGGGCCTCTCTGAGCTTCTCCGCGATCCGCTGCCGGAACACCGCGTCGGTCTCCAGGGCCGCCGCCATGGCGTTGCCAGCGAACTTGGCCCGACGGTTCGGGGCGAATCGGGCGTACTGCCGCAGCTGTGCGGGCAGTTCGGCCAGGGTCAGCCCGCCGAAGCCGTCCGAGACGATCTGCACGACCCGACGGCGCACCCCGTCGGGCAGCGGACGGTCGAGCACCTCAGCGGTGCCGTCGACCGGCTCCCCGCCCGAAGTCTCCACCATCCGTCACCCCAATGCCTGTGCGGGGCCGCCTCCGTCAGGAGCCGGCGCCCGGCCTGTCCACGAGTTCCACCTGATCCAGGGCGTTGCACCAGCGGCAACGCACCGACTCGATGGTCTCACTGACCACCTCACGCTCCTCGACCGTCGGCTCCCCGGCCAGATCGAGATGCATGTACTCGATCACCTTCGATGAACGGGTCACGTCGAACCGGGTCAGGTTGCCGCAGAGCGTGCAGCGCCAGCGGGTCGTCTCGGTCGGCAAGGGAACCGTCATCGTGGCCGCTCTTCCTTCTTCCAGTCTCCGTGATGCGCCAGTTTCCCTGGAGCGTGTGGCTCGTAACCCTACGGCCTGGCGGGCAGGCGCCGCCCGCCCGTATCACGCGGCGAGGCACTCTGTGCCGATCGGTTCGGTTACGCCATGCTCTGTCCCATGATCAGCACCTGGGGCAGGACGGCCGGGAGGGCGTTGCGGGGACAGCCGGCACCCGTGACGTACGGACTGATCGCGCTGTGCTGTCTGATCTTCGTGCTGGGGCCGGCGTCGGGCCTGAATCCCGCCTACGGCCGGGGCGAGGCACTGCTCGCCGCCCAGCGGGTCTACTTCGCCCGCTGGGGCGTGGTGCCCGCGGAGATGTTCAGCGGTGCGCCGCGGGCAGCGCTCACCCCCGCGACGGCGCTCTTCGTGCACGGCAGCTGGGTGCATCTGCTCGGCAACATACTGTTCCTCTACGTCTTCGGGGCGATGACCGAGGAGCGGATGGGTCATCTGCAGTTCGCCCTGTTCTACGGGGGCTGCGGCTATCTGGCGCTCCTCGGATACGCGGCCGCCCACGCACAGTCGACCCAGACACTGGTCGGGGCCTCGGGGTCGATCTCCGCGGTGCTCGGCGCGTTTCTGTTCCTGTTCCCCGGGGCCAGGGTGACCAGTCTCTTCCCGTTCCTCTTCTTCCTGCCGCTGCGCTTTCCCGCCTGGGTGGTGCTGCCCTTCTGGGCGACGCTGCAGTGGATCGCGGCGGGCCGTGCCGCCCAGGGGCCGGGCGTCGCCTATCTGGCCCATGTGGTGGGGTTCGCGCTGGGCTTCCTCTACGCATGGGTGCGCAGACCCGTGCTGGTGGCGCGCCCGTGAAGCCGGGCGGCGGGCGAGAGGGTGCGCCGCGGGGTGCCCGGCGGCGCCACGCGAACGCCCCAGCGGGCGAAAGGGCCCGCTGGGGCGTGGGGTGGGCCGGCCGGCGGCCGCAGACATCGGGCGGGCGGCCGTACGGGGAGCGCGCCGCCGCCGTGACGCGGCGGCGCGGCGTCTCACAGACCCATGGACTTGGCGACGATGCTGCGCATGATCTCGCTCGTGCCGCCGAAGATCCGGTTCGCACGGTTGTCGGCGTATATACGGGCGATCGGGGACCGCATGGTGAAGCCGTATCCGCCGTGCAGCTGAAGGCAGCGGTCGATGACCCGGGCCGCGGCCTCGGTGCAGTACAGCTTGACCGACGCGGCCTCGTCGGCCGTCAGCTCCCCGGCGTCGAACCCGTCCAGGGCCTGGTCGACGACCGCCCGCAGGGCGTCCACCTCGGCCTTGCAGTCGGCCAGCACGAACTTGGTGTTCTGGAAGGCGGCGACGGGCTTGCCGAACGCGATGCGTTCCCGGACGTACTCGGCGGCCAGCCGGACCGCGGCGGCCGCGTGCGCGTACGCCCCCACGGCGATCCCCAGGCGTTCCTGCGGGAAGACGTCGGCCAGACAGGGGGAGGCGTCCCCGGGCTCCCCCACCACGTTCTCGGCGGGGACGTGCACGTCGGTGAGCGTCATGTCGACGATGTCCGAGGAGCGCAGGCCCAGCGTGGGCGGCTCGCCGCTGATCTCGACGCCGGGCCGGTCGGTCTCGACGGCCAGCAGCGACATGCCCCCGCGCCGGTCGTTCCCGTCGGCGCCGGAGGTGCGGCAGGCGACCAGGACGATGTCCGCCTGGGCGCCGCCGGAGACGAACGCCTTGGCGCCGTTGAGCACGTAGTGCGTGCCGTCCTCGGAGGCCTCCGCGACGGACCGTATGCCCGCGACGTCGGAACCCGCGTCCGGTTCGGTGATCGCGATGGCGGTCATCAGGTCCCCGGTGACGAAGCCGGGCAGCCAGCGGCGCTTCTGCTCGTCCGTCGTGTACTTCACGAAGGTCGCCGGAAGGGCCAGCTGGGCGCTCGCCCCGCCGAAGGTCACACCGGCCCTGGCGCACTCCTCCGCGATGACGGCGTTGAACTTGAGGCCTGTCGCCCCGGCCCCGCCGTACTCCTTCGGTAGCCGAACCCGAAGACGCCGAGCTTACCCAGTTTTTGATAGAAATCCCGCGGAACGCGTCCCGCTTCCTCCTACTCCGAATACACCGGCAAACTTCGGTCGCAATGAAGTCCCGCACCCTCGCGCGGAACGCCTCGTGCTCGTCATGGAAAACTGTGCGCCGCACGGCGGCTCCCCCTGTAGTGACGATAGAAACTTCCCCGGCCCGCCGAAGCTAATCCATGATCGACAGGACTGTCCAGGGTGCCGCCGGAGCCCCGTTCCTTATGTCGGCATTACGCTCGCCGCTACGCAGCTTAAGGTTCTTGCCCTTTCCTGCTGTCGTGTGTCTAGAATTCGATCACGGGGTTGGAGCCGCTGCTGCGGACATCTCGCCCATCCTGCCGCTTTCAGGGGGAGACAGGCATGGACACCTTAGGACACGACGTGTTGTTCAATGCGCGAGATCCGCGCATGCGTGACGACCCGTACCCCCTCTACAAACGTCTTCGGGACGTGGCGCCGGTCCATCGGACGCCCTATGGCCATTGAGTCGTCTCGGGATGCACAGCCATACGAGCATTCGGACGATATCTCCCGACGCACTCGACGTGAATCTGGTGAGAAAAGAAGTCGACACCGCGCTCGAAGATTTCCTGGCAGAACACCGGGAGAGAACAGAGCAATCACAGATGGCGCGCGTGGTGACGCTCATCACCGAATTCATGGAGGGCGGCAAGAGAATCCGCCCGATATTGACCGTCATGGAATGGAAGGCAGTCGGCGCGGGGAAACCGGCACGGAATCCGTCATTCGCGTCGCGGCATCGTTGGAGATGTTTCACGCGTTCGCCCCATTCATGACGACATCATGGACGACAGCGACACCAGACGAGGGCGCCCCACTATTCACCGGGTACTCGCGGGAAATCGGGGCGACGGGCGCACGGAGCGTTTCGGGCTCGGGGCCGCCGTTCTGGCGGGCGACCTGGCCTTCACCTGTCATGACCCGACGCTGGCGCTCGCCGCGCTCGCGTCCCGCTGGCGGCTGCGCCCGGTGCCCGGCGCCGTGGTGAAGCCCCGCGCCGAGATGAGTCGGACCCCGGGACCGCTCCCGATGGTGCCCGAACCGCGCTGACGCGGCCCGATCCGGCGCGACCCGGCCCGGCCTGGTCCGGCCTGGTCCGGCGCGATCCGACCTCGTCCGGGTTGATCCGGCCGACGGTGCTGCTGCCCGTCGGCCGGACGCGTCAGCCGCGTCGGCCGGAAGGGTCAGCCGAAGGTGACGGGCAGCCGGTGCAGTCCGCGCAGCATCAGGCTGGGGCGCCAGACGAGGTCGTCGGGCTCGGTGTCCAGCGCCAGGCCGGGCACCGTTCCAGCAGCGTACGGAAGGCCACGCGGCCTGCATACGAGCCAGGGGGGCGCCGAGACAGTGGTGGATGCCGTAGCCGAACGCCATGTGCCCGCGGGCGTCCCGGCGGATGTCGAAACGGTCGGCCGCCGCGAACCGCGCGGGGTCGCGCGATGCCGAGGCCGGCACCACGGCCACCGACTCGCCCCGGCCGACGACCGTCCCGCCGATCTCCACCGGCTCCTTGGCGTAGCGGAAGGCCGTGGTCTCCACCGGCCCCTCATAGCGCAGCATCTCCTCCACCGCGTTCTCCAGCAGCGACCAGTCGGCGCGCAGCGCGGCCAGTTGCTCGGGGTGGCGCAGCAGGGCGAGGGTCCCGCTGGAGAGGAGGTTGGCCGCGGTCTCGTAGCCGGCCACCAGCAGCAGGAACGCCATACCGAGCATCTCCTCGGTGGAGAGGCGGTCCTCCTCGTCGCCCATCGTCCCGGCCAGCGCGCTCAGCAGGTCCTCGCCGGGATGCTGCCCCTTGGCGGCGATCAGCTCGGCGAGGTAGCCGGTCATCGTCTGTGCCGCGGCGGCCGCGGCCTCGGGCCGGGTGAAGTCGGTGCTCTCCAGATACCAGTCGTGGAACGTCTTGCGGTCGGTTTCCGGGACGCCCAGCAGTTCGCAGATCACCGCCAGGGGCAGCGGCAGCGCGAACGCCTCGACGAGATCCGCCTTCCCCTGCGGCAGCATGGTGTCCACCAGCTCGTCCGCGATGCGCTGGACACGGGGCCGCAGGGACTCCACCCGCCGGGGGGTGAAGTCCTTGGCGACCAGCCTGCGCAGCCGGGTGTGCTGCGGCGGATCGGTCTGCACCATGTTCAGACCGATGGAGTTGCCGCCGTCGTCCGCCCACTCCGCGGAGTGCCGGATGTCGTTGGAGAGACGGGGATCGGCCAGCACCGCCCGTGCCTCCTCGTACCCCTCGACGATCCAGAACTCACCCGAAGCCGCGGTGCGCACCCGGTGCACCGGGCGCCCTGGGCGCGCATCCGCTCGTAGACCGGATGGGGGTTGTTGACGAAGGCCTGGCCGAGGGCCGACAGATCCTCGAAATCCGTTGCGGACAAGGGTCTCCTCGCTTCGCGAACAGTAACCGGGTAAGCCCCCGGTTATCTGCCGGCGACCCCAGCAACGAAACCGGGGAGTGGTCCACGGTTGGTGTTAGGGTCCCGCCCATGGCCAGCACGGACGACCGGAGAACACCGCTGCGCAGAGATGCCCGGCGCAATCGCGAGACGCTCATCGCCGCCGCCCGGGACATCTACGCCGAGCACGGGGTGGACGCTCCTCTGGACGTCATCGCCCGCCGGGCCGGCGTCGGCAACGCCACGCTCTACCGCCACTTCGCCGACCGCGCCGCACTCGTCGAAGCCGTCTTCCACGACTCCCTCAAGCCGGTCCTGGACGCCGCCCGGGAGGCCCGCGACCGGGAGGGGGACGCCTGGAGCATCCTCATCGCCTACCTGGAGCAGGTCTTCGAGCTGCTGGCCGCCGACCGCGGCGCGGGTGACCTGATGACCGCGGCCGTACAGGGCGTGCCCACCCTCGACGTCCTCCACGCCGAGAACCGGGAGACACTGCAGGCCCTGGTGCGCCGCGGCCAGGACCAGGGCACGATCCGCGCCGACATCACCGTCGAGGACCTGCTGTTCCTGCTCGCCGTACTCGGTCGGGCCGCGCCCGCCGTACCCGACGCGTGGCGCCGCTGTCTGGCCCTGGTGCTGGACTCCCTCCGCCCCGCTGCCGCCCGCCCCCTTCCGGCTCCGCCGCTCGGGCCGGAACAGTTCGCCGCCGCCCTGAGCCGTCTGGGCGGGAGGCCCACGACGGCACCGGGCCGCGCACACCACCCTCGTCCACCAGCATCGGAGGCCACCACGCCATGACCCGTCAGCGCCCCATATCGCCCTTCGAGAGCGTGTATTTCCTCGATCTGGGACCGGCAGGCCTGCCGCTGTACGACATGCCGGCCTATGTCGAGTCCCTGGTGCGGGGCCGGGTGGAGCCCGTCCTGATGCAGCGGGCCCTGGGCCTGCTGACCCTCCGGCACCCGATCCTCCGGTCCGAGGTGGTGGCCGGTGACACCGGACCGGTGCTGCGGGTGCGCGACCGGGTCCAGCCGCCGCTGACCGTGCTGGAGGGCATCGACGAACGGTTCGCCGCGCTGATCAACCTCCGCCCGGACTGGACGCAGAGCATGATCCACGGCTGGCTGCTCACCGACGGCGAGCACAGCCAGGTGGTGCTCGGTGTGCACCACGGTGTCGCCGACGGCCGGTCCGCCTTCGCCCTGCTGAACGAGTTCTGGCAGTACTACACCGCTCTCGCCGGCGGCGCGGACCCTGCCCCGGAGCAGCGCGACGCGCTGCCCGAGGCCATCGACACCCGGCTGGCCGGGGCCATCCCCGACAGCGAGATCGACGCCCTGGTCGACGCGCTCGCACAGGGCGGTGCGGACGACGCCGAGCCCGCCACTCTGCCCACGGAGGGGGTGGGACGGCCCGGCCGCCCGTCCGCGTCGCGCCGTTTCGTCGTCGACCGGCTGGAGTTCGACCCCGAGGTCACCGAGTCGGTGGTCGCCGCCGCCCGCACCCGGGCGTGACCGTCAACAGCCTCGTCACCGGTCTGGTGCTGACCGCGGTACGCTCCCAACTGGCGCCCGAGAACGGCCCGTTGCCCATGGTCTGCGGCCACGGAGTGGACCTGCACACCCGGCTGACGCCCGAGCTGCCGCTCAGCACCGTGCTCAACTGCATCACAGGCCTGCAGACCCCCGTGACCGTCTCGCACGACGACCGCCCGGACACCGTCGGCCAGGACGTGGCCGACCAGATCGCCGCCGCCCTGGCCCGCCAGGACCCCGAGCGTTTCCTGCTCACCGCGCTGCGGGCGGGCGCCCGGGGCATCCCGCTGCCGGTTCCGGTCGTCAGCTACGGCATCTCCAACGTGGGCCGCATCCCCGCGCACCCCGTTCCGGACGGCGTACGCCTGCTCCGCTTCGGCGGCACGGCGAACGCGCCCGGCATGCCGCCGAAGATGGGGGTCGCGAGCTTCGGCGGGCGGCTGCTGGTGCAGAACGAGTACGACAGCTGGACCTACGGCGAGGAGCAGATGGCGCGCCTGCGCGAGACGCTGCACACCTCCTTGAAGGAACTGGCCGGCTGACGCGGCGCCGGACGTGTCCCGGCGGTGCGGGAGACCGCACCGCCGGGACAGTCTGTTGGTGAGCGGTGGAGCAGGTCTTAGAGTGACAGTCCGAGCGTGCACCTAGGGAGACAGCCAGCCGTGATCACTGCGATCGTGCTCATCAAGACCAGCGTGGACCGGATCCCCGAGATCGCCGAGTCGATCGCCGCGCTGGACTCCGTCAGCGAGGTCTTCTCCGTCACCGGCACGTACGACCTCATCGCCATGGTCCGGGTTCACGCCCACGACGACCTCGCGGACGTCATCCCCGGCCGGATCAGCAAGATCCCGGGTGTGCTGGCCACGGACACCCACGTCGCCTTCCGCACGTACTCCCAGCACGACCTGGAGGCGGCATTCGCGATCGGGCTCGACAACTGATCGGGCTCGACAACTAGAGGAGTCCGCCGGCCGACCGGTCAGGGGCGTCAGACCGCCGGGACGCAACGCCCGTCCTGCGTACGGTACGTCCACCGCGCGCCCTCCCGGACCAGTTCCCCGACCGCCCGGACGAAACGCTCCACATGCTCGTCGGGCGTGCCCGCGCCGAAGCTGACGCGGATCGCGTTCAGGGAGCGCTCGCCGGGCGCGGCCTCGGGGGCGCCGCACTCGCCCTGGGTACCCGGGTCGCCGCCCAGCAGGGTGCGCACCAGCGGATGGGCGCAGAACAGGCCGTCGCGCACGCCGATGCCGTACTCGGCGGAGAGCGCGGCGGCGAAGTGGGAGCTGTTCCAGCCCTCGACGACGAACGAGAGGACGCCGACACGGGGCGCGTCGTCGCCGAAGAGGGAGAGCACCTTGACCTCCGGGATCCCCGCGAGTCCTTCCCGGACCCTGCGGACGAGGTACTGCTCACGGGCGACGAGCGCGTCGAAGCCCGCTTCCGTGAGGGCCTTGCAGGCCGAGGCGATGGAGTAGGCCCCGATCACATTGGGCGAGCCGGCCTCGTGCCGCGCGGCGCTCTCGTGCCAGTCGACGTCCACTCCCCCGTCCGCCCGCCGGGTCACCCTGCGGCTGGCGCCGCCGCCCGCGAGGTAGGGCTCGGCCGCGCGCAGCCAGTCGGCGCGGCCCGCCAGCACGCCGGAGCCGAAGGGGGCGTAGAGCTTGTGGCCGGAGAACGCGACCCAGTCCACCCCGAGGTCCCTGACCGACACCGGGTGGTGCGGGGCCAGCTGGGCGGCGTCCAGGACGACCCGGGCGCCGTGCGCATGGGCGGCCTCCGCCAGCTCGTGTACGGGCCACAGCTCGCCGGTGACGTTGGAGGCACCGGTGACGCAGACGAGGGCCGGTCCGTGGGGGTCGCGGTCCGCGAGGGCGCCCTCCAGGGTCCGCACCGCCTGCTGCGGGGTGCGCGGGGCGTCGAGGACCGTGACCCGGGCGTCCCGCCAGGGCAGCAGCGAGGCATGGTGCTCGGTCTCGAAGACGAAGACCTGGCAGTCGGCCGGCAGGGCGGCGGCGAGGAGGTTGAGCGAGTCGGTGGTGGACCGGGTGAAGATCACCTGGTCGTCCTCGCGGCAGTCCAGGAAGGCGGCGACGGTCCTGCGGGCGTTCTCGAAGAGGTCGGTGGACAGCTGCGACAGATACCCGGCGCCGCGGTGGACGCTGCCGTAGTACGGCGCGTACGCCGCCACGTCGTCCCAGACCCGCTGCAACGCCGGGGCGCTGGCCGCGTAGTCGAGCGCGGCGTAGGTGACGGTGCCGCCCGTGACGAGCGGGACGCTGACATCCCTGCCCAGAACGGGCAGCGGGGCACAAACGGACTGGTCGGCGGCAAAGGTGGAGACAGACATGGGTGCACTCCCGTGAAGGCAGAGGGGATCACCGCACCGGAGGACTCGCGCAAGGGCGCGCGGCTGCCTCGACGGCACGGGAAAAGGGTGAAAAGGGGATGCGGAGGCGGGGCTCTGCGGCCCTAGCGCATTCGCTTGCTCACGGAGAAGGCTCCCTCGAACGACCAGGACCCCCGGCCCCACGCTCATCCACGGCGTGTGAGGGGTCCGCGCTTGCCGTAGACCTCGCTGCCTACGGCCTGGTCTTCACCCGGGGCACCCCGCCACGGACGGAGGGTTGCCGGACAGCCGGCCGGGGCCGAGTGGCTGTCGCTCATGACCTGGGCAGGACGCTACGTGACATGATCGGCCGCCCGCAACATCTGTCCGGATGCCGGGACATACGTCGTCCGTCCCGGCGGCGACGGCATGGGCGAGGGGGGGAGCCCGGCCGTGCCGCGCTCCCCCCCCCTCGCCCCGGGGCTCACCGGTGGCTCGCGGCCACCCAACGCTCCAGGGACCGCTTCGCGGCGCCCGAGTCGATCGACTCCCTCGCCTTCTCCATCCCGGCCCGCAGCTGCTCGGCCAGAGGCGCACCGGTGGGCTCCAGGGCCACCAGCGCCGCCGCCGAGTTCAGCAGCACCGCGTCCCGCACCGGCCCGGTCTCCCCGTCCAGCAGGCGCCGCGCCACATCGGCGTTGTAGGAGGCGTCAGCCCCGCGCAGCGCCTCCACCGGCACCAGCTCGATGCCGACGTCCCGGGGGTCGAAGGTCTCCTCGGTGACCTTGCCGTCGCGGACCACCCAGACCCGGGACGTCGAGGTCGTGGTCAGCTCGTCCAGTCCGTCGTCGCCGCGGAAGACCAGGGACGAGTTCCCGCGTTCGGCGAGGACCCCCGCCACGATCGGCGCCATCCGCGGGTCCGCGACACCCACCGCCTGGGCCTTCACCCGCGCGGGGTTGGTCAGCGGGCCCAGCACGTTGAACGTCGTACGGATCCCGAGCTGGCCGCGCGCCGCGGCCACATGCCGCAGCGCGGGGTGGAACTTCACCGCGAAGCAGATGGTGATCCCGGCCTCCTCGGCCACCTCGGCCGTCCGCCGCGGGGTGAGGTCCAGATTGATGCCGAGCTTCTCCAGCACGTCCGAGGAGCCGGACGCGGACGACGCGGCCCGGTTGCCGTGCTTGACGACCTTCGCCCCCGTGCCGGCCACCACGATCGACGACATCGTGGAGATGTTGACCGTCTTCGCGCCGTCACCGCCCGTACCGACGATGTCGACCGACGGACCCGGTACCTCGATCACGTTCGCGTGCGCGTACATCGCTCGCACGAGCCCCGTGATCTCGTCGACCGTCTCGCCCTTCGCCCGCAGCGCGACGACGAAGGCGGCGATCTGCGCGTCCGTCGCCTCGCCGCGCATGATCCGGTCCATCGCCCAGGCCGTGTCGTCCACGCTCTGGTCACGGCCGTCCAGCAGGGCGTTCAGCACCCGGGGCCAGGAACGGCCCGCCGCGGTGTCGCCTCCAGCGGGGTTCACAGCGCTCATAAGCCGCTCCTGGGTCGGTGTCCCGGCCGGGACACATTTCTCGAACAGGTCCACCCTATCCAGCCCCGGGCACGGCAAAGGGCCCCGTCCGGATCTGGACGGGGCCCTTCGACCGTGGCGTGGCGCGCGCAGCGATCAGTGGTGGCCGTGGCCGCTCGTGATCTCCTTGTACTCCTCGACCGTGGGCTTGGGGATCTGGTTGTCGTCCCCGTAGTAGGCGTTGCTCAACCGGGCACGCAGCTTCTCCGAGCCCTTGACCTTCCGCTCGACGCCGTTCTCGTCGACCGTCGGGCCGATCTCGACCGGCTTGTACTGCTCGTGCGCCGTGAGCGTGTGCAGCTGCTCCTGGCTGAGCGGCTCGTGGACCTCGATGAACTCACCGTGCGGCAGCCGCTTGATGATGCCCGACTCGCGGCCGTGCAGCACCTTGTCGTGGTCGCGGCGCTGGAGGCCGAGGCAGATCCGCTTGGTGACGATGAACACGAGCACCGGCAACACGAAGAAGGCGATGCGGACGAACCAGGTGATCGAGTTGATCGACAGGTGGAAGTGCGTGGCCCAGATGTCGTTGCCGCCACCCAGCAGCATCACGAAGTACCAGGAGATCCACGCGGCACCGAAGGCCGTACGCGTCGGCGCGTTGCGCGGGCGGTCCAGGATGTGGTGCTCGCGCTTGTCGCCGGTGATCCAGGACTCGATGAAGGGGTAGGCACCGATGGCGGCGAGGGTCAGCGGGAAGAGCAGCAGCGGGATGAACACACCCAGGACGAGCGTGTGGCCCCAGATGTTGATCTCCCAGCCGGGCATGGCACGGATGAGACCCTCGGCCTGGCCCATGTACCAGTCGGGCTGGGCACCCGTGGAGACCTGGTCCGGACGGTAGGGGCCGATGGCCCAGATCGGGTTGATCTGCGCGATCGCCGCGATGGCCGCGATGGCACCGAAGACCAGGAAGAAGAAGCCTCCGGCCTTGGCCATGTACACCGGCAGCAGCGGCATGCCGACGACGTTGTTGTTCGTCTTTCCGGGACCCGCGAACTGCGTGTGCTTGTGGTAGAAGACCAGGATCAGGTGGCCGACCACCAGACCGAGCATGATGCCCGGCAGCAGCAGGATGTGGATCGAGTAGAACCGGGCCACGAAGTCGCCACCCGGGAACTCGCCGCCGAAGAGGAAGAACGACAGGTACGTGCCGATGATCGGCACGGACAGGATCGCGCCCTCCATGAAGCGGACACCGGTGCCGGAGAGCAGGTCGTCGGGGAGCGAGTAACCGGTGAAGCCGGTGAACATGCCCAGGACGAACAGCAGGAAGCCGAACAGCCAGTTGATCTCACGCGGCTTGCGGAACGCGCCGGTGAAGAACACGCGCATCATGTGCACGAACATGCCGGCGAGGAAGACCAGCGCCGCCCAGTGGTGAATCTGCCGGATCAGCAGACCGCCACGGACGTCGAAGCTGATGTGCACCGCCGAGTTGAACGCCTCGCTCATCATCTGGCCCTGCAACGGCACGTAACTGCCGTGGTACACCACCTCGTTCATCGAGGGATGGAAGAACAGGGTCAGATACACACCCGTGAGGATGATGATGATGAAGCTGTAGAGGCAGACCTCACCCAGCATGAACGACCAGTGGTCGGGGAAGATCTTGCGCATGTTCGACTTGGCCAGGGAGTAGATCCCCAGGCGGCCGTCGGCCCAGTCGGCGACGCGCTCGCCGGCCGGTGCCCGTCCGCGCGAAGCGGACTCGTTGGTCGTTGAAGTGCTCATCCGCGCTCCCAGAAGGCAGGACCGACGGGCTCTTCGAAGTCGCTGAGCGCCTCGAGGTAGCCGTCCGCGTTGACGCCGATGTGCAGCTGCGGCAGGGCGTGACCAGCCGGGCCGAAGATGACCCGGCCACCGTCGGAGAGGTCGAAGGTGGACTGGTGGCACGGGCAGAGGACGTGGTGCGTCTGCTGCTCGTACAGGGAGATCGGGCAACCGACGTGGGTGCAGATCTTCGAGTAGGCCACGATGCCCTCGTGGGACCACGAGAGTTCCTTCTTGTCCTTGATGTTCTCCGGCTGGAGCCGGACGAGCATCAGGGCGGCCTTCGCGATCTGCTGCTGGAAGTCCTCGTTGGTCTCCTCCAGGCCCTCGGGCTTGGCGAAGGTGAGCGAACCGACGACGATGTCCGAGGGACGCATCGGCTGGTTCGTGTTCATGTTGACGAGGAGCTTGCCCTTGGACCACAGCGTGTGGCGCAGCTTGGTGCCGGGCAGCGTGCCGAGGTCACGCAGCAGGAACACGCCGGAGAGCGGCACCAGGGCCAGCGCGCCGAACATCGTGTTCCGGATCAGCGAGCGACGGCCGAGCTGCGACTCCTTGGCACCCTGCTGGAAGTCGGCGAGAACCTTCGCCTTGACCTCCGGCGCCGCCTCGATCGGGTGACGCTCGTCGGCGACCTCGACGTCGGACATCAGGGTGCGGGCCCAGTGGACCGCGCCCGCGCCGATCGTGAACAGCGCCACGCCCAGCGTCAGGCCCAGCGCGAAGTTCATCGCGCTGATGTGCCCGATCGGGAAGACGTAGATCGACCTGTCGTTCGGGATCGTGACGTACGAGGCGATGAAGCCGAGGGTGGCCAGCATCGACACGGTGAACAGCAGGGCGACCATGCGCTCGGAGCGCCTGGCGGCTCGCGCGTCGATGTCCTGGATCCGGTGCTCGTGGGGCGGCAGCCCCGGGTCGGCGAACGGGTTCTCCTCGTCCGCGACCGCTACGGCACCGTGCTCGGTGTCCTGCTCAGCGGGCAGGTTCTCTTCGGGAATGTCTTGGCTACTCATGACTTCTTGGCCTTTGCGGTCCGAGCGGCGACCCAGACGGCGACCGCGATCAGCGCGCCCAGTCCGAAGATCCAGGCGAAGAGGCCCTCGGAGACCGGGCCGAGACCGCCCAGGTCGAGACCGCCGGGGTTCTCGGTCTGGTCACCGTTGACCGCCTTGACGTAGGCGATGATGTCCTTCTTGTTCTGCTGCGACAGGGTGGTGTCGGGGAAGGACGGCATGTTCTGCGGGCCGGTCTGCATGGCCTCGTAGATGTGCTTCGGGTCGACGCCCTCGAGGCTCGGCGCGAACTTGCCGTGCGACAGGGCACCGCCCTCGCCCGTGATGTTGTGGCACTGCGCGCAGTTGGTGCGGAAGATCTCGCCGCCCTTGGCGATGTCGGCACCCTCGGGGCTGTAGTCGTTCGTCGTCGGCACGGCCGGACCGGCGCCGAGCGAGGAGATGTACGCCGCGAGCTGGTCGATCTGGGCCTGCGAGTAGATGTTCTTCTTCTTCGTCACCTGGGGGCCCTGGGAGGTGGCAGCCGGCATACGGCCGGTGCCCACCTGGAAGTCCACGGCCGCGGCGCCGACACCCACCAGGCTCGGACCGTCGGAGCTGCCCTGACCGCCGGTGCCGTGGCAGCTGGCACAGCCCACCTGGTAGAGCTTCTTGCCCTCCTCGATGGCGAGGGACTGGGAGGTTTCATCGGCCTGAGCCTTGCTCGCGGGCGCGAACGCGGCGTACAGCCCCCCGGTGGCCGCCAGCGCGAGGAGTAGGACGACGACAGCCGCCAGCGGATGGCGTCGTCGTGCGGAGAGCTTTTTCACGGATTACCCCGGTGTCAGGATCTTCTGCGTCGATGCTTCTGGAAATGGATCGGTTCGTCGCGGGCGATCGGTTCTCCCCGATTCGGGTGACCGGTCGCCGCGGCCGACCGCCGATTACCTGATCAGGTAGATCGTGGCGAAGAGGCCGATCCAGACGACATCGACGAAGTGCCAGTAGTAGGACACGACGATGGCGGCGGTCGCCTGCTCATGGGTGAACCTCTTGGCCGCGTAGGTGCGACCGAGGACCAGCAGGAAGGCGATGAGTCCACCCGTCACGTGCAGGCCGTGGAAGCCGGTGGTCAGGTAGAACACCGAGCCGTACGGGTCCGAGGACAGCGAGAGGCCGTCCTTCTTGACCAGCTCGGTGTACTCGAAGATCTGCCCGCCGACGAAGATCGCACCCATGATGAAGGTGAGGATGAACCAGCCACGGAGCTTCTTCACGTCACCGCGCTCGGCCGCGAACACGCCGAGCTGGCAGGTCAGCGAGGAGAGCACCAGGATCGTGGTGTTGGTCGCCGAGAACGGAAGGTTGAGATGGCTCGCCATCGCCTTCCAGTGCGTCGGACCCGTCACCGATCGCAGGGTGAAGTACATCGCGAAGAGGGCCGCGAAGAACATCAGCTCGGAACTCAACCAGATGATGGTTCCGACGCTGGTGAGGTTCGGCCGGTTGACCGACGGGTGCGCGTGCCCGGTTTCTACTGTCGTTGCTGTCGCCACGACCGACATTATGTCGGGCGCTTATCCCGCCCTCACTCCGGGGGGTGCCGTTCGGAGTGTCCGCAGCGTGTGGAGGGCCCGTATGGCCCATCGAAGCCGTGTGCGGACCGCTGTTGACCGAGTGTCCGAGGGAGTAGCATCCGCCCCAACGGTCCGTTCCGTACGACGCTGACGTCCCGGAGGAAGCATGCAGCCGACCGCCACGGTGCTGGTCTACAGCGACGACTCCCGCACGCGCGAGCAGGTGCGGCTCGCGGTCGGGCGCAGGCCGGCCCCGGACGCCCCTGAAGTCCGGTTCGTGGAGTGCGCGACGCCCGCCGCGGTCATCAGCGAACTGGACAAGGGCGGCATCGACGCGTGCGTCCTGGACGGCGAGGCCGTGCCGATGGGCGGCATGGGCGTGTGCCGGCAGATCAAGGACGAGATCTTCCACTGCCCTCCGGTGCTGCTGCTCATCGCGCGCCCGCAGGACGCGTGGCTGGCGACGTGGAGCCGGGCCGACGCCGCCGTGGCGCTGCCGGTGGAGCCGGTGGAGCTGGCCTCCGCGCTGGCCTCGCTGTTGCGGCGGCGGGCCCTCGCGAGCGCCTGACGGCGCCGTGAGCGCCCAGAGGCCCGCCGGGCCCGGATTGTGCCTGACCCGGCACCCGGGGCGCCCTGGCGGCCTTTCAGGCCCGCGTAGGCGCCCTCCCGTCCGACCTCACCGGCCCCGCGCGTCTCGCCGGGGCCGGGCACCCCTGTCACACCGCCTGCGGGCGCAGTCTCGCGATGTCCGTCGGGCTCGGGCCGGGCTCGTCCGGGACCAGGGCGCTGCCCTTGCTCCACTTGGCCCAGTCGAGGTTCCAGTCGCCGTAGCCGTTGCCGAAGGGGTCCATCTGCCGGCCCCGGGAGTTGACGACCTGGACGATGTCGCCCAGCCGCACGGTGTCGAAGAACCAGTGGGCGTTGCCGGTGGTCATGCCGGTGCAGCCGTGGCTGACGTTGGCATACCCCTGGTAGTCGACGGACCAGGGCGCCGCGTGGACGTATTCGCCACTCCAGGTCACCTGGGCGGCCCAATAGACCATCAGATCGAAGGAGTCGCTGGAGTTCGTGGAGATGCCGATGGTCGTCCCGCGCATCCGTACGGCGGGCTGCTTGGCGATGATGACCTTGATCCCGTTGCGCGTGTCGTAGCCGGGTCTGCCGGTGGTGACGGGGATCCGCCGGAGCACCTGGTCGTTCTTGTAGACCGTCATGTGGTGCGCAGCGGCGTCCGTGACGGCGACAAGACGGTCGCCCATGGTCAGTTGCACGGGTTTGCTGTCGGCGCCCCACAGGCGGTCCGAGACCTTCACGCCCGCAAGGTTGCTGTGCACCGTGACGGAGGCGTGCGCGGGCCAGTAGTCCTTGGGACGGTAGTGCAGCGTCTTGTCGTCCACCCAGTACCAGGAGCCGTCGATCGCGGGCACCGTGTCCACCTTGAGGGCGCGCTCGACGATCGCCCGGGACGCCTTGTCCTTGACGGGCTCGCTGAGTGCGGCCGTGACGGGCTGGCCGACGCCGTAGGTGCCGGTGTCGGGCCCGAGGGCGACGTTCAGCATCTTCTTGGTCTTCGGGACGGCGGTGTCGAACTCCAGGACCTTGCGGCCGGGTGCGCCGTCCTCGTCCTCCGTGCTCACCCGCACCGTGTAGTGGGTGCCGGCGGCCAGCGGTGAGGTGCTGTGCCAACGGCTGCCGTCGGCATTGAGTTCACCGGCCAGATAGCGTCCTCGGGCGTCCACGGCCGTGACGTCCGTGATGCGCCCGTCCGAGTCCGAGGCGGTGATCTCCAGAGGCTTGTCGGGATCGGCCTTCTTGTCGTTGTCGTCAGGGCCGTTGTACGCGATCTGGTCCGCCGCGTCGAACGGATGCGCGGCGAGCGGGTCGCCGTCGACGCCGCAGGCGACAGGGCCCACGGCAAGGGATATCAGCAGCAGGGTGCAGCCGACGACCGTGCGGTGTCGTGGCCCCCGGAAGAAGACTGAGTGGCTCATGACCTCACGCTATGAACCCCGCTGGGCCACGGCGCGCCGGGAGAGCCGTGCGGGGGACGCGAAACGCGGCAAAAGAGGGAGCCCGGACACTTCGGAGAGTGTCCGGGCTCCCGTGCGTTCAACGCGTGTTACTGGGTGCGGTTCTCACCGCGGTAGTACTCGAAGACCCAGCCCCACAGGCCCACCAGGATCAGCGGGGCGGAGAAGTACATCAGCCACCATCCGATCGCGATGGACAGGAAGGCCAGCGCGCCACCGACACCGAGGGCGAGCGGCTGCCAGCTGTGCGGGCTGAAGAAGCCGACCTCACCGGCGTCGTCCGCGACGTCGGCCTCCTTGTTGTCCTGGGCGCCCGCGTCGACCCGCCGGGCCGTGAAGGCCAGGTAGTAGCCGATCATCACGCTCAGGCCGAAGGCCAGGAAGAGCGCGGTGGTACCGGCCGGTTCCTTCGACCACAGGCCGTACACGATGGCCATGATCAGGAGGAAGACGGCCAGCCAGAGGAACATCTTGCCCTGGATCTTCACTTGCCGGCCTCCTTGCCACCAGCGACGGCCTTGCTGCCGGCACCCGCGTGCTCGAGCTGCTCGAGCGCGGTGATCTCCGGGTGGTGCAGGTCGAAGGCGGGGGATTCGGAGCGGATCCGCGGCAGCGTGAGGAAGTTGTGCCGCGGCGGCGGGCAGGAGGTCGCCCACTCCAGCGAACGGCCGTAGCCCCACGGGTCGTCCACGCCGACCGGCTTGCCGTACTTCGCCGTCTTCCACACGTTGTAGAAGAACGGCAGGACCGACAGGCCGAGCAGGAAGGAGCAGATCGTCGAGATCGTGTTCAGGGCGGTGAAGCCGTCGGCCGCGAGGTAGTCCGCGTAGCGTCGCGGCATACCCTCGGCGCCCAGCCAGTGCTGCACCAGGAAGGTGCCGTGGAAGCCGACGAACAGCGTCCAGAAGGTGATCTTGCCGAGGCGCTCGTCGAGCATCTTGCCCGTGAACTTCGGCCACCAGAAGTGGAAGCCGGCGAACATGGCGAACACGACCGTACCGAAGACCACGTAGTGGAAGTGCGCCACCACGAAGTACGAGTCGGAGACGTGGAAGTCCATCGGCGGCGAGGCCAGGATGACACCGGTCAGACCACCGAACGTGAAGGTGATCAGGAAGCCGGTCGCCCAGAGCATCGGTGTCTCGAAGGACAACGAGCCCTTCCACATCGTGCCGATCCAGTTGAAGAACTTCACACCGGTCGGAACGGCGATGAGGAACGTCATGAAGGAGAAGAACGGGAGCAGCACGCCACCAGTGACGTACATGTGGTGGGCCCACACCGTCACGGACAGACCGGCGATCGCGATGGTCGCGCCGACCAGGCCCATGTAACCGAACATCGGCTTACGGCTGAAGACCGGGATGATCTCGGAAATGATGCCGAAGAATGGTAGCGCGATGATGTACACCTCTGGATGGCCGAAGAACCAGAAGAGGTGTTGCCATAGTAGGGCGCCGCCATTGGTCGCATCGAACACATGCGCACCGAACTTGCGGTCCGCCTCCAGGGCGAACAGCGCGGCCGCGAGGACCGGGAAGGCCAGCAGGACCAGGACGGCGGTCAGCAGCACGTTCCACACGAAGATCGGCATGCGGAACATGGTCATACCAGGTGCGCGCATGCAGATGATGGTGGTGATGAAGTTGACCGCACCGAGGATCGTGCCGAAGCCGGAGAAGGCCAGACCCATGATCCACATGTCGGAGCCGATGCCCGGCGAACGGACCGCGTCCGACAGCGGGCTGTAGGCGAACCAGCCGAAGTCGGCGGCGCCCTGCGGGGTGAGGAAGCCACCGACCGCGATGAGCGAGCCGAACAGGTAGAGCCAGTAGGCGAACATGTTCAGCCGCGGGAACGCCACATCGGGCGCGCCGATCTGCAGCGGCATGATCCAGTTCGTGAAGCCGGCGAACAGCGGCGTCGCGAACATCAGCAGCATGATCGTGCCGTGCATCGTGAACGCCTGGTTGAACTGCTCATTCGACATGATCTGCAGACCCGGCCGGGCGAGCTCGGCGCGCATGAGGAGCGCCATGACGCCGCCGATGCAGAAGAACGCGAACGACGTGGCCAGATACAGCGTGCCGATCGTCTTGTGGTCAGTGGTGGTCAGCCACTTGACGACGACATTGCCGGGATTCTTGCGCCTGACCGGCAGCTCGTTCTCGTATGAGCCTACGGCTGCGGCGGCACCCTGGGGTTCGTTGAGGATGCTCACAGGTTGTTCGTCTCCCGGTTCTTCTCGTGGCTCGTCTGCGCGATGCCCGCGGGGATGTAACCGGTCTGCCCCTTCTTCGCCAGGTCCTTGAGGTGCTGCTCGTAACGCTCGGGCGAGACGACCTTCACGTTGAACAGCATCCGGGAGTGGTCGACGCCGCAGAGCTCGGCGCACTTGCCGCGGAAGGTGCCCTCCATGTTGGGGGTCACCTGGAAGGCATTGGTGTGGCCCGGAATGACGTCCTGCTTCATCAGGAACGGCAGCACCCAGAAGGAGTGGATGACGTCGCGCGAGGTCAGGACGAAGCGGACCGTCTTGCCCTTGGGGAGCCAGAGGGTCGGACCGGGGTTGTTGGTCTGCGGGTTCCGCGTGGCCGGCGTACCGAAGTCGTAGACACCGCCGGCGTTCACCGGGAAGTCCTTCTTGAACCGGTCCGGGATCGCGTTCAGGTTCGGATCGGTCTTGGCGTCACCGGTCACCCCGCTGACGGGGGTGACGTAGTTGAAGCCCCAGCTCCACTGGTAGCCGACGACGTTGATGGTGACGTCGGGCTTCTTGTCGAGGCTGAGGAGCTTCGACTCGTCGCGGGCGGTGAAGTAGAAGAGCACCGAGACGATGATCAGCGGGACCACGGTGTACAGCGCCTCGATGGGCATGTTGTACCGGGTCTGCGCAGGAACTTCGACCTTGGTGCGGCTGCGCCGGTGGAACATGGCGCTCCACAGGATCAGGCCCCAGACCAGCACGCCGGTGGCGAGCGCGGCAGCCCAGGAGCCCTGCCACAGAGAGAGGATCCGCGGAGCCTCTTCCGTGGCCGGGGTGGGCAAACCAAGGCGGGGGAAGTCCTTGTATGTGCAACCGGTGGCGGTCGCCAGGACCAGGCCCGCGGTCAGTGCCTGCAGCAGCTTCCGCCGCATCGGGCGCCGCGGCGAGCGGTCGGAGCCGTTGGGACTCACGTAGCGCCTTCCCGAGAGTCTCGCCCGCGCGGTCGGCTGCGGCCTTCTCGCTGGTCGGTCGCCGCCCTGCGGCGGGCAGGGGTTTGGATGTTTATGCGGACCAAACCCTACTGGACGCCATTTGGGGTCGCGCGGGGAGGGTGCCCAACGCGCCGCCGGACACCCCGAAGGGAGGGAATGCCCGGTTGTGGCCCCTTCCTGACGGGTGCTTCGGCCGCTGCGGGAGGCCTCGCGGTTCGCAGGAGTTAGCGTTGCGGTGTGTCCTACTTCGACGCCGCATCCGCCGCTCCTCTGCACCCTGTCGCACGTCAGGCTCTGCTGGCCTCCGTGGACGAGGGATGGGCCGACCCCGCCCGGCTGTACCGCGAGGGACGGCGGGCCCGCATGCTGCTGGACGCGGCGCGCGAGGCGGCCGCCGAGGCCGTGGGCTGCCGCCCGGACGAGTTGGTGTTCACCGCCTCGGGCACCCGGGCGGTGCACTCCGGGATCGAGGGCGCCCTGGCGGGCCGCCGCCGGATCGGACGTCACCTGATCGTGTCCGCCGTCGAACACTCCTCTGTCCTCCATTCGGCGGAGGCGTTCGAGGCCGCGGGGGGAACGGTGACGCGGGTCCCGGTCACCCGGGCGGGCAGGGCCGACACCGCGGCGTACCGGGCGGCGCTGCGCCCGGACACCGCGCTGGCCTGTCTTCAGTCGGCCAACCACGAGGTGGGCACGGTGCAGCCGGTGGCCGAGGTGGCCGAGGTGTGCCGGACGGCCGGGGTGCCGCTGCTGGTGGACGCGGCGCAGTCGCTGGGCTGGGGCCCGGTGGAGGGCGACTGGTCGCTGCTGACGGCGAGTGCGCACAAATGGGGCGGACCGTCGGGCGTCGGGCTGCTCGTCGTACGCAAAGGGGTGCGGTTCGCGCCGCAAGGGCCCCTGGACGAGCGGGAGTCGGGGCGGGCGGCCGGATTCCAGAACATCCCGGCGATCGTGGCGGCCGCGGCGTCGCTGCGCGCGGTGCGGACCGAGGCGGTCCAGGAGGCGGCCCGGTTGCGGGAGCTGACCGAGCGGATCCGGACGCGGGTGCCGAACCTGGTCCCCGATGTGGAGGTGGTGGGCGATCCGGTCCGGCGGCTGCCCGGGATCGTCACCTTCTCCTGTCTCTATGTCGACGGGGAGACGGTGCTGCACGAGCTGGACCGTGCGGGCTTCTCCGTCTCGTCGGGCTCGTCCTGTACGAGCAGCACGCTGACCCCGAGCCATGTGCTCAAGGCGATGGGGGTGCTGAGCGAGGGCAACGTCCGGGTGTCGCTGCCGCCGGGAGCCGAGGCCGACGAGGTCGACCGATTTCTTTCGGTGCTGCCGGACGTGGTGGCGACGGTGCGCGAGAAGCTCGGCGCGCCGGCTCCGCGGACGGCCGTGCACGAGGACGCCCTCGTCGTGGACGCCCTCGGCAAGGTGTGCCCGATCCCGGTGATCGAGCTGGCGAAGGTCATCGGGGACGTCCCGGTGGGCGGCAGCGTGCGCGTCCTCGCGGACGACGAGGCGGCCCGCCTGGACATCCCCGCGTGGTGCGAGATGCGCGGGCAGCAGTACCTGGGCGAGGAGCCGGCGGAGCGGGGCTCCGCCTACCTGGTCCGCCGGCTCTCCTGAACCGCCCCGGGCGTTCCTGACCGCCCTCGTGCGTTGCCGGCCGCCCGTATGTCCGCGGGTGCGGCGGTCAGACCAGGTGGTCCTGGACCTCCACCGCGGCCTCGTCGCCGTAGGCCTTGGTGAAGCGGTCCATGAAGTGGGCCCGGCGCAGCTGGTACTCCTGGGTGCCCAGCGTCTCGATGACCAGGGTCGCGAGCATGCAGCCGACCTGGGCCGCGCGCTCCAGCGGGACGCCCCAGGCGAGGCCCGACAGGAAGCCCGCGCGGAAGGCGTCGCCGACGCCCGTCGGGTCGACCTTGGCCGTCTCCTCGGGCACGCCGACCTCGATCGGGTCGTCGCCGGACCGTTCGATGCGCACGCCCCGCGAGCCGAGCGTGGTCACCCGGTGGCCCACCCGGGCCAGGATCTCGGTGTCGCTCCAGCCGGTCTTGTTCTCGATGAGCCCCTTCTCGTACTCGTTGGAGAAGAGGTAGGTCGCCCCTTCCAGCAGTATCCGGATCTCGTCGCCGTTCATCCGGGCGATCTGCTGCGAGAAGTCCGCGGCGAAGGGGATGGCCCGGGAGCGGCACTCCTCCGTGTGGCGCAGCATCGCCTCCGGGTCGTCCGCGCCGATCAGGACCAGGTCCAGGCCGCCCACCCGGTCGGCGACCGTCTTGAGCTCGATGAGCCGAGCCTCGCTCATCGCACCGGTGTAGAAGGAGCCGATCTGATTGTGGTCGGCGTCGGTGGTGCAGACGAAGCGGGCCGTGTGCTGGGTGTCGGAGATGCGCACGGAGGCCGTGTCCACCCCGTGCCGGTCCAGCCAGGCGCGGTACTCGTCGAAGTCCGAGCCCGCCGCGCCGACCAGGATCGGCGCGGTGCCGAGCTGGCCCATTCCGAAGGCGATGTTCGCGCCCACCCCGCCCCGGCGTACGTCGAGACGGTCGACCAGGAAGGAGAGCGAGACCGTGTGCAGCTGGTCCGCGACGAACTGATCGGCGAAACGACCGGGGAAGGTCATGAGGTGGTCGGTGGCGATGGAGCCGGTGACTGCGATACGCACGGCGAGGACACGCTCCTGTGGAGGAGGGGGATTGACAGTTCACGCTACCCGGTCGACCCGTCCCGCTGAAGCAGGCGAAACTACCCAATAGTAGATCTTTCGCCTTCGGCTTCAGCGTGCCTACGGTTCCCCTATGACGAAGCCCGAGTTCCCCGGCACCGGCCCGCTCGACCCCGACGGAGACCTGACGGCGCTGCGCGGCGACTGCGCCCGGATGGTCCCGCACTGGGCCCCGCCCGAGAAGAGCGCCTCCCGGCCGGTCTCCCCCTCCCTGATCCACGGTGTGAGCGTGCCGCCCGCCTCGGCGCATCTGCTGGACGCGATGTCCGACTACGGGGACTGACCGGTCCCCGCGGGGTCTGCGGGCTCGGGCCCCGAACCCAGGGCGCGGCGCCCTCGGGCCCGGAACCCCGGGCGCAGGGCTCGGGAACCGTGCGCTCCCCCTGTGCGTCCCATCGCCGTCCTCCTTGATGGGGAGGCGGGATACGACCCCTGGGTGCTCCTTTCGGGTACGGCGGGGTCTTCCGGGACAGCAGCGGAGCCGAAGGAGCGATGCGGTGAGCACCGAGCGACCCGACGACACGAACGGCGCACCCGACGTCACCGAGGACACGGACGGTGTCGCGCCGCGGCGGCGCTCCCCCGTGGCGGTCGCCTCGGTCGCGGCCGCGGTTCTGCTCGTCGGTGGCGGCGGGGCCTTCCTCGCCGCGAGCGCGTCCGGCGGGCCCGGCGGTTCCCCCGCGCCGGGCGGCGACGGCACTCCCCCGGCGCTGGCTCTCGACGGCGCCGGCGAGGGTGTCCCCCCGGGCATCGCGGTGGGCGAGCCCAACCCCTACGGCACCACGTACACCGTCCGGGGCTCGCTCCCCGACGGGCCGAGGTCGGCGCCGGTGTACTGGGCGAAGGGCCGGGTGACCCAGGAGGAGGTGGCCCGGCTCGCCGGGGCCCTGGACCTCAGCGGTACGCCGAAGCTGGTCGGCGACACCTGGCAGGTGGGGGCGGTGAAGGACAGCGCGGAGCCGAGTCTGCGGGTCAACCGGGACGCACCGGGCACCTGGACGTTCAGCTCCTCTGTGCCGGGCACCGACAACTGCCCGCGGGGCAAGACGTGCCGGCCCGCCGGGTCCGGGGCGGCCGGGGCGCGGCCGGGCCCGGTGAGCGAGGAGGCGGCGCGGCAGGCCGCCGCTCCCGTGCTCAAGGCGGTCGGCCAGGACGACGCGAAGCTGGACGCGTCCCAGCTCATGGACCGGGTGCGGGTGGTGAACGCCGAACCTGTGGTGGGCGGGCTGCCCACGCACGGCTGGACGACCGGACTGCGGATCAGCTCCGAGGGCAAGGTCATCGGCGGCAGCGGCAATCTCGCGGCACCGGCGAAGGGCGCCGTCTATCCCGTGCTCGGCGCGCGGAAGACGCTGGACCTGATGAACGGTGCGCCGTCGTCGTACGGCCGTATGGGCATCGGCGGCTGCCCCGGACCCGTACCGGTCAAGGACCGGGACGAGAAGCCGTGCACGACGGGCCCGGCCGCGTCGCAGCGGGCGTCGGCGTCCGTGGAGGGCGCGGAGTTCGGACTGGCCGCGCACGCGGTGGGCGGGAAGGCGTTGCTGGTGCCGTCGTGGCTGTTCGAGGTGCGGTCGGCAGGGACCTCGGGCGGCGACCCCTTCACGGTGACGTACCCCGCGGTCGAGCCGCGGTATCTGGTCGCCCACCGGCCGCCGGGCGAGCCGAGCGGGACGCCGGCCCCGCAGCCGAGCCCCTCGACGAGCGGACCGGGGAACCGGCCCTCGCCCGCGCCGACGCACCACGACGTGAAGGTGCTGGGCTACACCGCCGACGGCCGGGACCTCATCGTCGCCTACGAGGGCGGGGTGTGCGCCGACTACGCGGCATCCGTGCGCGAGGACTCCGAGCGGGTGACGGTGACCGTGACCGCGACGCCCTGGCAGGGCCGGGTCTGCGCCATGATCGCCAAGGTCTACCACGCCACGCTGCACCTGAAGGCGCCGCTCGGCGACCGCCAGGTGGTGGGCTCGGACGGCAGGCCGATCCCCAAGGACACGACGGACACGCTGCCGAAGGCGTCCTCGGGCGGGACGGGCTCGACGCTCTCCCGGTGACGGCGGTCCGTGGCAGCACGAAGGCGGCGTCCCCCGTGGAGGGGAACGCCGCCTTCGTGACGACCGGTGGGGTGCCGGCTCAGCTGAAGGAGTCGCCGCAGGCGCAGGAGCCCGTCGCGTTCGGGTTGTCGATGGTGAAGCCCTGCTTCTCGATCGTGTCGACGAAGTCGATGGTGGCACCACCCAGGTACGGGGCGCTCATGCGGTCGGTGACGACCTTGACCCCGCCGAAGTCCTTCTTCACGTCGCCGTCGAGCGAGCGCTCGTCGAAGAAGAGCTGGTAGCGCAGGCCGGAGCAGCCGCCGGGCTGGACGGCGACGCGCAGCGCCAGGTCGTCCCGGCCTTCCTGGTCGAGCAGGGCCTTGACCTTGGCCGCGGCGGCGTCGGTCAGGATGATGCCGTCGGTGACGGTGGTGGTCTCGTCCTGTACGGACATCTACATCTCTCCCGGTTTGTACGGAGACTGCTTGCCGACGAGTGCAACCGGCGTGGCCGCGGATTCATTCCGGGCCGAGCTCGTTTCTTTTCGCTTCCCTCTTCATGCTCGCACATGCGCCGGAACACGGACACCGGCCTGTGGACGACCCGGGTGACACCGCCGCGCCATGTGCCGGACGACCCCCGTACGACGCCCGGACAGCCGCTGTTCGAGGGCCGGGCCGACGTCGTACGGCATCGGGAGCGCCCGGGGCCCTCTCCGGGGGCGGGCGGCGGACCGTGCCGGGATTCACGTCACATCGACACTATGGCCGTCGTCAAACTGACATGAAGCGGTTATGATAGATAGCGTCAATTCGACGAAAAGGCTTGTCCCGCATGTCCCGCCGACCCCCTTCGGGCCGGCGAGCCGCAGAACAGAAAGGGTGCGTGAGGTGACCACCGCCCAGACCCAGGAGCTCGACGTACAGCCGACGCCCCTCGCCCTCCTGCTGCTCGGCCGTGAGGCCGACCCGAAGAGCGAACGGGGCGTCGAGTGTCCCGGCGACCTGCCCTCCCCGTCCGACCCGGACCTGGTCGCGCGTGCCCGCGCCGCCAAGGAGAAGCTCGGCGACAAGGTCTTCGTGCTGGGCCACCACTACCAGCGCGACGAGGTCATCCAGTTCGCCGACGTCACGGGCGACTCCTTCAAGCTGGCCCGGGACGCGGCGGCCCGCCCGGAGGCCGAGTACATCGTCTTCTGCGGTGTGCACTTCATGGCGGAGTCGGCGGACATCCTGACCTCCGACGACCAGAAGGTCGTCCTGCCCGACCTCGCGGCCGGCTGCTCCATGGCCGACATGGCCACCGCCGAGCAGGTCGCCGAGTGCTGGGACGTGCTGACCGAGGCGGGCGTCGCCGAGCAGGTCGTCCCCGTCTCGTACATGAACTCGTCCGCGGACATCAAGGCGTTCACGGGCAAGCACGGCGGCACCATCTGCACGTCGTCGAACGCGCAGCGGGCCCTGGAGTGGGCGTTCCAGCAGGGGGAGAAGGTCCTCTTCCTGCCGGACCAGCACCTGGGCCGCAACACGGCGGTGCGCGACATGGGCATGTCGCTGGACGACTGCGTGGTCTACAACCCGCACAAGCCGAACGGCGGGCTGACCGTCGAGGAGCTGCGCGCCGCGAAGATGATCCTGTGGCGCGGTCACTGCTCGGTGCACGGCCGCTTCAGCCTGGACTCGGTGAACGACGTCCGGGAGCGGATCCCCGGGGTGAACGTGCTGGTGCACCCCGAGTGCCGGCACGAGGTCGTGGCCGCCGCCGACTACGTCGGTTCGACGGAGTACATCATCAAGGCGCTGGAGGCCGCCCCGGCTGGCTCCAAGTGGGCCATAGGCACGGAGCTGAACCTGGTCCGGCGCCTGGCGAACCGTTTCGCTCCGGAGGGCAAGGAGATCGTCTTCCTCGACCGGACGGTCTGCTTCTGCTCGACGATGAACCGCATCGACCTGCCCCACCTGGTGTGGGCGCTGGAGTCGCTGGCCGAGGGCAACCTGGTCAACCGCATCGAGGTGGACAAGGAGACCGAGGCGTTCGCGAAGCTCGCGCTGGAGCGGATGCTCGCGCTGCCGTAGCCGCCCGCCCGGCCGACCGGCTTCCCGCCCGGCCCGCACACGACGAGGCCCGGCCCGCACCTTGGTGCGGACCGGGCCTTTGGCCATACCCGGGGGACTACACCCCCGCGGGCTCCGGCTCCCCGGACTCCGCCGGCTCGACCGGCGTCCCCGCCTTCTTCGCCCGCTTCGCCGCCCTCTTCTTCGCGCGGCGCTCCTTGCGGAGCTCCAGCATCGCGTAGAGGGTCGGGACCAGCAGAAGGGTCAGCAGGGTCGAGGTGACGAGACCGCCGATCACCACCACCGCGAGCGGCTGGGCGATGAAACCGCCCTCGCCCGTGACACCCAGGGCCATCGGCAGCAGCGCGAAGATGGTGGCCAGGGCCGTCATCAGGATCGGGCGCAGACGGTGGCGGCCACCCTCGACCACGGCCTCCACCACGCCGTAACCCTGCTTGCGGTACTGGTTGATCAGGTCGATCAGCACGATCGCGTTCGTCACCACGATGCCGATCAGCATCAGCATGCCGATCATCGCCGGAACGCCCATCGGGGTGCCCGTGGCGATCAGCAGACCGATCGCGCCGGTCGCCGCGAACGGGATGGAGACCAGCAGGATCAGCGGCTGGGCCAGGCTGCGGAACGTCGCGACCAGCAGCATGAACACGATCGCCACCGCGGCCAGCATCGCCAGGCCCAGGTTCTTGAACGCGTCGCTCTGGTCCTGCGAGACACCGCCGATCTCGGCCTTCGCGCCCGCCGGGAGCTTCAGCGCCTTGATCTTCGCCTGGAGGTCCGTGCTCACCGCGCCCGTGTTGTCACCGGTCGGACGCGCCGTGATCGTAGCCGCGCGCTGGCCGTCGATCCGGGTCATCGACACCGGACCGTCCACCAGCTTCACCGTCGCGATGTCACCGAGCTTCACCGGGCCGAGCCGAAGCTGCTTCAGCTGGTCCAGGGTCTGCGCCGGCTTCGCCGCCTTGATGACGATGTCCCGCTCGGTGTCGTCCAGGATCGCCTTGCCCGTCGTGGTGCCCTGCACGGCCTGGGCGACCGCGGCGCCGAGCGTCTGGTCGTTGAAACCGGCCGCCGCCGCACGGGAGTTGGCCGTGACCGAGATACGCGGCACGCTCTGCGCCAGGTCGCTCGACACGTCCGTGACGTCCTTGAGCCCGGCGACCTCGGCACGCACCTGCTCCGACGCCGTGCGCAGCACGTTCGCGTCGGCCGCCTTCACGACCACGCTCAGGTCCTGGCTGCCGAATCCGTCACCGGCCGACACCGTGGTCGTACCGATCCCGGAGAGCTTGGCCAGGCCGTCCTCGACGCGGGTCTGGACGTCCTTGTACTTGGCGGAGTCGTCCAGCATGACCGTGTACGACGCCTGGTTGCTGCCGGTGCCGCCGCCGAAGGCGGCCATGAAGCCGGACGAACCGATGGTGACCTGGTAGTCCTTGACGCCCTTCACCCCGGAGAGCATCTTCTCGATCTTCTTGGCCTGGGCGTCCGTCGCCGCCAGGCTCGTGCCCGGCTTCAGCTTCTGCTTGACGGAGAGCACCTGCTGCTCGCCCTGGTCGAAGAAGTTCGTCTTCAGCAGCGGCGCCATGCCGAAGGTGCCGATCAGGACGACCACCGCGATGGCCACGCTGGTGAGACGGCGACGGGTCGCGAAGCGCAGCACCGGCACGTAGAAGCGCTGGAGCCGGCTCTTCGCCTCCTTCTCCTCGGCGGCCCGGCGTGCCTCGTCCGCGTCCTCGGGCATGGTCTTCGGGGCGCGCAGGAACCAGTACGACAGAACCGGCACGACCGTCAGCGACACCACCAGCGAGGCCAGCAGCGCCGCCGTCACGGTGAGGGAGAACGAGCCGAACAGCTCGCCCACCATGCCGCCGACCAGACCGATCGGCAGGAAAACCGCCACCGTCGTCAGGGTGGACGAGGTCACCGCGCCGGCCACCTCACGGACCGCGGTGAGGATCGCCGACTGCCGCTCCTCGCCGTAGCCGAGGTGCCGCTTGATGTTCTCCAGGACCACGATCGAGTCGTCGACGACCCGGCCGATGGCGATGGTCAGCGCGCCGAGCGTGAGCACGTTCAGCGACACGTCGCGCGTCCACAGCACGATCAGGGCCAGGACCACCGACAGCGGAATAGAGACCGCCGTGACGAGGGTCGAGCGCACCGACGCCAGGAAGACCAGGATCACCAGGACCGCGAAGAGCAGACCCAGCGCGCCCTCCGTGGTCAGACCGTCGATGGACTTGGAGACCGCCGGGCCCTGGTCGCTGACCACGGTGATCGTGGAGCCGGAGCCGAGGTCCTTGCGCAGGTCCGTCAACTTGTCCTTGACGGCCTTGGAGATGGCGACCGCGCTGCCGTCGTGGTCCATGGTGACGGCCACAGCGAGGCTCGGCCTGCCGTCGGTGCGGGTGATCGAGTCGGCCTTGGCCTCCTGCTGGCGGACCGTGGCGACGTCACCGAGGCGTACGGGCTTCTTGCCGGGCTCGCCGGTGACCATCAGGTCCTCGATCTGCTGCAGCGAGGTGAACCCGCCGCCGACCTGGACCGTGCGGTTGCTGCCGTCCTCGTCGAAGGAGCCCGCGGGGACGGTCGCTCCGCCCGCCTGCAGGGCCTGGCCCAGCGCGGCCGGGGTCAGCCCCGCCTGTGCGAGCTTCGCGTTGTCGGGCGTGACCGTGACCTGGAGGTCCCGGACGCCGTTGACGGTGACCTGGCCGACGCCGGAGATGTCCTTCAGCGTGGGCACGACGGTCTTGTCGAGCTGGTCGGACAGGGCCTGCTGGTCCTTGTCCGAGGTGACGGCGAGGACGACGGTCGGGATGTCGTCCGTCGAACCCGCGATGACCTGCGGGTCGACCGAGTCCGGCAGCTTGACGCGGGCCCGGTTGACGGCCTGCTGGACATCGGCGACGAGCTGCTTGGTGTCGTTGCCGTAGTCGAAGGACGCCATGATGACGGCGTTGCCCTCGCTCGCCGTGGAGGTGACGCCCTTGATACCGGAGACGGCCTGAAGGGTGTCCTCGAGGGGCTCGACGACCTGCTTCTCGACCACGTCGGGGGACGCCCCCTGGTACGGCGCCAGGACGGACACGACGGGCAGGTTGATGGTGGGCAGGAGCTGTTGCTTGAGCTGTGGGATCGCGATCGCACCGAAGACGAGCGCGACGATGGACATCAGCGCTATCAGGGCCCGTTGCGCGAGGCTGAATCGTGACAGCCAGGACATGGGTCGGCGTCTCTCTCTGTGGCTGAGCGGAAGGTTCGAGGCGCACAGGGGCGCCCCTCTACACACTGAGGCATCCGAGACAGCGGTTCCGTCGCCCCGAGGTCCCGTTCCTCGTGCGTACGCCTACTGCGGGCGCAGTACGGCCCGATGGAGCCCGCTCCACCCATGGACGGAGCGGGCCCCGACCCACTCACTCCACCCTCGGGCGCACCAGCCCCGACTCGTAGGCGATGACGACGAGTTGCGCGCGGTCGCGTGCACCCAGCTTGGCCATGGCCCGGTTGACATGTGTCTTGACCGTAAGCGGGCTGACCTCAAGACGTTCGGCGATCTCGTCGTTGGAGTGGCCGCCGGCGACCTGGACGAGCACCTCGCGTTCCCGGCCGGTCAGGGTGCCGAGCCGGTCGGAGCGGGCCGGGTCGCGTCCGTCGTCGTCGCCCTGGGCGAGGAAACGAGCGATCAGGCCCTTGGTGGCGGCGGGTGACAGCAGCGCCTCGCCGCCCGCCGCGACCCGGATGGCGTTCAGCAGCTCCTCCGGCTCGGCCCCCTTGCCGAGGAACCCGGACGCCCCGGCGCGCAGCGACTGCACGACATAGTCGTCGACCTCGAAGGTCGTCAGTATGACCACATGGACCTGGGCGAGGGCGGGGTCGGCGCTGATCAGCCGGGTCGCGGCGAGGCCGTCCGTGCCGGGCATCCGAATGTCCATGAGGACCACGTCGGCGCGCCGCTCCCCGGCCAGCCGGACCGCCTCCGCGCCGTCGGACGCCTCGCCCACCACCTCCATGTCCGGCTCCGAGTCGACAAGCACCCGGAAGGCGCTGCGGAGCAGCGCCTGGTCGTCGGCGAGCAGGACACGGATGGTCATACGGGCCCTCCCTGGGCGGCGGTCACACGCTCTCCCCGGCCACGGTCACACGCTCTCCCCGGCCGCGGTCGTCGTGCGCGTCTCGACCGGCAGGATCGCATGGACCCGGAACCCGCCGCCGTAGCGGGGACCGGTGGTGAGGGCCCCGCTGAGGGCGGTGACACGCTCCCGCATGCCCAGCAGTCCGTGCCCGCCGTGTCCGTCGTGCTCGTCGCGCCCGTCAGGTCCGTCGCGTCCGCCCTCGTGCTCGGGCCCGGTGTCCTCGCCCCTGCCGTCGTCGAGGACCGTGATCTCCACATGGGGCCCCACCCGGACCACGCTGACCTCGGCTTTCGCCGTCCGGCCCGCGTGCTTCCGCACATTGGTGAGGGCTTCCTGGATCACCCGGTACGCGGCCAGGTCGACGGCCGCGGGCAGGACGGTGCCGTAGTCGGCGCGGGCGACCTCCACGGGGAGCCCGGCGTTGCGGAACGTGTCCGCGAGTTCGTCGAGACGGGCGAGACCGGGGGCGGGCTCGGTGGGTGCCTCGGGGTCCCCGGACTGCCGCAGCAGACCGACGGTGGCGCGCAGTTCGTTGAGCGCGCTGCGGCTGGCCTCACGGACATGGGCGAGGGCTTCCTTCGCCTGGTCGGGGCGCTTGTCCATGATGTGCGCGGCCACCCCGGCCTGCACATTGACCAGGGCGATGTGGTGGGCGACCACATCGTGCAGATCCCTCGCGATGCGCAGCCGCTCCTCGGCGACCCGGCGGCGGGCCTCCTCCTCGCGGGTGCGTTCCGCGCGTTCGGCGCGCTCCCTGATGGCGTGCACGAAGGCGCGACGGCTGCGGACGGCGTCGCCCGCGGCGGCGGCCATGCCTGTCCAGGCGAAAAGGCCGAGGTTCTCCTGGTCGTACCACGGCAGGGGACCGACGAGCATCGCCGCGCCGGTGAGCACCGTCATGGTGAGCAGGCCGACACGCCAGGTGGTGGGGCGGTCGGTGGTGGCGGCGACGGTGTAGAGGGCGACGACCGCGGACATCGCGACGGGGGCGCGCGGGTCGGCGGCGACCAGTTCCACGAGGGAGAGGGCGACCGTGACCGCGAGGACCACCAGCGGACGCCGGCGACGCAGGACGAGCGCCGCCGCCCCGAGCACCATCAGGGCGAGGCTGAGCACACCCGGGCTGCGCGCGCCCCAGGCGGCGCCGTGCTCGCCATGGGGGTCCACGAAGGAACTGGCCACCATGGAGACGAGGACGCCGAAGGCGAGGGCGGCGTCCAGCGCGAGGGGATGGGCGCTGATCCGGCACCAGGTGCGTTCTAGGGTGCTCACGGATTCACGGTACGGGGGATTCACGGTACGGGGGCCCGCGGCGGACGGAACCAGGGTGGTGGGGGCACCCCGGTGACGCGGGGCCCGGGTGCCGCCCCCTTGCGCATCCCGCGGGTCAGCCAGGGATCAGGCCGTCGTCGTCCAGCATCTCGCGGACCTCCGCGAGGGTCGCCTCCGGCGACGGCAGGATCAGCTCCGAGGGCTGGAGGGACTCGTCCGGCAGCGGCGTGCCCAGACGCCGGACCGCGTCCAGGAGGGCGTTCAGCGTGCGCCGGAAGCCCTCCTCGTCGTCCCTCTGCATCTCCCGGAGCAGCTCGTCGTCCAGCTTGTTGAGTTCGGTGAAGTGGGCGTCGTCCAGCTTCACCTGCCCCTCCCCCATGATCCGCACGATCATGTGGCCCTCCTGTAGGCGTGGGACCCGGTTGGATGACAGCGTTACGTGAGGTTACGGCCTGCCGCGCGTCACTGCTTGTCGAAGCGCGGGGTGTCCTGCGGCTGGGACTGGGACTGCCCCTGGCCCGTGCCGCCCTCCAGTGCCTGCCGCTGGTCGGAGGTACCTCCCGCCAGCTCCGCCTTCATGCGCTGCAGCTCCAGCTCGACGTCCGTGCCGCCGGAGAGCCGGTCCAGCTCCGCCTGGATGTCGTCCTTGGCCATGCCGGAGGGGTCGTCCAGGGCGCCGGAGGCCAGCAGCTCGTCGATCGCTCCGGCGCGAGCTTGGAGCTGGGCCGTCTTGTCCTCGGCGCGCTGGATCGCCAGGCCGACGTCGCCCATCTCCTCGGAGATGCCGGAGAAGGCCTCGCCGATCCGGGTCTGTGCCTGGGCCGCCGTGTACGTCGCCTTGATGGTCTCCTTCTTGGTGCGGAAGGCGTCCACCTTGGCCTGGAGGCGCTGGGCCGCCAGGGTCAGCTTCTCCTCCTCGCCCTGCAGGGTCTGGTGCTGGGTCTCCAGGTCCGTCACCTGCTGCTGGAGCGCGGCGCGCCGGGACAGCGCCTCGCGGGCCAGGTCCTCCCGGCCGAGCGCCAGCGCCTTGCGGCCCTGGTCCTCCAGCTTGGTGGACTGCTGCTGCAACTGGTTGAGCTGGAGCTCCAGGCGCTTGCGGCTGGTCGCCACGTCCGCGACTCCGCGGCGCACCTTCTGCAGCAGCTCCAGCTGCTTCTGGTACGAGTAATCGAGGGTCTCGCGCGGGTCCTCGGCCCGGTCAAGGGCCTTGTTCGCCTTCGCGCGGAAGATCATCCCCATACGCTTCATGACACCGCTCATGGGCTTCGCGCGCCCCCTTCTGACGGACTCCAGCTCACAGGTCTGCGACAGGACCCACAGTACGGGCCCTGCATCCATTACCGCACTGTTCGGGGACGGATGCGGTCATCCCCAAGGACGACTGCGCACGGTCCCGCTCCGGCGTAGGGAGTAGGTGTCCCCCGAGGTTACGTACGGGGTGACTGCCGGATTCCCTCAGTCGGCCTGCGGAAGAACGCCGGTGGTCCTCCTTTTGAGGCCCTCTGTCCCACTACAGACGAGCGGTGTTGCCGGATCGTTCCCCACTCGGCTGGGGTCCATGCGGGGGAACCCCGTACCCTTGGGTTTTGTGTTCCGTAGCCGTGCCAAGGAAGAGAAGGCCCCCGCCGACAAGGCGCCGGTGACCGACTCCAAGCAGACCCGTGACCCGCAGGCCAAGAAGGGCCGGCCCACACCCAAGCGCAGTGAGGCCCAGTCCCAACGGCGCAGCGTCGCCAACACGCCGCTGACGCGCAAGGACGCCGCCAAGCGGCAGCGCGAGGAGCGTCGCGTCCAGCTGGAGCGGCAGCGCCAGGCGCTGGCGGGCGGTGACGAGCGGTATCTGCCGGCGCGAGACAGGGGCCCCATCCGCAAGTTCGCCCGTGACTACGTCGACGCGCGCGTCAACGTCGCGGAGTTCTTCCTGCCGATGGCCGTGATCATCCTGGCGCTGAGCCTGGTGAAGGTGGCCTCGCTGCAGAACATCGCGCTGCTGCTGTGGCTCGTCGTCATCGTGCTGATCGTGGTCGACTCGATCCTCTCCGGGTTCCGGCTGCGCAAGCGGCTGAACGAGCGCTTCCCCGACCAGAACAAGAAGGGCGCGGTCGCCTACGCGCTGATGCGCTCCCTGCAGATCCGCCGCTTTCGGCTGCCGAAGCCGCAGGGCAAGCGCGGAGGGCGGTCCTGAGCGCGGATCCCTTCTCCGAGGATGCCGCCAGTGCCTGGCTGGACAAGCTGGGGCGGCTGCGTGATGTCGTACGGCAGGAGCTGGTGGCCCGGCAGCTCGAGGAGCAGATAGCCGGGCGGTTCCCGGTCGGGCAGCGGCTGCGGGTGCTCGACGTGGGGATGGGCCAGGGCACCCAGGCGCTGCGCCTGGCCCGGGCCGGGCACCGGGTCACCGGGCTCGAACAGAACCCGACGATGATCGAGGTGGCCCGCCGGGCCCTGTCCGGGGAGCCCGAGGGCATCCGGGAGCGGATGCGGATCATCGAGGGCGACGGCCGCGACACCGGGGTGCACTTCCTGCCGGGCAGCTTCGACGTGGTGCTGTGCCACGGGGTGCTGATGTACGTGGACGAGCCCGATCCGCTGCTGGCGGGACTGGCGCGGATGCTGGCGCCCGGGGGGCTGCTGTCGCTGCTCGTCCGGAACGGGGACGCGCTGGCACTGCGGCCGGGACTGTCCGGGGACTGGGACGCGGCGCTCGCCTCCTTCGACACGACCGCCTACACCAACCGTCTCGGCCTGGAGGTGCGCGCCGACCGGCTGGAGACGCTGACCGCGACGCTCTCCGGGATCGGGGCGCCGCTGCACGCCTGGTACGGGGTGCGGATCTTCACGGACACGGCGCCCGACGACGCTCCGGTCCCGGAGGACGTGGAGCGGCTGCTGGCCGCGGAGGAACGGGCGGGGCGTGCGGATCCGTACCGGGGTGTGGCCGCGCTGCTGCATCTGTGCGGAGTGCGCGGCTGAGCCGGGACGGCCCCTCGTTCGGACGCGCAGGAAGCGCCGGGAGGCCCTCCCGAGGAGAGACTCGGGGCATGGACGCTACCCGTGCCCGTACCGTTCGGCGGTGCGTTCCGTTTCTCCTGTGGTGTCTGGTTCTGCCCGGATGTACCGGCTCCGGGCAGCCGGCCCGGGCCAAGAGCCCGACCAGCACCCAGGCCCCCTCCCCCACGACGGCCAACGATCTGCAGAGCGACTACCAGCGAGTCATCAAGAACGTGCTGCCGTCGGTGGTGCAGATCCAGACCGGTGAGGCCCTCGGGTCCGGAGTGGTCTACGACGGCAGGGGCCACATCGTCACCAACGCGCATGTGGTCGGCAGCGGCAGGAAGTTCAGGGTGACCACCGCCAACAGCCAGGAGGTGCTCACCGCGAGCCTCGTCTTCTCGTACCCGCAGCAGGACCTCGCCGTCATCCGGCTGGACCGGACGCCGCAGGGTCTGCGGCCGGCCGTCTTCGGCGACTCGGCCAAGGTCGAGGTGGGGCAGATCGTCCTCGCCATGGGCTCGCCGCTCGGGCTGTCGTCGAGCGTGACCGAGGGGATCGTCTCGGCGACCGGGCGGACCGTCAGCGAGGGGAACAGCGAGGGCGGTACGGGCGCCACCATCGCGAACATGGTGCAGACCTCGGCGGACATCAACCCCGGCAACAGCGGGGGCGCGCTCGTCGATCTGAACGGCCAGGTCATCGGCATCCCCACGCTCGCCGCCGTCGACCCGGAACTCGGCAACGGCGCGGCGCCCGGCATCGGGTTCGCCATCCCGGCGTCCCTGGTGAAGACGATCGCCGACCAGATCATCAAGAGCGGCCGGGTCACCGACTCGGGACGGGCCGCGCTCGGCATCACCGGCCGCACGGTGGTGAACGGCACCTACCAGCCGGCCGGGGTCGCGGTGGTCGAGGTCGTGCGGGGCGGCGCGGCCGACCGGGCGGGCCTGCGGGCCGGAGACGTCATCACCAGGCTGGCCGGCCAGGACATCACCACGATCACCTCGCTCGCCGAGGCGCTCGCCGACGACAAGCCGGGACAGCGGACGACCGTCACCTACACCCGCAACGGCAGCCGGCGGACGGTCGACGTCACCCTGGGCGAGCAGTAGCCGGGCGGGAGCGGACGAGGGGGCGGGGCGGGCGAGGACCGGTACGTCCCTCGCCCACCCCCCTCACACGTGAGCGCGTGTGCGCGTGTGCGGGTGTGCGGGTGTGCCTCTACGGCTACGACTCGTCGGCGCGCAGGCTCATGGGCCCGTAGATCTCCGTCGAGTCCTCGTACAGCCGCACCTGGTCGGCGCCGCCGTCGAGCAGGTCCCTCCAGTGCTCCCCGACCCAGGACTCGGCGTCCCCCTGCGTGGTGAACTCCTCGGGCACGACCGCGGGCTGGACCTCCGCCCCGTCGGCCTTCTCGAACCGCCACGTCCATGCCGCCATGTACGCCTCCCAGATGTGAGCACATGCAGAGCATCGGCCGGATCTTGGTCCGGCCACTGTTCCGAGCCTAGCCGGACGCGCAAGACCTGCGGCGACCCGGGAAAATCAGGTCCGTGGAACTGACTCTGCTCGGCACCGGTGCCCCCGCGGGACTTCCCCGCCCCGACTGTCCCTGTGCGGCCTGCGCGCGTGCGCTGGGCCCCGAGGCGCGCGCGGCGACCTCGCTGCTGGTGGACGGCACGCTGCTGCTGGATCTGACGCCGGGTGCGGCGTTCGCGGCGGCGCGCGCCGGGCACTCGCTGGCCGGGGTGCGCCAGGTGCTTCTCACCCACCCGCACGAGGGTCCCCCGGTGGAGGTCCCGGCGGGCCTGCCGCAGCCCGCGCGGGTGCCGGACAGGCGGGAGCTGGCGCTGCTGACCGGGCACCGGGTGCGGGCCCTGGCGATGGACGCGCCGGGCACGGGCTACGCGGTGACCGGCCCGGACGGGACGCGGCTGCTGTATCTGCCGCCGGGCGGGGCGCCCGCGGGCCTTGGGGTGCCGGTGGAGCCGTACGACATGGTGGTCGCCGATGTGGTGGGGCGGCCGGACGCGGTCGCGAGGCTGCGGGCGGTGGGGGCGCTCGGGCCGGCCACCGATGTCATCGCCGTGCACCTCGACCACGAGGTGCCGCCGGGCGCCGAGTTGCGGCGGCGGCTCGCGGCCGCGGGGGCGCGGGCGGTGCCGGACGGGACGACGCTGGCCGTGGGCGCGTACGACGAGGTGCCGGACGTGCCGCGGCGCACGCTGGTGCTGGGCGGGGCGCGCTCGGGCAAGTCGGTGGAGGCCGAGCGGCGGCTGGAGGCTTTCCCGGACGTGCTGTACGTCGCGACGGGCGGCACGCGGAGCGGGGACACGGAGTGGGCGGCGCGGGTGGCCGCGCACCGGGAGCGACGGCCCGGGTCCTGGCACACCACGGAGACCTGTGACCTCGTACCGCTGTTGAAGGAGGAGGGGCCGCCGCTGCTGATCGACTGTCTGTCGCTGTGGCTGACCGACGCGATGGACGCGGTGGACGCATGGGACGACGCGGAGTGGGCGAGCGGCGGCGAACGGGCCCTGCGGACACGGGTGGAGGAACTGGCGGCGGCGGTGCGGGAGACCCGCCGGACGGTCGTCGCCGTCTCGAACGAGGTGGGCTCCGGGATCGTCCCGGCGACGGCGTCGGGGCGCCGCTACCGCGACGAACTCGGCCGTCTGAACGCGGCGTTCGCGGCGCAGTGCGAGCATGTGCTGCTGGTGGTGGCCGGGCAGGCGCTGACGCTACGCGGATGACGGGGGCGTGCGCGCGATGACCCGGTAGGCGTTGGCGAAGCGGGTGCGTCGCAGCAGCGGTGCCAGCGCGTGGTCCGCCGCCGTGGCCGTGGCCGCGAGGGGGGCGGTGGCCCCGGCCAGGACCGTGCGCAGGGGCGCCGTGCGCCCCGGGGCGTCGGGTGCCGGCAGGGCACGGGCCAGGGTCAGGGCGAGAGCGCCCGCCAGGTCGTACGGCAGATGCGGCTCGCGGTGGTCCGTGGCGACGATCGCGCAGCCCAGGGCCTTGAGTTCGGCCAGCAGGTTGGCCGGCGGCACGAGGTGGAGGTGGTGCGGGCTCCCGTAGGCGATCCACCGCCTGCCCAGCAGCCGGCCGAACGCGCAGCCGGGGTCGGCGGCCTCGATGAGCAGATGACCGCCGGGGCGCAGCACGGTCAGGGCGGCGCGCAGTTCCGCGCGCGGGTCGGGGGTGCGCTCCAGATGGTGGACCATGCTCAGGACGTCGTAACGGGAGCGCAGACGCGCGAGGACCGCCGGGTCGGTGAGGTGGCCGCGGTGAGCCTCCTCGATCCGGCCCGCGGCCCCCGCCTGATGGACACGCCGGGTGGGGTCCAGTCCGTCGAAGGAGGTGTACGGGTGGATCTCCTTGGCCGCTTCGGGGAAGTGGCCGCGCCCGGTGCCGACGTCGAGCCAGCTCTCCGGCTCCTGGTGGGGCCCGAGGGCGCGGGCCGCGGCCCGGTGGCGACGGGCGCTCGTGCGGGCGCCGAGGAGGCGTTCGGTGAGCCGGTCGGGTCCCGGGCGGCCGTCGGGGGCGTCGTGGTCGTGGCGGGCGCTCTCCTCGGCGGGGCGGGGGTTGCGGAAGACATGGGCGCAGTCGCGGCACTCGTCGACACCGGCGGCGTCCGGCCGCACCGGGTCCGGGGCGCTCGGTCTGGCCCGGACCCGGGTGCGCAGCCGCGTGGAGCCGCACCACGGGCAGTCCTCGCGGCGCGGGTGCTGCGGCCGGACGGTGTCCGGGGCGGCGTCGCCGCGGCGCTCGGCGCGGCGCGCGGCGGCCGTCCGTGGGGTACGGCGCATGGGCGGCTCCTGTGGCGACGGGGGTGGCGGACGTGGCGGCTGGGGGTGGGCGGGACGTCGGACGACCGCGGCGACAGGGAGGTACGGCCGTGAGCACGGGGTGCGCGACCATACATGCCCAAAAGGTATGTACGGGACACCGCTCAGGGGTGCAATGACGTGCCGTCGACGTGGCGCCTCGACGTTCGATCAGGGCCGGTACTGTTCGGCGAATGAGCTCGCTTAATCTCGACGACTTCACCGATCTGATCGAGCGCCCCGACGGCGGGGTGCGCCGCGACGCCGAGGCGCGCAGGGAGCGTCAGATCGTGCCGCCCGGGGCACTGGGCCGCCTGGACGACCTGGGTGAGTGGCTGGCGGCCGCGCAGTCCGCCGTGCCGGTGCGGCCGATCGAGCGCCCACGCGTGGTGCTGTTCGCGGGCGACCACGGCATCGCCTCGCTGGAGGTCTCCGCGCGACCGGCGGGCAGCGCGGACCGGCTGGTGCGGGCGGTGCTGGAGGGCGCGAGCCCGGCGTCGATCCTGGCGCGACAGCTCAACGTGCCCGTACGCGTGGTCGACATGGCCCTCGACTGCGATCCGGACGAACTGCCCGGGGACGTCGTACGGCACCGGGTGCGGCGCGGCAGCGGACGGATCGACGTCGAGGACGCGCTGACGCCCGAAGAGGCGGAGGCGGCGTTCCGGGCGGGGGTCGCGGTCGCGAACGAGGAGGCCGACGCCGGGACCGACCTGGTGGTGCTCGGCGATGTGAGCGTCGGCGGGACCACGCCGGCGGCCGTGCTGATCGCCGCGCTGTGCGGCACGGACGCGTCCGTGGTGACCGGGCGCGGGGGTCTCGCGATCGACGACCTGGCGTGGATGCGCAAGTGCGCGGCCGTACGGGACGCGCTGCGGCGGGCCCGGCCGGTGCTGGGCGACCAGTTGCAGCTGCTCGCCACGGTCGGCGGGGCCGATCTGGCTGCGATGACGGGCTTCCTGTTGCAGTGCGCGGTGCGCAAGACTCCGGTGATCCTGGACGGGGTCGTGTCGGCGGCGTGCGCGCTGGTCGGCCAGCGGATCGCGTTCCGCGCGCCGGACTGGTGGCTGGCCGGGCAGAACAGCGGGGAGCCCGCGCAGGCCAAGGCGCTGGACCGGATGGCACTGGAGCCGCTCCTCGACCACGGGGTGACCGTCGGCGAGGGGGCCGGGGCCCTGCTGGCGCTGCCGCTGGTCCAGGCCGCGGCCGCGCTGGCGGCGGAGCTTCCTCTGGCGCCCGCGAAGGCCGAGGACGACGCGTAGCCGAGGACGGCTGCGGCCCGGGCGACGTCCGCTCGGGCAACCGGAGTTGACGCTCGGTCAGGCACTTTGCGAACGACCGTATGTGACGTGTGATCGATTCGGCTCGATTCCTTCTTGCATCGCTCCCCCGCACACCCCCGGACGCCCCATATCATCGCCCTTCATGGGAGATGCCCGTTTCACCATGGAACAGGAGCGCACGGTTCGGCCGGGAGGCCAGACGCGGCCGTCCGGTCGGGCCGCCCGGCGGGCCGCCGCGGGCGCCGTCTGGTACCTGCGCGCCGTCACCTTCATCAACTTCCTCTCCGCCGCGTGGGTCTCGCTGGGGCAGGACGTACGGCGGCACAACCAGGAGAACCTCTTCACCCCGTACCTGCTGACGGCGGGCTTCGCCTCGGGCGTCTTCACGATGTTCCTCGCCGTCACCATGCGGCGGCGCAAACGGGCCGCGTGGATCCTCAACCTCGCGCTCAGCGGGCCGTTCCTGCTGCTGTTCGCCTTCGCCATGAGCTTCCCGGAGATCCGGCAGTACGCGCAGAACTGGGTCTCCCTGGTGCTCACCGCGGGCTTCGTCGGTGCCCTCCTCGTCGGGCGGCGCGAGTTCTACGCCAAGGGCGACCGCTCCAACCCGCGGCTCGCCGCCGTGGTCGCCGTCGGCGGCCTGCTCGCCTCCTCGCTGCTCGCGGCACTCCTGGTGACCGTCACCAACACCGCGCACGACCCGCATCGCTCGACCTTCCTGGACCGTTGGCGCTACGGCACCCTGCGACTGGTCTCGGTCGCCGCCGACGAGTCGCACTACCCCGGCATCTCCACGCCGAACTGGGTCAACGTCGCCATCAACGTGTTCAGCACACTGCTGGTGCTCGCGGTGCTGTACGCCGCCTTCCGCTCCCGGCGCGCCGTCGACCCCCTCACCGAGGACGACGAGAAGCGGCTGCGGACGCTGCTCGCCCGGCACGGCGAGCGGGACTCGCTCGGGTACTTCGCACTGCGCCGGGAGAAGAGCGTGATCTGGTCGCCCACGGGCAAGGCCGCGGTCGCCTATCGGGTCGTCGGCGGTGTCTCGCTCGCCTCCGGCGACCCGCTCGGCGACCCCGAGGCCTGGCCCGGCGCCATCGAGCCCTGGCTCGCCGAGGCCCGGGCGCACGGCTGGATCCCGGCCGTGATGGGCGCGAGCGAGGAGGCCGGCACCGTGTACGCGCGGCACGGGATGGACGCGCTCGAACTCGGCGACGAAGCCATCGTGGAGATAAGCGAGTTCACCCTTGAGGGGCGGGCCATGCGCACCGTCCGCCAGGCCCACAACCGGGTGCGGCGCGCCGGGTACACGGTGCGCATCCGGCGCCACGAGGACATCCCCGAGGGCGAGCTGGCGCAGCTGCTGGAGAAGGCCGACGACTGGCGGGACGGGGCCACCGAGCGCGGGTTCAGCATGGCGCTGGGGCGGCTCGGCGACCCGCAGGACGGGCAGTGCGTGATGCTGGAGTGCGTGGACGCCGAGGGCCGGCTGCGGGCGCTCTTGTCCTTCGTGCCGTGGGGACCGCACGGGCTCTCGCTCGATCTGATGCGACGTGACCGCGACTCGGACAACGGGCTGATGGAGTTCATGGTCATCGAACTCCTGCGCCGCGCCCGGGAGATCGAGATCACCCAGGTTTCACTCAACTTCGCCATGTTCCGTTCCGTCTTCGAACGTGGTGCGCGCCTCGGTGCCGGACCGGTGCTCAGGCTGTGGCGTTCGCTGCTCAGCTTCTTCTCGCGCTGGTGGCAGATCGAGTCGCTGTACCGGGCCAACGCGAAGTACCGGCCCATCTGGGAGCCCCGGTTCCTGCTCTTCGAGAAGAGCGCGGACCTGCTGCGCATCGGCGTCGCCTCGGCGCGCGCCGAGGGGTTCCTGGAGGCTCCGGGACTGCCGAAGTGGCTGCACCGCAAGCACCTGGAGTCGCACCGATGAGATGCGCCGGACGATGAGGAACGGTGGACGATGAGGAACACTGGATGAACGCGCTCGCCCGCCTGGCCCGCGCCGAATGGGAACTGCTGTACGTCACCGTGCGTCAGGACCTCGCGCGAGGGAGCCGGCGGGCGATCCCGATGACGCTGACGGCCGTGTCCCTGACGTCGGTCCTGCAGTTCGTGCAGAACAAGTCGTGGGGCTTCGGGTTCGTGCAGCACATCGGGTCCGTACGGGCCGAGGAGCCGCTCTCGCCGGCCCTGCTGCGCACCCCGCTCTCCCTCTTCGTACCGGCGCTCGACCTGCCGGTGTGGGGGGCGCTGCTGCAACTCCTGTTCGTGTTCGGCATCGCCGAGATCTGTCTCGGCTGGTGGCGCACGCTCGGCATCGCGTACGTCGCCACCCTGGCCGGCACGCTCTACGCGCGCGTGGGGATCCAGTTGGGGGCGCACCATCCGCTGGGGCTGCCCGCTACGGACGCGCAGGTCGTCGACACCGGCCCGTCGGCGGCGGTGATCGGGCTGGCCCTGTTCCTGTGCTGGCGCTACCAGGCCTACTTCACCGGAGGGGTGGTGATCGCGGCGATGGTCGGCGAACTCCTGGTCAAGCAGAACCTCGCGGGCAAGGAGCACATCGCCGCGATCGCCGCGGTGCTGGTGCTGTGTGGAATGTCGGCGCTGGGCCGCTACTGGCGCTGGGGCACCCGGGTGTCCTGTGAGTCGGGCCTGCCGCCGATCCAGTCCTGAAGTCTGCGGCTGGGGACCGCCCAGCGGCGGTCGTGGCGGTAGGCGCGCAGGCCCGCCCTGGCCCGGGCGCGCGGCCGGCGGCGGTAGAACCGTCTGGCCCACGGGGAGCCGGGGCGGGCCAGCCGTACGGCGCCGATCACGGCGACCAGCGGGACGATCACCCCGAAGAGCGCGGTGCGCGCCTTGCCCTTGCTCAGGGCGAACAGCGAGAAGAGGAAGTTCGCGGCGACGCTCACAGCGGCGGCGGCGCGGTCGTGCAGCTCCTCCGTGGAGACGTCGTTGACGCCGAACGGCGCGAAGCCCGCGAGGACCAGGCCGACCAGGGCCGCCGTGACCACGACGACCTCGACGCTCTTGCGGCCCTCCTCCGTCCAGTAGACGTCGGCGAGATGCAGGATCAGGGCGAACTCGTCCAGGACCAGCCCCGCCCCGACGCCGAAGAGGACCGCGCACACGCCCGAGCCCGGACCGTGGCGGCTGGCGAGCGCGCCGAAGCCGCCCGTCAGGACGAGGACGACACCGGGGACGACGTGATGGATGTGCACGCCCCCGGCGCTCACATTGCCGAACGGGCCCTTGCCCGCGCGGATGAGACGGGTGACGACCCGGGTGACCGCGAACGTCAGCACGAACGAGGCCAGCGCGAGCAGCAGCGGGAGCTTGCCCGGCTCGACGATGTTGCGCTCCAGCCAGTGGCCCATGGGCAAAAGTGTGCCCGCGGCGACCCCGGACCGCCTGCCCACGGCCGCCCCGCGGAAGGACGGCCACGCCGCTCACGTAGCCTTCGCCCGTGTCCAGGACCCCGCATCTGCACGGCCTCCGCTTCGCCTTCGGCACCCTCACCGTCCTGCCGGTCAGGGTGACCCGCTGGGACCGGCGGGCCGCACGCGGCGGCATGCTGTGCGCGCCGCTCGCCGGAGTGGTGGTCGGAGTCCTCGCCGGGCTGCTCGGCGCGGCCCTGCTCCTGCTGGGCTCGGGCCCGCTGACGGCCGCCGTCGCCGCCGCCGCCGTACCGGCCGTGCTGACCCGGGGCCTGCACCTGGACGGGCTCGCCGACACCGCCGACGGACTCGGCAGCGGGAAGCCCGCCGAGGACGCGCTGCGGATCATGAAGCAGTCGGACATCGGACCGTTCGGCGTGATCACTCTGGTCCTTGTGCTGCTGGCCCAGGTGGCGGCCCTCGCGCAGGCCTACGACGCCTCCTGGACGCGGGGTCTGCTGGCCGCCGTCGTCTCGGCGGCCACCGCACGGTTCGTTCTCACCCTGGCCGCGCGCGCGGGGGTGCCGGCCGCGCGGCCCGAAGGACTGGGGGCCGCGGTCGCGGGGGTGGTCCCGGTGAGCGGCGCCCTCGTCGTAGGACTCGCCGTGACCGCGGCGGCGGCGGGCGGTGGCGCACTGTCCGGTCCCTACGGCGCCGTCCGCGCGGCGGCCTCGGTGGTGCTCGCGGTGGCCGCCGCGGAACTGCTGCTGCGCCACTGCGTCCGGCGGTTCGGCGGGGTGACGGGTGATGTCTTCGGCGCTCTCGCGGAAACGGCCGCGACGACCGCGCTCGTCGTGCTGTCCCTGGGCTGACCGCCCGCGGGCCGTGCCCGCCGCCCGTGGCCTCGGCGGGCCGGGCCGCTCGCCGCACCCTCGGATGTGACCCGGGTCACCGGGACAGGTGGGCCGGAGACGGCCGGGGCACCACGAAGAGGTGAACACCCACCGGACTCAGCGAGTCGGCCACCGAGCGTAGGCTCATGCCGGGTGTTTCCCTGCCCAGGTGAAGACCGAACGATCGGAGCAATCTAGGGTCGGGTCCCGGGCCGGTCGACCCCATCCTGTTCGGCCACCGAAACTCAATCGGAAGCGAGATTTCACCACCGTGACTGCTCTCACTCTCAGCACCGCTGCGGCGGCCGGCCTGCGCGCCGACGCGATCGTGGTCGGTGTCGCGAAGGGCGCCGAGGGCCCGGTCGTCGCACCGGGCGCCGAGGCCGTGGACCAGGCGTACGACGGCAGGCTCGCCGTCGTCCTGGAGACCCTGGGCGCTTCGGGTGCCGAGGGCGAGGTGACAAAGCTGCCCGCACCCTCCGGCTTCAAGGCTCCCGTCGTCGTGGCCGTGGGCCTCGGTGCCGCCCCTGACAAGGACGAGCCCTACGCCGCCGAGTCGCTGCGCCGGGCCGCCGGCGCCGCAGCCCGTGCGCTCGCCGGTTCCAAGAAGGCCGTCTACGCGCTGCCGCTCGCGGACGCCGCCGACGCCGGCGTCGTCGCCGAGGGCGCCCTGCTCGGCGCGTACTCCTTCGACACGTACAAGGAGAACGGCAAGAACTCCAAGAACGCCAAGAACGGCAAGGCTCCCCTCGCCGAGGTCGTCCTGCTCGGCGGCAAGCCCCGCGACAAGGCCTTCAAGGCGGCCGTCGAGCGCGCCGTCGCGGTCACCGAGGAGCTCAACCGCGCCCGCGACCTGATCAACATGCCGCCCAACGACCTGAACCCGGCGGCCTTCGCGGCCATCGCGCAGACCGCGGGCAAGGAGCACGGCCTCAAGGTGCAGGTGCTCGACGAGAAGGCGCTGGCCAAGGGCGGCTACGGCGGCATCCTCGGCGTCGGCGCGGGCTCGGCCGCCGGACCCCGCCTGGTGAAGGTGTCGTACACGCACCCCGAGGCGAGCAAGCACCTGGCGCTGGTCGGCAAGGGCATCACCTACGACTCGGGCGGCATCTCGCTCAAGCCGGCCGGCCACAACGAGACCATGAAGTGCGACATGAGCGGCGCGGCGGCGGTCTTCGCCGCGGTCGTGGCCGCCGCCCGGCTGGGCCTTGAGATCAACGTGACCGCCTGGCTCGCCCTGGCCGAGAACATGCCGTCCGGTTCGGCCACCCGCCCGGGCGATGTGCTGCGCATGTACAGCGGCAAGACCGTCGAGGTCCTCAACACGGACGCCGAGGGCCGTCTGGTGCTCGCCGACGCGCTGTGGGCGGCCTCGGAGGAGAACCCGGACGCGATCGTGGACGTCGCGACCCTGACCGGCGCGATGATGCTGGCGCTCGGCAGCCGCACCTTCGGGATCATGGCGAACGACGACGCGTTCCGCGGCGCGATCCACGAGGCAGCCGAGGAGGTCGGCGAGGAGTCCTGGCCGATGCCGCTGCCCGAGCACCTGCGCAAGGGCATGGACTCGCCGACGGCCGACATCGCCAACATGGGCGAGCGGATGGGCGGCGGCCTGGTCGCCGGTCTGTTCCTGAAGGAGTTCGTCGGCGAGGGCATCACCTGGGCCCACCTCGACATCGCCGGCCCGGCCTTCAACGAGCAGGCCGCCTTCGGCTACACCCCCAAGGGCGGCACCGGTTCGGCGGTCCGCACCCTGGTGCGGCTCGCGGAGCTGACCGCCGCGGGCGACCTCGGCTGACGTCTGCGCGTACCCGAGGCGCCACCCGGCGCACCACACGAGGGCGGCCCCGGATGCCATGGCATCCGGGGCCGCCCTCGTCGGCGCACACCGGGGGCACCCCGCCGCCCCGCACCCGGCACCCGGCACCGCCGCTCCCGTGCCTCGTCCACGACCCCCTCGGACCACCCTCCGGCCGCAAGGGCGTTACGCCCTCGACGAAATCCGTACGGGCGGGGCGGCCACGACCTCCCGACGTGATGGATCAGACGTCCTAGACGGCGGCCCGGCGTCTCCTCCGCCGCCGACAAGTGCAAAGATGGGGTCTCGGCAGGACAGGGCCCCCACCGAAGGGCCGAAGCAACAAGCGGCCGGACACCAGCCGCCTGCCGGTCATCGGAGACCGGCGCACGGCGCACATGCATGGAGGACGTGACGTGGCGAACGACGCCAGCACCGTTTTCGACCTAGTGATCCTCGGCGGTGGTAGCGGTGGTTACGCCGCGGCCCTGCGCGGGGCGCAGCTGGGTCTGGACGTCGCCCTGATCGAGAAGGACAAGGTCGGCGGCACCTGCCTGCACAAGGGTTGCATCCCCACCAAGGCTCTGCTTCACGCGGGCGAGATCGCCGACCAGGCCCGCGAGAGCGAGCAGTTCGGTGTCAAGACCAGCTTCGAGGGCATCGACGTCCCGGCCGTCCACAAGTACAAGGACGAGGTCATCTCGGGCCTGTACAAGGGCCTGCAGGGCCTGATCGCCTCCCGCAAGGTGACCTACATCGAGGGCGAGGGCCGGCTGTCCTCCCCCACCTCCGTCGATGTGAACGGTCAGCGGATCCAGGGCCGCCACGTCCTCCTGGCGACCGGTTCCGTGCCGAAGTCGCTGCCCGGCCTCCAGATCGACGGCAACCGCATCATCTCCTCGGACCACGCCCTCGTCCTGGACCGCGTGCCGAAGTCCGCGATCATCCTCGGCGGCGGCGTCATCGGTGTCGAGTTCGCCTCCGCCTGGAAGTCCTTCGGTGCCGACGTCACCGTCATCGAGGGCCTGAAGCACCTCGTCCCGGTCGAGGACGAGAACTCCTCCAAGCTTCTCGAGCGCGCCTTCCGCAAGCGCGGCATCAAGTTCAACCTGGGCACCTTCTTCCAGAAGGCCGAGTACACCCAGGACGGTGTCAAGGTCACCCTCGCCGACGGCAAGGAGTTCGAGGCCGAGCTCCTCCTCGTCGCCGTCGGCCGCGGCCCGGTCTCCCAGAACCTCGGCTACGAGGAGGCCGGCGTCGCCATGGACCGCGGCTACGTCCTCGTCGACGAGTACATGCGCACCAACGTCCCGACCATCTCCGCCGTCGGCGACCTGGTCCCCACGCTCCAGCTCGCGCACGTCGGTTTCGCCGAGGGCATCCTGGTGGCGGAGCGCCTGGCCGGCCTGAAGGTCGTCCCGATCGACTACGACGGCGTGCCCCGGGTCACCTACTGCCACCCGGAGGTCGCCTCCGTGGGCATCACCGAGGCCAAGGCCAAGGAGATGTACGGCGCGGACAAGGTCGTCTCCATCAAGTTCCCCCTCGGCGGCAACGGCAAGAGCCGGATCCTGAAGACCGCGGGCGAGATCAAGCTCGTCCAGGTCAAGGACGGTGCCGTGGTCGGCGTCCACATGGTCGGCGACCGCATGGGCGAGCAGGTGGGCGAGGCCCAGCTGATCTACAACTGGGAGGCCCTGCCGTCCGAGGTGGCCCAGCTGATCCACGCCCACCCGACGCAGAACGAGGCGCTCGGCGAGGCCCACCTGGCCCTGGCCGGCAAGCCTCTCCACATGCACGACTGACCCTCGGTCGACGAACGCGACGACACAGACTTCCGCACTTCGTAAGGAGCAACCGAAACCATGCCGGTTTCCGTAACCCTTCCGGCGCTCGGTGAGAGCGTCACCGAGGGCACCGTCACCCGCTGGCTGAAGGCCGAGGGCGAACGCGTCGAGGCCGACGAGCCGCTGCTCGAGGTCTCCACCGACAAGGTCGACACCGAGATCCCCGCCCCCGCCTCGGGCGTCCTGACCTCCATCAAGGTCGCCGAGGACGAGACCGTCGAGGTCGGCGCCGAGCTGGCCGTCATCGACGACGGCACGGGCGCCCCCGCCGCGGCTCCGGCCCCGGCCGCCGCCGAGGCCGCCGCCCCGGCCGCCGCGCCCGCCCCGGCCCCGGTCGCCGAGGCCCCGGTCGCTCCGGCTCCGGCCGCCGCGCCCGCCGCTCCGGCCGGTGGCGCCCAGGGCACGGACGTGGTCCTGCCCGCGCTCGGTGAGTCGGTCACCGAGGGCACCGTCACCCGCTGGCTGAAGGCGGTCGGCGACTCCGTCGACGCCGACGAGCCGCTGCTCGAGGTCTCCACCGACAAGGTCGACACCGAGATCCCCGCGCCCGCCTCCGGCGTGCTCCTGGAGATCGTGGTCGGCGAGGACGAGACCGCCGAGGTCGGCGCCAAGCTCGCCGTCATCGGCCAGCCGGGCGCCGCGCCCGCCGCCGCTCCGGCCCCGGCCGCCCCGGCTCCGGCGGCCGCCCCGGCCCCCGCCGCCCCCGCGGCTCCGGTCGCGCCCCCGGCCCCG
>NZ_JBFAWW010000025.1:0-111214 GCF_040680495.1 Streptomyces sp. NPDC052036 | reverse complement strand
GCCGGCACCCGCGCGGCGACCTCGCGGTAGGTGCCGTCCAGCAGCGCGGCCCGAGCCGCCAGGTGCTCCCCCGCCCCGGCGGGCAGGTTGAGCGACGCCAGCACGGTGGGCTTGGCCTGCTCCCACGCTTCCCCATCCAGCAGCTTCGCGCGGGGATCGCCCCACTTGGAGGAGTTCTTCGCGAACACCTGCTTGCTCCGCAGCATCCGGTGCAACTGTTCCAGCACGCAGAACGCGTACGCCTTCCAGTCCACGGTGCCCGGCTCCAGGTGCGGCGCGGACAGCACCAGACGCCGCCACGACCCGGTGAGCAGGCCGGTGTCGATCTCAGCCGGGCCGACCTTCTTGCGCCCCATCAAGTCCGGCAGCGACTTCAACGCCTCCAGCACCGGCAGGCCCTCCGGGGTGGCGCCGAAGTCGACCACCGTCACCAGCAGCTTCAGGAACGGCCGCACGGTGCCGAACCGGGTGACCAGTTGGGTCCGCCATGCCGCGTCCGCGTCCGAGTCGAGCGGCGGAGTCAGCTCGAACAGTGCTGCGATCGCCGCCGCCAGCTCGTGCCGGGGCACCACCTGCTCGATCCGCTCCCACATCGCCTCCAGCGTCTCCACCTCGGGCGGGGTGATCTCCCCGGTGTCCGTGTCGACCTGCTCGCTGGTGCTGTCGAACACGATCTGGAACGCGGCGGCCAGCTTCGCCGACGCCCTCTCCACGCGCGGCAGGGTCTTCAGCTTCTCCTTCGCCGTCTCCCGCTCCGCCCTGGCCAGCAGCTTCGTCGCGATCGGCACCTCCAGGAGGTCCAGGGCGTCATCGACCGCCCGGGACGTCAGGTAGACCGAAGTGGCCAGCAGCGTGGCCAGGCGCCGGGAGTCACCGTGCCGCTTGAGCAGCGACGCCTTGCCGTCGATCCCGTACCGCGACAGCTCTGCCAGCCGCCGCGGCGGTATCGCGGACACGTCCACCTCGCCCATCCCGAAGGCCGCGATCTCCTCGGCCCGTTCCAGCGCCCACTTCATCTGGGGGCCGGAGATCCGCACCGGACCGCGCCGTAGCCGGTCCAGCTCCGACACTCGCGCCCCTGGTGGCACGGAGAGCAGCGAGTCCAGCACCGCGCGCTGACCGGTGCTGAGCAGCCCGTAGAGGGTGTCCCACAGCCGGTTGTTCGCCGCCTCCCGGATCGTGCCCACCAGCCGGGCCAGGCGGCTGGCCCCGGGCAGCAGCACCCGGCGCTCGCGCAGCCACCCAGCCGCCGCGTCGAACAGCGACTTCGGCCCGTCGCCGGTCGTCCAGGCCCGCGCGTCGAGCCACTCGCTCAGCTCGTCCCGCACCTCGGCGAAGTCACGCCAACCCCCGGCTTCCTGGATCTCCCCGGCATGCGTACGGGCCGTCCCGTCCCGCTCGCCGTACTCCTTCAGGCACGACGAATCGGCGATGCCCAACTGCTCGGCCAGGTACTCAGCCACCTCCGCCGGCACGTGCCGCGGGTCCGGCATGAACCGACGGGGTGCCTGGCGGAGCAGGGCATGCCGTCTGCCGGACCGGTCACCGGCCGGGCGCCGTACTGCCGCCGTCACGCACGCGCGAGCGTGAGCAGACCGCACCGCCCGCCGTGGCTGCGGGGGAGCACTTGCTGCCGCGATGTGGCCGAGCCCCTCGTGGGCGCTCCGCTCACCGCGCCGCCGCCGTGGTGACCGGCCCGGCGATCCCCCCGCGGGGGGCGAGCAAGCCGGCGCTTTCCCGTTTTCCAGCCCTCGTCTGAGGGCCCCGTTTCTGGAACCCCCAGGTTGACCCCGCGGGCCCCGGCGGCCGCCGCCTCGGGGGTTGAGGAACATCCGTGTCAGATCGGTCCGGCGACCGACGCACCGTCAGGCTCCCACCAGGGCCGACGAAGGCTTAGCGCACGATCTGACACGGATGTTCCCCAACCCCCGGATCCGCAACGACCGCCAGGACATGCTGGCCGCCAACCACCTGGCCCGTGCCCTGTACGCACCCCTCCTTGCCGACCCGCGCCGCCCGGCCAACATCGCCAGGTTCATCTACCTCGACCCGGCCGCCTGAGCGTTTCTCCCCGCTCTGGCCTCCGACCCCACCCTCACGCTCGTGATCTACACCGCCGTTCCCGACACCCCCAGCGCCGACGCTCTCCGTCTCCTGTCCACCGGGGCCGCCACCCAGGGCCAGCCGGCCCCCGAGCTCCCCGAGCGCCTCGCCTGACCAGCGGGGACGGCGCAGACGATCACGGAGTCGACCGTCGTCACCGACACCGCGAGGATCGGCCGGGTGCCCCTTCCTCGGCCGCGCCCCGGCGTTCCGGCCGTCCCTGGAACGGGCCGGTGACTCCTGTGCCCGGAGACAGCCGCAGACGGCGGATCGGCGCGACGGCGATGAGGGCGGCGGCACAGCCCAGGCCGACCACCGCGGCGACCAGCAGCGGCGCGCGCAGGCCGAACGCGGTGCCGACGGGCCCGGACAAGGTCTGACCGAGGGGGACGGCGAGGATGGAACCGGCGACCTCGTAGGCGGCCACCCTGCCCAGCCGGTCCTCCGGGATCTGGGTCTGCACCGCGGTGGCCCACTGGACGCCCCAGAAGGCCCAGCCGATCCCGCTCACTCCGTAACCGAGCATGAGCAGCGGCAGGGCGGGGGCCAGTGCCGCGGCGAGCGGCATGAGCGGGAACAGGAACATCGCGAGCCCCCCGCCCAGCAGCGGGCGGGACGGACGGATCCGCAGCGCGACCAGCCCGCCGAGGACACAGCCGGCGCCGAACGCCCCCTCGGCGTAGCCGAACGCGGCCTTGCCGTGCGCGGCGATGACGGAGGCCGCACCGAGCGGGGTGAGCGGTCCCCAGACGAAGATGCCGAGCACCCACCAGATCAGAATGACGCCCCACAGCCAGGACCGGGAGCGGAACTCGTCCCAGCCCGCGCGTAGATTCCGCAGCGTGGAGGCCGACCGGTCCACCGTGAACGGCGGCAGCCGCAGGGCCATCAGACAGATCCCGCTGACCGCGAAGGTGGCGGCGTCGACCGCGAACACCCAGGCGGCCGAGGCGGAGGCGACGAGCAGTCCGGCGAGCGTGGGCCCGGCCATCGTGGCCATGCCCTGGCTCACCCGCAGCACTCCGTTGGCCTGCCGAGGATCGGCGGCGACCTGCGGCACCAGGCTGGTGAGGCCCGGCTGGAACATCGCCGTCGCCGTGCCGCCGAGCAGCGACCCGGCGATGACGAACCACAGCGGCGGATGCCCGAGGCCGAGACCGGCCGCGAGTGACCCCTGGATCAGACACCGCACCACGTCCGCGCCGATCATCATCGGCCTGGGGTGGAACCGGTCCGCGAACACCCCGCCGAACACGACGAAGAGAGCGAACGCACCCATCCAGGCCCCGAGCGCGAACCCGACCGCACTCACCCCATACCCGAGCGAGAGCAGGGCGACGGCCATCGCGACCGGGATCATCGTGTCGCCGAGCATCGACACGATGCGGGCGGTGAAGTAGAGGGCGAAGTTACGGGTCCACAGGCGGGTGGGCGCGAGGACGGACACGCTCATGATCGGTCATGGTGACGGCACGACGGGCCGGTTGCAAGGTCTAGACCACAACTTCGTCGGGCGAGGTGAGGCCCACAGGGTGTGCGCGCGGTCTCCTCGGTTCTGCGAACAAGGTGACGACAAGGCCCGGGTCACACCGTGTGGCACGCGGCGATCGCCGCGACACGGTGTGACCCGGGCCCAAGCGGTCCGGCGGTGTCTGCCGAGACCCGCGGGTACGACCTAGAGGTCGAACTCGTGCGGCGGCAGGTCGAGCGCGAAGCACGCCTCCCTGACCACTGCCTGCTCGTCCTTGTCGAAGTTCCCGTCGGCGCCCCCGATGACGATGCCGATCTGGATCACGGCGCGGGCCTCGGTGGGCTTCTTCTTCGCCTTGCCGATCTCCTGCAGCACGCTGACCTTGCCGAAGTCGAAGTCGGCTGCCAGCTTGTTCAGATTGTCCTCGAAGCGGCGGCGCAGGTCGTCGGCCGGGAAGTTCTGCAACACCTCGTTCGTGGCGATGAGCTGGGCGACACGCTGGCGCTCGGAGGGGTCCACGGTCCCGTCCGCCGCGGCCACGAGCGCGCACATGGCCATGCTCGCGTCGCGGAACGCACCGCTCTTCAGATCGTTCTTCTTTGCCACGAGCTGGGTCTGCATCGTCGAGGCCGATTCCTTGATGCGATCCCACAGGGCCATGGAGAACTCCCTACGTCGTCGAGGCCGGCCCGTCCCGGTGGATGGGCCGTGACCTCTCATTTCTACGGCGACGTAGGAGGAAACTGACGGGATGCCGCAGAAGTTCCGCGCGCGTTCCACTCCGCGATCACGGGCCAGTCGTGCTCGGTGGAGAGCCGGCTGACCGTGGCCGTCTCCAGCCGCAGCAGCCGCCCCTCGGCGGCCGACAGGCCCAGATACCGGGCGGCCAGGACACGCAGGAAGTGACCGTGGGCCACGAGGATCACATCGCCCTGGGCGAGCGCCGGCGCGATACGGGCCAGCACCCGGTCGGCGCGCGCCGCCACCTCGTCGGGCGACTCGCCCGGATGTCCGTCCGGGCCGGGCGGCGTACCGTCGGTCCACAGACGCCACTTTGGCCGCGTGCGGTGTATCTCGACCGTGGTGATGCCCTCGTAGCCGCCGTAGTCCCACTCGTGCAGATCGGGGTCGGGTACGGCGTCGAACAGTCCGGCCAGTTCCGCCGTGCGGACCGCCCGGGCGAGCGGGCTGGTGAGGGTGAGGGCGAAGGTGCGTCCGGCGAGCAACGGGGCGAGGGACTTGGCCTGTTCCTCGCCCCGCTGGGTGAGGGGCAGATCGGTCCAGCTGGTGTGCTGTCCCGATCTGCTCCACTCGGTTTCGCCGTGGCGGACCAACAGGAGGTCGCCCATGGCTGGTTACTCCTTCGTCGACTCGACCGCGTGGCCGCCGAACTGGTTGCGCAGGGCGGCGATCATCTTCATCTGCGGGGAGTCGTCCTGCCGGGAGCTGAACCGCGCGAACAGCGAGGCGGTGATGGCCGGCAGCGGCACCGCGTTGTCGATGGCGGCCTCCACGGTCCAGCGGCCCTCGCCGGAGTCCTCGGCGTAGCCGCGCAGCTTGTCCAGGTGCTCGTCCTCGTCGAGGGCGTTGACCGCGAGGTCCAGCAGCCAGGAGCGGATGACCGTGCCCTCCTGCCAGGACCGGAAGACCTCGCGGACGTTCTCCACCGACTTGATCTTCTCCAGCAGCTCCCAGCCCTCGGCGTACGCCTGCATCATCGCGTACTCGATGCCGTTGTGGACCATCTTGGAGAAGTGCCCGGCGCCGACCCGGCCGGCGTGGACGTACCCGTACGGGCCTTCGGGCTTGAGCGCCTCGAAGATCGGCTGGAGGCGCTCGACGTGCTCCTTGTCGCCGCCGACCATCAGGGCGTAGCCGTTCTCCAGGCCCCAGACGCCGCCGGAGACGCCCGCGTCGACGAAACCGATGCCCTTGATGCCGAGTTCGGTGGCGTGCTTCTCGTCGTCGGTCCAGCGGGAGTTGCCGCCGTCGACCACGATGTCGCCGGGTGACAGCAGGTCCTTGAGCTCGTCGATGACGGACTGGGTGGGGGAGCCGGCCGGGACCATCACCCAGACCACGCGCGGCCCCTCGAGCTTCTCGACCAGTTCGGGCAGGTGCTTGACATCGGAGACGTCCGGGTTGCGGTCGTAGCCGACGACGGTGTGGCCCGCGCGGCGGATCCGCTCGCGCATGTTGCCGCCCATCTTGCCGAGGCCGATGAGGCCCAACTGCATCGCTGTCATGTCAGTTTCACTTCTTCCTGAGCGTACGGTAGGCGGCCACGAGAGCAGTGGTGGAGGGGTCCAGGCCGGGCACCTCGGCGCCCTCGGTGAGGGCCGGTTCGATCCGCTTGGCGAGGACCTTGCCCAGCTCGACACCCCACTGGTCGAAGGAGTCGATGTTCCAGACCGCGCCCTGGACGAACACCTTGTGCTCATAGAGGGCGATGAGCTGGCCGAGGACGGAGGGGGTCAGCTCGGTGGCGAGGATCGTGGTGGTGGGGCGATTGCCCTTGAACGTCTTGTGCGGAACCAGCTCCTCCGGGACGCCCTCGGCACGCACCTCGTCCGGGGTCTTGCCGAAGGCAAGTGCCTGCGGCTGGGCGAAGAAGTTCGCCATCAGCAGGTCGTGCTGGTCCTGGAGTTCACCGCTCAGCTCGTCGACGGGCCGGGCGAAGCCGATGAAGTCCGCCGGGATGAGCTTGGTGCCCTGGTGGATGAGCTGGTAGTAGGCGTGCTGGCCGTTGGTGCCGGGGGTGCCCCACACCACCGGGCCGGTCTGCCACTCCACCGGGTGCCCGTCGCGGTCCACCGACTTGCCGTCGGACTCCATGTCCAGCTGCTGGAGATAGGCGGTGAACTTGGACAGGTAGTGGCTGTAGGGCAGTACCGCATGGGTCTGGGCGTCGAAGAAGTTGTTGTACCAGATGCCCAGCAGGCCCAGCAGCAGGGGCGCGTTGGCCTCGGCGGGAGCGTTCTTGAAGTGCTCGTCGATGAGGCGGAAGCCGTCGAGCATCTCCCGGAAACGGTCCGGGCCGACAGCGATCATCAAGGACAGACCGATCGCCGAGTCGTAGGAGTAGCGGCCGCCGACCCAGTCCCAGAACTCGAACATGTTGTCGGGGTCGATCCCGAACTCGGTGACCTTCCCGGCGTTCGTGGACAGTGCCACGAAGTGCTTCGCGACCGCCTTGTGGTCGCCTTCCAGGCCGTCGAGCAGCCAGGAGCGGGCAGAGGTCGCGTTCGTGATCGTCTCGATCGTGGTGAACGTCTTGGACGCGACGATGAACAGCGTCTCCGCCGGGTCCAGGTCCCGCACGGCCTCGTGCAGATCGGCCCCGTCGACATTGGAGACGAACCGGAACGTCAACTCGCGCGCGGTGTACGGGCGCAGCGCCTCGTACGCCATCGCCGGGCCCAGGTCCGAGCCGCCGATGCCGATGTTGACGACGTTCCTGATGGGCTTGCCGGTGTGGCCCGTCCAGTCGCCCGAACGGACCCGGTCCGCGAACGCGGCCATCTGGTCGAGGACCGCGTGGACCTTGGCCACCACGTTCTCGCCGTCGACCTCGATCACCGCGTCCCGCGAGGCGCGCAGCGCGGTGTGCAGCACGGCCCGGCGCTCGGTGACATTGATCTTCTCGCCGCGGAACATGGCGTCCCTGAGGCCGAACACATCGGTGGCGGTGGCCAGTTCCTGGAGCAGGGCGAGGGTCTCGTCGGTGATCAGGTGCTTGGAGTAGTCGATGAGCAGATCGCCGACGCGCACGGTGTAGCGCTCGGCCCGCCCGGGGTCCTGCTCGAAGAAGGCGCGCAGGTCGGGGTGGAGGAGCGGGCCACCGCGATGGTCCTCCAGGGCCGTCCACTCGGGGCGTCGGGTGAGCCTGGGGCTGTCAGTCATTGCCGGCGTTCTCCTTGGCGCCCTCGCCGCGCAGGGCGATGGCGTACATCTCGTCCGCGTCGAGGCGGCGCAGCTCCTCGGCGATCAGTTCGGAGGTGGGGCGCACCTTCAGCGCGAGGGTGCGCGAGGGCTGTCCCGGCAGGGTCAGGGTGGCCAGCGGGCCGTCGGGGCGGTCGATGACGATCTCGCCCTTCTCGGTGCCCAGCCGCACGGTCGTGATGACCGGTCCGGCGGTGACGATCCGCTCCACCGGCACCCTGAGCCGGCTGCCCAGCCAGCGGGCCAGCAGTTCGGAGCTGGGGTTCTCGGCCTCGCTCTCGATCGCCGCGTAGGTCACCTTGGTCCGCGCCTGGTCCAGGGCGGCGGCCAGCATCGACCGCCAGAGGGTGAGCCGCGTCCAGGCCAGGTCGGTGTCGCCGGGGGCGTAGGAGGCGACCCGGGCCTTCAGGGCCTCGAGCGGGTGCTCCACCGCGTACATGTCGGTGATCCGGCGCTGCGCGAGGGCGCCCAGCGGGTCCTGCGCGGGGTTGTCCGGCGCGTCCACCGGCCACCACACGACGACCGGAGCGTCGGGCAGCAGCAGGGGCAGGACCACCGAGTCGGCGTGGTCGGACACCTCGCCGTACAGCCGCAGGACGACCGTCTCGCCGGTGCCGGCCTCCGAGCCCACCCGGACCTCTGCGTCGAGCCGGGAGGCGGTGCGGTCCCGGGGGGTGCGGGCGTGCCGCTTGATGACCACCAGGGTGCGCGAGGGGTGCTCGCGCGAGGCGTCCTCGGCCGCCTTGACCGAGTCGTAGGCGTTCTCCTCGTCGGTCACGATGACCATGGTCAGCACCATGCCCACGGCGGGAGTGCCGATGGCGCGGCGGCCCTGCACCAGCGCCTTGTTGATCTTGCTTGCCGTGGTGTCGGTCAGGTCGATCTTCATGGCCTGCGCCAGCTCCGTCCGTCTCGTGCGAGCATCTCTTCGGCTTCCTTCGGGCCCCAGGTGCCCGAGGGGTACTGTGCGGGCTTGCCGTGCTTGTCCCAGTACTCCTCGATCGGGTCGAGGATCTTCCAGGACTCCTCCACCTCCTCGGTACGGGGGAACAGGTTGGCGTCGCCCAGCAGTACGTCCAGGATCAGCCGTTCGTACGCCTCCGGGCTGGACTCCGTGAACGACTCGCCGTAGGCGAAGTCCATGGACACGTCCCGGATCTCCATCGAGGTACCCGGCACCTTCGAACCGAAGCGCACGGTCATGCCCTCGTCCGGCTGGACGCGGATGACGATCGCGTTCTGCCCGAGTTCCTCGGTGGCTGTGGAGTCGAAGGGCGAGTGCGGGGCGCGCTGGAAGACCACCGCGATCTCGGTGACCCGGCGGCCGAGCCGTTTGCCGGTGCGCAGATAGAAGGGGACGCCCGCCCAGCGGCGGTTGTCGATCTCCAGCTTGATCGCCGCGTAGGTGTCGGTCTTCGACTGCGGGTCGATGCCCTCCTCCTGGAGGTACCCGACGACCTTCTCGCCGCCCTGCCAGGCGCCCGCGTACTGCCCGCGCACGGTGTGCCCGCCGAGGTCTTCCGGCAGCCGCACCGACTTCAGCACCTTCAGCTTCTCGGTGAGCAGCGCCTCCGCGTCGAAGGCGATGGGCTCCTCCATGGCCGTCAGCGCCATCAGCTGGAGCAGATGGTTCTGGATGACGTCACGGGCGGCGCCGATGCCGTCGTAGTAGCCGGCCCGGCCGCCGATACCGATGTCCTCCGCCATCGTGATCTGGACGTGGTCGACGTACGACCGGTTCCAGATCGGCTCGTACATCTGGTTGGCGAAGCGCAGCGCCAGGATGTTCTGGACGGTCTCCTTGCCCAGGTAGTGGTCGATGCGGAAGACCTGGTCCGGCTCGAACACGTCGTGCACGATGGCGTTCAGCTCACGGGCGCTGGCCAGGTCGTGGCCGAACGGCTTCTCGATCACCGCGCGCCGCCAGGAGCCCTCAGGGGCGTCCGCCAGCCCGTGCTTCTTCAGCTGCCGGACGACCTTCGGGAAGAACTTCGGCGGTACGGAGAGATAGAACGCGTAGTTGCCGCTGGTGCCCCGGGAGGCGTCCAAGTCGTCGACGGCGGCGCGCAGTTGCTTGAACGCGGTGTCGTCGTCGAAGTCGCCGGGGACGAACCGCATCCCCTCGGCGAGCTGCTGCCACACCTCCTCGCGGAACTCCGTACGGGCGTGCTCGCGCACCGCGTCGTGCACCACCTGGGCGAAGTCCTGGTCGGCCCAGTCGCGACGGGCGAACCCGACCAGCGAGAAGCCCGGCGGCAGCAGACCACGGTTGGCGAGGTCGTAGACGGCCGGCATCAGCTTCTTGCGGGACAGGTCACCGGTGACGCCGAAGATGACCAGACCGGAGGGCCCGGCCACCCGGGGCAGCCGGCGGTCGCGGGGGTCACGCAGGGGGTTGTCCCAGTCGGCGACCGGGACGGGTCCGCCGGCCTTCTCGGCCGGGGCGGCGGTCTTCTCGGCCGCGGCGGCGCCGGTCTTCGAGGCCGCGTCGGGGGATCCTGCCCCGGGAGCCTTGGTCTCCTCGGTCGCCTGCACCGCGGCCTCCTCGGCGTTCCTCACGGCCGAGGACGCCTTCGTCTCGCGACGCTCCTTGCTCATGCTGCGTCAACCCCCTTGCTGTTCAGTGATGTCGTGACGGCGTCCAGCAGGTCCTGCCAGGCCACCTCGAACTTGGCGACACCCTCGTCCTCGAGCTGCTTGACGACCTCGTCGTACGAGATGCCGAGCCGCTCCACGGCCGCGAGGTCCGCGCGGGCCTGCGCGTAGCCGCCGGTCACCGTGTCGCCCTGGATGTCGCCGTGGTCGGCGGTGGCGTCGAGGGTCGCCTCCGGCATGGTGTTCACCGTGCCCGGCGCGACCAGTTCGTCGACGTACAGGGTGTCCTTGTACGCCGGGTCCTTCACGCCGGTCGAGGCCCACAGCGGGCGCTGCTTGTTGGCGCCCGCCTCGGCGAGGGCGAGCCAGCGCTCACCGGCGAAGACCTCCTCGTACGCCTCGTAGGCGAGCCGTGCGTTGGCGAGCGCCGCCCGGCCCTTGAGCGCGAGCGCCTCGTCCGTGCCCAGCTTCGTCAGGCGCTTGTCGATCTCGCTGTCGACGCGGGAGACGAAGAAGGAGGCCACGGAGTGGATGGCGGACAGGTCGAGCCCGGCGGCCCTGGCCTTCTCCAGGCCGGCCAGATAGGCGTCCATGACCCGGCGGTAGCGCTCCAGCGAGAAGATCAGCGTCACATTGACACTGATGCCCTGTCCGATGACCTCGGTGATGGCCGGCAGGCCGGCCTCGGTCGCCGGGATCTTGATCATCACGTTGGGGCGGTCGACGAGCCAGGAGAGCTGTTCGGCCTCCGCGACGGTCGCCCGGGTGCGGTGGGCGAGCCGCGGGTCGACCTCGATGGAGACCCGGCCGTCCCGGCCGTCCGTCGCGTCGTACACGGGCCGCAGTATGTCGGCGGCGGCACGGACGTCGGCGGTGGTCATCATGCGGACGGCCTCCTCGACCGTCACGCCGCGCTCCGCCAGCCCGGCGAGCTGCTCCTCGTAGCCCTCCCCGGAGCCGATGGCGGCCTGGAAGATGGAGGGGTTGGTGGTGACGCCCACCACGTGCTTCGTGGCGAGGAGTTCGGCGAGGTTGCCGGAGGCGATGCGCTTGCGGGACAGGTCGTCCAGCCAGATCGACACGCCCGCGTCGGACAGGCGCTGCAGAGGCTCCGCGGCTGCGGTTGCTTCGGTCACTGTGTTCATCTTCCTTCGTGCGATCGGATCAACCGCGGACGGCGGCGAGGGATTCCCGCGCGGCGGCGGCCACGTTGTCGGCCGTGAAGCCGTACTCGGCGAACAGGGTCTTGGCGTCGGCGGAGGCACCGAAGTGCTCCAGGGAGACGATGCGTCCACGGTCACCGACGTAGCGGTACCAGGTCAGGGCGATACCCGCCTCGACCGCCACGCGCGCCTTCACGGACGGCGGAAGGACGTGCTCGCGGTACTCGGCGGACTGCTCCTCGAACCACTCCACGGACGGCATCGACACCACCCGGGTGCCCACGCCCTCGGCCTCGAGTCGTTCGCGCGCGGCGACCGCGAGCTGCACCTCGGAGCCGGTGGCGAGGAGGATCACGTCCGGGGTTGCGGTGGAGGACTCCCGCAGGATGTAACCGCCCTTGGCCGCCTCGGGGTTGGGGGCGTACGTCGGCACGCCCTGGCGGGTGAGCGCGAGGCCGTGCGGGGCCGGGGCGGTGGAGTGCCGGCGGAGGATCTCGGCCCAGGCGACGACGGTCTCGTTGGCGTCGGCCGGGCGGACGAGGTTCAGGCCCGGGATGGCGCGCAGGCTGGCCAGGTGCTCGACGGGCTGGTGGGTCGGGCCGTCCTCGCCGAGACCGATGGAGTCGTGCGTCCACACATAGGTGACGGGGAGCTGCATCAGGGCCGACAGGCGCACGGCGTTGCGCATGTAGTCGGAGAACACCAGGAAGGTGCCGCCGTAGATACGGGTGTTGCCGTGCAGGGCGATGCCGTTCATCTCCGCGGCCATGGAGTGCTCGCGGATGCCGAAGTGGATCGTGCGCCCGTACGGGTCCGCCTCCGGCAGCGGGTTGCCCGTGGGCAGGAACGAGCTGTTCTTGTCGATGGTGGTGTTGTTGGAGCCGGCCAGGTCGGCCGAGCCGCCCCACAGCTCGGGGATGACCGCGCCGAGGGCCCCCAGCGCCTTGCCGGAGGCGGCGCGGGTGGCCACCGCCTTGCCCTCCTCGAAGACCGGCAGCGCGTCCTCCCAGCCCTCCGGGAGCTGGCCCGCCACGACTCGGTCGAGCAGCTTCGCGCGCTCCGGCTGGGCCGCGCGCCACTCCGCGATCCGCTTGTCCCAGGCGGCGTGCGCCTCGGCACCGCGGTCGAGGGCCTGGCGGGCGTGGGCGAGGACCTCGTCGGACACCTCGAAGGTCTTCTCGGGGTCGAAGCCGAGGACGCGCTTGGTGGCCGCGACCTCGTCCTCGCCCAGCGCCGAGCCGTGCGAGGCCTCGGTGTTCCGGGCCTTCGGGGCGGGCCAGGCGATGATCGTGCGCATGGCGATGATCGAGGGGCGCCCGGTCTCGGCCTGCGCCGCTGTGAGCGCCGCGTACAGCGCGTGGACGTCGATGTCGCCGCTCTCCGCGGGCTCGATGCGCTGGACGTGCCAGCCGTAGGCCTCGTATCGCTTGAGTACGTCCTCGGAGAAGGCGGTCGCGGTGTCGCCCTCGATGGAGATGTGGTTGTCGTCGTAGACGAAGACCAGATTGCCGAGCTTCTGGTGGCCGGCGAGCGAGGAGGCTTCGGCGGAGATGCCCTCCTCCAGGTCGCCGTCGGAGACGATCGCCCAGATCGTGTGGTCGAAGGGGGAGGTGCCCTCGGGGGCGTCGGGGTCGAACAGGCCGCGCTCGTAGCGGGCGGCCATCGCCATGCCCACCGCGTTGGCCACACCCTGGCCCAGGGGGCCCGTGGTGGTCTCGACACCGGCCGTGTGGCCGTACTCGGGGTGACCGGGCGTCTTGGAACCGTGCGTGCGGAACGCCTTCAGATCGTCCAGCTCCAGCTCGTAGCCCGACAGGAAGAGCTGGGTGTAGAGGGTCAGCGAGGTGTGCCCGGGGGAGAGGACGAAGCGGTCACGGCCGATCCACTCGGGGTCCGCCGGGTCGTGTTTCATCACCTTTTGAAAGATCGTGTACGCGGCGGGCGCCAGGCTCATCGCGGTGCCCGGGTGGCCGTTGCCGACCTTCTGTACGGCGTCGGCGGCCAGAACACGGGCTGTGTCGACGGCTCGCCGGTCGAGGTCGGTCCATTCGAATCCGTCTGCGCTCTGCGCACTCATCTTCAAGAAGTCCTCACTGGACGCATGATCTCTGGCGGAACGTCGTCAAACTTAAAAGTCTGACTTTTGCGGGGGAAGGTGTGCCTGTGTCAGCCTTCGGTGAAAGTGGGACATCGACAGCGGGACCGAGGCGGCACGAGACGGACATGGCGGACAGAACCACATATGACAGGGACGGGATCAGGACGTATCCGTTCCCGGTCGACCTGAGCGTCTGCGGTGTCGGCATCCAGGTGGGTCCGATGGGGCCCGGCCGTATCTGGCACGAGGACGCGCCGCTGGACCGCGTCCACCGCATCGACTTCCATGTGGTGATGTTCTTCAACGGCGGCCCCGTGTCGCACATGGTGGACTTCGCCGAGTACCGGCCGAGCGCCGGTGACGTTCTGTGGATACGCCCCGGCCAGATCCACCGCTTCTCCCGGACGAGCGAGTACCGCGGCACCGTGCTGACCATGCAGCCCGGTTTTCTGCCGCGCGCCACCGTGGAGGCCACGGGCCTGTACCGCTACGACCTGCCGCCGCTGCTTCACCCCGACCCGGCGCAGCTGGCCGGGCTCCGTGCGTCCCTGGAGCATCTGCAACGGGAGTACGAGGACGCGACCACCCTGCCGCTGAGTCTGCACACGGCGGTACTGCGCCACTCCCTGACCGCGTTCCTGCTGCGGCTCGGGCATCTCGCGGCCAGCTCCGCCGAGGCGGCGCGCGATCAGGCCGACACCACCTTCACCCTCTTCCGGGACGCCGTCGAGCAGGGCTTCGCCACCAACCACAGCGTCAGCGCCTACGCCGACGCCCTCGGCTACTCCCGCCGCACCCTGGTGCGCGCCGTCCGTGCCGCCACCGGCGAGACCCCCAAGGGCTTCATCGACAAGCGGGTGGTCCTGGAGGCCAAGCGCCTGCTCGCGCACACGGACCTGCCGATCGGCCGCGTGGGCGCCGCCGTCGGCTTCCCCGACCCGGCGAACTTCTCCAAGTTCTTCCACCAGCACACGGACACGACACCGGCGGCGTTCCGGGCGGAGTTGCGATGACACGGGGGCGGGCCGCGGGCCCGCCCCCGTCGGTTGCCGACGTTCTCAGTGGCCGAAGTCGAACCAGTTCACGTTCACGAAGTCGCTCGGCTGGCCGCTGGTGAAGGTGAGATAGACGTCATGGGTGCCGGTGACCTGCCCGATGTTCGCCGGTACGGTCCGCCAGCTCTGCCAGCCGCCCGTGCCCGCCACCGCGAAGCTGCCGACCGGTGCGTTCGTACGGCTGTCGAGGCGCACCTCGACCAGTCCGCTCACCCCGCTCGCCGCGCCGCTCGCGACCCGGCCGTAGAACTGCGTGGCCGCCGTGGAGCCGAAGTTCACCCCCTTGTAGAGGGCCCAGTCACCGTTCGCCAGGTAGCCGATGTCCTGGCCGCCGCCGGTGTCCGTGGTGGTCTCGGGGATCACACCGGACTGGCTGTCGTACGACTCGGCCTGGATCGCGCCGTAGGCATCCCGGTTGCCGGAGGGCGGCGGCGTGGTACCGCTCCCACCGCCCGAGGACTGGAGCACCTGCACATAGTCGACCGCCATCGGGTGGCCGGGCTCGGTGCCGCCGTCCGGACCGCCGCCGAACGCGGCCGGGAAGCCGCCGCCCATCGCCACGTTCAGGATGACGAAGAAGCCGTGGTCGGTGGCGTTGGCCCAGGTCGTCGCGTCGACCTGGTTGGCCCGCACGGTGTGGAAGTTGACCCCGTCGAGGTAGAAGCGGATCTCCTCGGGGCTCGTCGAGCGGTCCCACTCCATCGCGTAGGTGTGGAAGCCCGCCTGGCATGTCGTGCCGTTGCACGGTGTGGAGTTGCCGATGCCGGACGTCTCGTTGCACGGGCCGCCCGGGTTGGTGCCGCAGTGCATCGTCGCCCAGTCGGTGTTGAGGCCCTGGACGTTCTCCATGACGTCCAGCTCGCCGACGCTCGGCCAGTTCTGGTAGTTCCCCCGGTACGGCGCGCCCAGCATCCAGAAGGCGGGCCAGTAGCCCTTGGCGGCGGCACCGGTCACATCGGGCAGCTGGATACGGGCCTGGACCCGCAGCTTGCCGCCGGCCGGGGGCCGGAAGTCGGTGCGGTTGGTCTCGATACGGCCCGAGGTCCAGTTGCCGGCGGCGTCGCGGCGCGGGGTGATGAGCAGATTGCCGTTGCCGTCGAGCGAGACGTTGCCAGTGCTGGAGGTCATGGTCTCGACCTCGCCGGTGCCCCAGTTGGCGGCGCCGCCCGGGTACGAGGTCCCGGTGTCGTACTGCCAGTCGGCCGTGTTCACGCCGGAGCCGGCCGCGCCGTTGAAGTCGTCGAGGAAGACCTGGGTCCAGCCGGACGGGGGAGCGGGGGCGGAGGCGTTCGCGGGCAGGGTGGCGGTCGTGGCGGCGGCCACGGCCAGACCCATGGTGCCGAGTACGGCGAGGAGGACGCGGCGCAGGGGCCGACGTCTCGCGGGTGTGCCGGAAGTGTCGTTCATGTGCTGCCTCATTCGTACGGAGTGGGGGTGTGCGGGTGCGCGGGAGAGCCGGGGAGGCGCGGACGGTTTTGAGAGCGCTCTCACGCGCCGCGCCGCCAATGTGCTCTCGGTCACTCCGGTCGTCAAGAGGTAAAGCCGAGAAAGTCCTTTCGTGGCACGGGAGTTCAGGCGCCGAAGCAAGGCCGTGCGGTCCGTGGCCCCGGGCCGCTCCCCGCCCACCCGTCCGCGATGCCCCTGCGTCCGGACGTCCTCCGGCGGCTGTGTGGATTGACTCTTTGAATCCAAGGGGTGTTGCGTGCGATACCTGCGAACACAGCGCGGGAGTCGGCCTGAATCAACGGCCCCGACGCGGCCTCAGGGGGGAGAGAGTAGGAGGAGACAGGAGGAGCGGGCACCCGCCGGGCGGCCCCGGCCCCGACCATCGCCGGAGGTACATGTGAACCCAGCCCGTGCGCGGCACACCGTGGCCATCGTCGGGGCGGGCGCGGCCGGCGCGCTGACCGCCCTCCAGGTGTGCGAGACGGCGGCGCGCCGCCGTACCCCCCTCGACCTGGTCCTGATCGATCCGGCACCGGAGGCCGGACGGGGTATCGCCTACGCCACTCCCGACCCCCGGCACCGGCTCAATGTGCCTGCGGGCGGGATGAGTTGCTATCCGGACGACCCCGGCCATCTCACCCGCTGGCTGTGCCGCCACGGCGAACCCACCGTCACCGCCGCCGACTTCATCACCCGGTACCGCTACGGCGCCTACCTCGCCGACACCCTCGGACAGGCCGTCGTCCGCGCCCACGGGGTGGTGGGGGTACGGCGGCTGCGGTCGCGTGCGGAGGGCTGCGCGGACACCGCCGACGGGCGGCTGGAACTCCGGCTCGCGGACGGCGGGTGCCTGACGGCCGACGGCGCGGTGCTCGCCACCGGGCCGGCCGCCGGGACCGGTGCCTGGGCCCCTCCCGGACTGCGCACGTCACCGCGGTTCGTCGCCGAGCCCTGGGCGCCGGGCGCGCTCGCGGGGCCGCTCGCCGACACCGCCGATGTGCTGCTGGTCGGCACCGGGCTCACCGCCGTCGACCTGGCGCTGACCCTGGACCGCCCGGGCCGGGTGCTCCACGCCGTCTCCCGCAACGGACTGCTGCCGCAGCCGCACGCCCTCAACCCGGCACCGCCCATGCCACCGCCCCCGGGGCTTCCCGGGGCGCCCCTGGACCAGCTGCGCCGGGCCGTGTTCCGGCAGGCCGGCCGGGCGGTCCGGCTCCACGGTGACTGGCGCCCCGCGCTCGACGGTCTGCGCCCGTACACGGTCCGGCTGTGGCAGGGCCTGGCCCCCGGCGACCGCGCCGAGTTCCTACGGCGGGACGGCGCGCTGTGGAACACCCACCGGCACCGCATGGCGCCCGCCACGGGGGAGGCGCTGGCCCGGGTGCGGGCCGCCCGACGGCTGAGCGTGCGCTCCGGCCGGATCGCGGACGCTCGTACCGCCCCCGACGGCACGGTGACCGTCGCCCTCGCCGACGGCCGTACGCTCCGGGTGGGCTGGGTCATCGACTGCACGGGCCCCGGCCACCACCTCGACGACCCTCTGTGGCGTTCGCTCGCCGACGCCGGGGCCGCCGTCCCGGGGCCCCTCGGGATGGGGGTCGCCACCCGTGAGGGCCGGCTCCTCGACGCCGCCGGCCGGGCCGACCGCCCGCTGTTCACGCTTGGCGCCCCGCGCCGTGGCGAACTGTGGGAGACCACCGCCGTCCCCGAGATCCGGGCGCAGGCGGCGGCGCTGGCGAGGGAGGTGCTGGCCCCGCTCGCCCCGCCGGTGCGCCGGAGCCGACGGCGCCCCGTGGACGCACAGGGGCTCTCCCTCTCCACGCACGCCGACGCGGCCGCCGCCCACCGCACCGGGCTCGACCGGGTGCTCAAGGTCAGGTCGGGCGCCGACGAGGCGTTCCGGCGGGCCGTCGCCCTCGACCCAGGATTCGCCCTCGGACATGCCGCGCTCGCGCTGCTCGGCCATGAGTGCGGCGCGCAGGTCGATGTGCCCCGGGAACTCGCCGAGGCACAGCGGTGCGCGCGGGAGCGGGCCGATGAGCGCGAGCGCTCCTTCGTGGAGGTCGTCACCCACCGCGTCCACGGCACCGACCCGGACGGCAGCGCGTTGCTGGGCCACCTCGACGCCCACCCGGGCGACGCGCTCGCGCTGGCCGCCGCCGTGCCCACCATCGCCTTCTCCGGGGTCCGCGATCTCGACGACGCCTATGCGTTGCGGCTGGTGGGGCGCACCTCACCCGCGTACGACGGCCACTGGTTCCACACCTCGCTGCTGGCCTTTCTGCGTCAGGGGCAGGGCCGTCTCCACGAGGCGGGCGAACTCGCCCACCGGGCCCTGGCGGCCGAGCCCGCGTCCGGGCACGCCGTGCACGCGCTCGCCCATGTCCACTACGAGTGCGGCGCCCATGAGGCGGGCCGTGACTGGCTCGACGGATGGGTGTCGGGGCAGGGGCGCGGCGCGGTCCACCGTGCGCACTTCTCCTGGCACATCGCACTGCACGAACTGGCGCTGGACGATCCGGCCGCCGTCCGCAGGCGCTGGCTGGCGCAGTTGGCGCCCGGGCGGGTGTCCGGGGTGCGGGCGCTCGTCGACTCGGGATCGCTGCTGTGGCGCGCACGGCTGAGCGACAGCTGGCCGGGCGAGGTGCCCGCCGCCGAGGTGCTCGAATCGGTCGCCCGGGACATCGTGGAGCGGCCCGCGACCGCGTTCACCGCGCTGCACGCGGCCGTCGCCCTCGCCGCCGCGGGCGATGTGGCGGCTCTGCGCCGGTTGCGCGACCATGCGGCGGGCGCCGACGCGGTGCAGCGGGAGGTCGTCGTGCCGCTGTGCGAGGCGCTGGCCGCCCTCGTCGAGGAACGCTTCCACGAGGCGGCCCGCGGCCTCGCCGCTCTGCTGCCGGCGGTGCGCAGGGTCGGCGGCAGCGCGGCCCAGCGCGAGGTCGTCGAGGAGACGCTGCTGTACGCCCTGATGGCGGCGGGCCGCTGTGACGCCGCCCGCCGGCTGCTGGACGGACGCCTGGACCGGAAACCGGCGCCCCGGGACCGCCGTCTGCTGGCCGCGCTGCCGGGGTGACCGGACGTGTGTCCCCTCCGGGGCGCCGTGGTCGTCCTGCGGGGCCCGCGCGTCGCCACGCGCGGGCCCCTGCCGCTCAACCGCTCGACGTGAGCCGGCGCCCCGTCAGGATCCCACCACGTCCACGAAGACGGGGTTGGCGTAGAACCATGTGTCGGCCCACGGATCGCCGTCGCCCGGAGTGTGCGGGACCGGCCCGTGCGGGTCGACCGAGGTGCCGAGATATCCGGCACCGTGACGCCGGCCGTCGCTGCCGCGCAGCCGGACGTAGAAGGACTCGCTCCCGGCGGTCAGCGGGATGCTCAGGGTGTACGTGCCCCTGCGGCCGCTGACGTCCCTGGTCTCGACGACCTTGGTGTCGGGCGCCCGCCAGGTGTCACGGTCGGCCACGGGCCCGCGCACGGCACCCCGGATCACATCCACCTGCGCCAGACGCGGCAGGATCCCCTGGGGGTTGGGGCGGGAGGCGCTCGTCACGGTCACCTGCAGCGTGAGCCTCTCGCCCTTGCGCACCCGCAGCCGGCCGCCCAGCGTGACGCCGCGCCCGGGGTCGCAGTCCCGCTTCAGCCGTACGTCGAGACCGTCGAGCAGATGCCCGTGGTCGACCCAGACCCGGCCCGCGCGCAGGCCCGCCATCACCGCCCGATAGCCGATGGGGGCACCGCCCACACTTTCAAGGTAATGGGGGAGGGTGACCCCGACGTGGGTGCGGCTGAACTGGCCGGGCCAGAAGTCGCTGCCCGGCTGCGGGGTGTCGGTGTTGACCGGGTCGGGCAGCCTGCCGGTGTTGTCGAAGTCCTGGCCCGGCAGCCAGTCCCCGTTCCTCCAGGTGTCGAAGACCACGCGGTGGGCGTCGGAGTTGCTGGTGATCGAGAACAGCCTGCCCTCGGAGAGCAGCGCGTCCCACAGGCCGCCGACGGTCGCCGTCGCCCAGTCGAAGCCGCCGTAGGTCACATAGGCGTCCGCCGGGTATCCGGACCACGACTGCGCGGACGGTTTGTTCTCGTACTCGCCGCGGATCGAGGTGGTGGAGGAACGCCAGCCGGGGATCGCCGCGCCCTGGGCGCCGGGTGCGCCCTCCATACCGATCATGATCTCGGGCGCGGCGTCCCGCCAGCCGCGGATCTCGCGTGGGGAGTCGATACCGAGCCGCAGCGGATGGTTGGCGAGGACCAGCACGTCGTCCACGTATCCGGAGCGGCGCTGTTCGGCCAGCCACTGGATGGCCTGCACGGCGTGGGCCTCGTTGCGCGCGGTGGCCGCGGCGCCGGCGGAGCCCTCGGTGTAGCCCAGCAGCTTGCCGTCGTAGGCCAGCTCGAACCGGGTGAGCAGATCGACCTCGTTCGGGCCGGGGGCCGCGAACACGGTGGCGTGCTCGGCGGCCGGGATGTACCACTCCAGGCCCTGGAAGATCAGCTGGCGCGGGTTCTCGGCGCGTGCCTTGAGGATCTCCTGGTGCTCCATCCGCGCACCGTACGAGGCGTGCCCGAAGTTGGAGTGCTCGTTGAACACCATCCAGTCCAGGCCGTACCGCGCGCCGGCCTGGGCCAGTTGGGAGAACGTGTACTTGGCGTCATGGCTGTAGAGGGAGTGCACATGATGGTCGCCGACCAGATAGGCGAGGCGGGGGTCCTCGCCGCCGAGGCGCCGGCCGTGTGCCGCCGCGGGCGTGGCGAGGGAACCGACGGCGAACGCGGTGCCGAACAGTCCGGCGCTGCGCAGCAGGCCGCGGCGGGACAGGCCCTGGGCGTCCAGGCGGTCGGGGGAGACGGAAGGGTCGGCCCAGGCGGGCAGTTGCTGCTCGGTCATGGAGGCGGGGCCCTTCGGCTCAGTGGTTCATGAAGGAGGTGACGGGCAGCGCACGGGCGACGATACGGACGTCGCCGAGCCGGCCGTGCAGGATCTGGTCGATCTTTCCCGCGTACTCGTAGCCGCCCAGGAGCCACGGCAGTCCGACCGAGGCCAGACCGACGGCGGCGGCCCTCGGGTTACGGGCCACCGGGCAGCCCTCGACGTACAGCGTGGTGTGCCGGCCGTCGTTGACCACGGCCACGTGCCACCACTTCTCCCGCGCCGTCTCGTCGCCCCAGTTGGTGGCGATGCCCTCCTGGTTGAGCGGGCGCACTGCCCACTGCGGTCCGGGGCCGTCGGACAGCGACAGCGTCGCCAGCGGCTCGTCGGGGTCGTCGGCGGTCTTGCCCGCGGCGCCGCCCGTGCCGGTGCGGCTGACGAGCCCGGACCAGGCGTTGTGCGCGGGGTCCCAGTCCCCGGGGAGCCGGTAGAAGGCCTCGATGGTGTAACCCGAGGCGAGCGTCGCGGAGTTGAGCGGCGCGCTGTCGACCGTACGCAGATACGCGCCCGTCAGCGGCGACTTGTAGCCCCGGAACTCCAGGCTGCCGTGGCCGGGCTGGTCGGGGTGGTGGTCCGACGACCAGATCAGCGAACCGCCGTTCACCGTGACCAGGGTGAGGTCGTTGCCGCGCCCGGACAGATCGCGGACCGTGCCGCTGACGGCGGACCCGTCGTCGTGTCCGTCGAAGCGCCAGTACGCCATCGTGCCGGGGACGGTCATCTTCGACGCCGGCCGCGAGGGACGCGGCGGGACGGGGGCGAAGCCCGCGAACCGCTCCTCGAAGTCGACGACGACCGAGAACCGGTCGGCGTCACCGCTCAGCTCCATCTCCTCCCGCTCCAGGCGGTTCAGGCCCTTGGCGGCCCGGCCGAGGATCCACGGGGAGACGGTCTCCACGTCGATGACGTTCCGGTCGAGGTCGAAGTGGTACAGGCGGATCATCGCCGCGCCGCCGAAGTACCGGTTCTGATAGTTCGTCAGGTGCAGCTGGACCTCGTGGCCCGCCGCGTTCTTGCGGGTGGCGCGGCCGGCCGGCCAGTAGTGGCCGTTGAGAGTCAGGAAGATCTGGTCGTGGTCCTCGATCAGCCGGTCCCACAGCTCCTGGCCGTAGGAGGACAGCGTGTCGTCCTCGACGACCAGCTCGTGCGTGGTGAGGATCACCGGTGTCCGCGGGTGCCGGGCGATGACGTCCTTCGCCCAGGCGTACCCGTTCTCCGACAGCCGCCAGTCCAGGGCCAGCACCATCCACTCCCGCCCGGCGGCCCGGAACAGATGGAAGGTGTTGTAGCCGTCGGGGGAAGCGCCCCCGAACGTGGAGTGGCTCCGGAAGCGGTCCGGACCGAAGGCGTCGAGGTACGGCGTCGGGCCCCGCTGGTCGTCGGTCGACGACCGCACATCGTGGTTGCCCGCGAGGACGCTGTAGCCGACGCCCCGCCGGTCCAGCAGCCGGAACGCCTCACCGATCGCCGCGAACTCCTCCTCGGCGCCGTTCTGGGTGAGGTCGCCGAGGTGGGACAGGAACACGATGTTCTTGTCCCGGCCGTGCTCCAGGAGGTAGCGGAGCGAGGCCTCGACGGGCGCCGGGTCGATGCTCGGTCCGTCGAAGAGGTACTGGGTGTCCGGCATCACCGCGAGCGTGAAGCGGCGGCTGTCCGGGTCGGGCCGCCACCGCCCGCCGCTCGCCGAGGCCGCCTCCGCGACCGCCGGCAGGGCGACACCGGTGCCGGCCGCCGCGCCCAGCAGCGCGGTGGCGCGCAGGAAGGTACGCCGGCCGGCCCCGGCCTGGGGGGCTTCCTGGGCAGGGGACTGTCCCGGCTCGTGGGAAGTGCACACATCTACTCCGTGGGATCCGTGAAGGGCGGTGGGTCAGAGGGTGCGCAGGGTCCAGCTCCAGCGATGGACACCCGGCGGGATCGGATACGAGGCAGAGGCGCCGGGGTCGCACGAGGCGGTGCCGAGGCCCCGGTGGGCGGCGTCGATGTGCACCACGCACCGGGGGCGCGCCACCGGTTCGGCGTGGTGCCCGGCGGCGGTCGGGTCCTCGGCGCGGACGGGGGTCCCCCCGGCCGAAGGCTGGGGGAGGGTGACCGAGATCCGGCGGGGCTCGTCCAGATGGACCGAGAGCCCGGTGGCGTCCGGTGCCGAGAGCGTGAAGTGCCGTACGCCGTGCCGGCCGCCGCTCCCCTGAGGATGCAGATACGGGGTGAACAACTCGTCCACGGGGGCGAGGTGGTGTCCGACGGGTGCTCCCGCGGCGCGGTCCGGGCAGCCCTCCCAGGGCCCCTGTCCGTACCACTCCAGCAGATCCAGCCCCGCGACCGTCTCGAAGAGCGACCCGACCCGCGTCCCGTCGAGGAGCGCCTGTGGCAGCTCGGCGGTCTCCTGCACCCGGATGCCGCCCTCGACCACGGTGAACATCTGCTCGTGCCGGACGGCACCGGCCTCGCAGGCGTACTCGGACACCACGGTCACCGGACTGTCGCCCCGGCGTACCTCCACCACCGTGCGGACGAGCCGGTCGAGCCCCCAGGCCCGTCGGCGCCCGGCCGTCCCGCCCAGCTCGTCGTGGCCGGCGGGCGCCCGCCACAGGGTGAGCGTGGGGGCGGCGATCAGGAGCGGATGGACCAGCAGGCCGTCCTCGTCGACCTCGACGGACCGGCCCGGGACCGGGCGGTGCTCCTCGGCCGAGGGCCCGCGCAGCCGCACCTGCGGCACGCACACCTCGGTGCCGCGCGGTGCCCACGGCTCGTCGTCCGCAGTGCGCACCCGCAGGGTCAGCCAGGCCTCGCCGCCCTTCCGCGGCAGCCTGAACGGCAGTCGTACGGCCGTCGACTCGCCCGGGGCCAGAGGGGGCAGCTCGGCCGGGGCCGTGAGCGTGAGGCCGCCCGCGAGCGACAGCTCCCACTCGGCGGTCAGCCAGTCCAGGCCCCGGAAACGCTGGTGGTTGCGGAGGACCATGCCCTCGTGCCGGAAGCACTCCAGCCCGACCTGCGCCTCGATCTCCCGGTGCTCGTACATCGCCGGTTCGAGCGTGCGGACGGGGAAGACGACACCGTCCGCACAGAAGGCACCGTCGTTCGGGAGGTCCCCGAAGTCACCGTCGTACGCCCAGCGGTGGCCGGGCGCGGCGACACCGTTGTCGTACAGCCCGGCACCAGCGCGCCCGGCGGGTCTTCCGTCGCTCACGCGCTGGAGAATGCCGTGGTCCCAGAACTCCCAGATGAAGCCGCCCTGAAGGCCCGGGGTGGACTCGATGGCAGCCCAGTGGTCGGCGAGCGTGCCGTCGCTGTTGCCCATGGCGTGCCCGTATGCGCACTGGATCGGCGGTTCGGTCCGTTCTCCCGACAGGGCGTGCGCGACGCAGTCCTCGACCGGTGGGTGCACCGGCCAGAACGGTCTTCGTCAGAACTGTTCGCATAAGGTCGTCCTGCTCGCCGACGCGGCGAAGTTCCCGGGGACGGGCATGGCCCGGGTCTGCGGGCCCGAGGACCTGGACGTGGTGGTGACGAACGCGCCGGTCGACCCGGCGACCCGGTCCTCCCTGGAGGAAGCGGGCGTCGAGGTGGCCGCGGCAGGAAAGGCGGAGGCGTGAGGCTGACGATTCTGGGCGGCGGCGGATTCCGGGTGCCGCTCGTGTACGGGGCGCTTCTCGGGGACCGCGCCGAGGGCCGGGTGACCCGTGTGGTCCTGCACGATCTGGACGCCGGCCGGCTGTCCGCGGTGAGGCGGGTGCTGGCCGAACAGGCCGCGGGCATCCCGGACGCACCCGAGGTGACCGCCACGACCGATCTCGACGAGGCGCTGCGCGGCGCCGACTTTGTCTTCTCCGCGATCCGCGTCGGCGGCCTGGAGGGACGTGCGAACGACGAGCGGGTGGCGCTCGCGGAGGGCGTCCTCGGCCAGGAGACGGTCGGCGCGGGCGGCATCGCCTACGGTCTGCGGACCGTGCCCGTCGCCGTCGACATCGCGCGGCGGGTGGCCAGGCTCGCCCCCGACGCCTGGGTCATCAACTTCACCAACCCGGCGGGCCTGGTCACCGAGGCCATGTCCCGCCACCTCGGCGACCGTGTCATCGGCATCTGTGACTCGCCGGTCGGGCTCGGCCGCCGTATCGCCCGCGTGCTCGGCGTCGCGAACCCCCGCGAGACCTTCATCGACTACGTCGGCCTCAACCACCTCGGCTGGGTGCGCGGCCTGCGCGTCGCGGGCCGGGACGAACTGCCGCGGCTGTTCGCCGACCCCGGCCTGCTCGGCTCGTTCGAGGAGGGCAAGCTGTTCGGCGCGGACTGGCTGCGGTCCCTGGGCGCGATCCCGAACGAGTATCTGCATTACTACTACTTCAACCGCGAGGCCGTCCGCGCCTACCGTGCGGCCGAGAAGACCCGCGGCGCCTTCCTGCGCGACCAGCAGGCCCGTTTCTACGAGGAGATGACACGCCCGGGCGCCGCGGCCCTTCGGACCTGGGACCGCACCCGGGCCGAGCGCGAGGCGACGTACATGGCCGAGAACCGGGAGACGGCGGGCGCGGGCGAACGCGACGCCGACGACCTCTCCGGCGGCTACGAGAAGGTGGCTCTCGCCCTGATGCGGGGCATCGCCCGCGACGAGCGCACCACCCTGATCCTGAACGTACGAAACCGCGGCACCCTGTCGGTGCTGGACTCCGAAGCGGTCATCGAGGTGCCGTGCCTGGTGGACGCCAACGGCGCGCACCCTGTCGCGGTCGACCCGCTGCCCGGCCATGCCACCGGCCTGGTCTGCTCGGTCAAGGCGGTCGAGCGCGAGGTGCTGTCCGCGGCCGAGTCCGGCTCCCGCGCGACGGCGGTGAAGGCGTTCGCACTCCACCCGCTCGTCGACTCCGTCAATGTCGCCCGGCGGCTCGTCGACGGCTACACCGCCGTCCACCCCGGCCTCGGCTACCTCGGGTGATCCCGCCAGGAGAGGGAGGGGGTGCCCGGTGCTCCGGTCACCCCCACCCGTGTGCTCAGCCGGTGAACCCGGCGGTGATGGACGTGAACTGCCAGTTGCTCTGGTCGATACCGGAGCAGTTGCTCACCACGCCGCCGCCCGCGCACGGCCGGTCACGGTTGACCGCCCAGTAGGCGAGCCGGGCGATGTGGTGGGAGTTCGCCCAGTCTCGGATCTGGGACCAGATCGCAGGCGTCGTGTTCTCCTGCTGGTCGGACAGTCCGTTCATGCCGGAGATGCCGATGTGCGCGTAGGCCGTCGCGTCGTCCCAGCCGAAGGTCGACTTCAGCTTGGCCTTCAGGCCCTCGGCCGCGTTCACCGTGTTGCCGTACATGTCCGAGCCGCCGCCGAAGTCGAACGGCATGATGGTGAAGACGTCGATGTTCGCGCCGAGCGACTGGGCCTGCTCGATCAGCCGGTTGCCGTAGTAGGTCGGGCCGGTGGTCGAGGTGCCGAAGGTGACGATGGTCCTCAGGCCGGGGTTGTCGGCCTTGACCGTCTTCAGAGCGGTCAGGATCCTCGCCTGCACGGCCTCGTTCTCGAACTCGTCCGAGTTCTCGATGTCCATGTCGATCGCCTTGAGGCCGTAGGCGTCGATCACCTTCTGCAGGGCTCCGGCGAGCGCGCCCGCGGAGGAGCAGTTGGCCCCGAGCTTGCTGCCCGACCAGCCGCCGAAGGACGGCACGATGTCACCGCCCGCGGCACGGATCTGGTTGACGGCGGTCTGGTCGGCGCCACCGGTCAGCGGGCGGCTGCCGTCCCAGGCTGGGGTGCAGCCGCCGGAGTCCAGCACGAAGGCCATCGTGAACCACTTGATGCCGGTCGCGCTCATCACCGTGCTCGGGTTCGGCGGGTCGCCCCAGCCCTCGTAGAGGTACGGCGCCGCCTGCTTGAAGCCGGTGCCGCCGCCGCTGCCCGCGTCCGTGGTGACCGTAACGGAGTTGGAGGCCGCGGAGGTGTTCCCGGCCGCGTCCCGCGCCTTCACGGTGAAGGTGTAGCCGGTGCTGGGCGACAGACCGCTGACCGTCGCGGACGTACCGGAGACGCTCAGCACCTGGCTGGAGCCGCGGTAGATGTCGTACGCGGTCACACCGACGTTGTCCGTCGAGGCGTTCCACTTCAGCGACACGCTGGAGGAGGTCTTGCCCGTGGAGGTCAGACCGGTGGGCGCGGTCGGTGCCTGGGTGTCGGAGCCGCCACCGCCGCCACCGGGTCCGTCCAGGCTGATGTCGTCGGCGTAGTACGTGCCCTGCGCGTACCAGCCGTGGACATAGATCGTGGCGCTGGTCTGCGAGGCGCCGGTGGTGAAGGAGACGGACAACTGGCTGTACGCCGACGGGGACGTGGTCCAGGTCGAGGCGCCGCCGTCCACACCGAGGTAGACATAGCTGCCGCGGACCCAGCCGCTGAGGTTGTACGTCGTGTTCGGCTGGACCGACACGGTCTGGCTGCACTGCGCGTTGTCGCTCGAACTGACGGCTCCCGCGAGGGCCTTGGAGCCGCCGTGCACGGGACTGGAGACGGCCGAGCCGAGGTTGCCGGTGCAGGACCAGGGGGAGAGGCCCGACTCGAAGCCGGGGTTGGACAGGATGTTGGCCGCCTGGGCGGTCCCGGGAAGGGCGACGGCCCCGCCCAGCGCCAGGGCGGCGGAGCCGATGAGAGCGAAGAAGGCACGTCTGGAACGTCTGAGGAGTGTGCGCACGCGATCTCCCTGAAGGCGATGGGGGTTCGGGAGTGCAGGGCAGTGCAGTAGGGTGCGCAACCAAGTTGGTATGGACCAATCCAAGTGTCAAGGGCCCGGGGGAGGATTGGTCCAGACCGGTGGGGTGACCCATCGCCTCGCCGGTCCGACCCCCGTGGCACGGGCCGAACCTGCCGCACGGCAGGAACGGCCCGGTCCCTTCCTAAAGGGGCAGGGCCTGTGCCGTGCCGACCTCGACCGGGGCGACCGGCACGGCGGGCAGCACCGGAGCCTGCTCCACCTCGTCCACCCGCTGCTCCGGCAGCGCGACCGAGCGCAGCGGCCGGGGGCCCGACACCACCGCGTAGTCCGTGCCCAGGAACGGCGGCACCACCTGGCCCGGGTCCTCCCCGAGCGCCAACTGCACGGCTGCCCACGGGGCGTTGACGCCGCACAGCGAGAGTTGGTGCAGTCCGCCCGCCGGGCGCGTGTTGACGTCCAGGAGCACCGGCTTCTCTCCGAACATCCGGAACTGGATGTTGGACAGGTAGTGCAGTCCGAAACCCTCCGCGAGGCGTGTGGCCGGCTCCACCCACTGCTTGTCCAGCGTGAAGCCCCGGCGGCGCCCGTTCTTGGTGCGGGCCACCGCCATGCGGATCAGATTGTCGGGCCCGGTCAGGCAGTCGACCGACACCTCCGGCTCCTGCAGGCGCGGCATCACCAGCCAGTCGACGGGCTCCTCGGCCTCGCGCACCGCCCGGACGACCAGGTCCAGCGGCACGTAGGGGCCCGGGAACCCGCTCAGGTGTGCCATCGAGAACGGGGCGCGCGTGATGACGCGGAAGCCCACCCCGCCCGCGCCCGCCGCCGGCTTGAAGCACGCCTTGTGGCCGTCGGCCTCCAACTCCTCCACGGCGGTGAGGAGTTCGTCCTCGGTCGTCACCCGCCGCCACGGCGGGACCGGAATCCCGATCGACTGCACGGCCTGATACGCCGTCGCCTTGTCCCGGAAGACCGCGGCGGCCTCGGCGGTCGGCGCCAGCAGCGCCGTACCGGCCGCCTCGAACTCGGCGCGGTGCGCGACGATCGCCTCCTGGTGCAGCCGCGGTACGAACACATCGATGCCACGGCGCAGGCACTGGTCGAGGGCGTACTCCACATACCCGGCCGGGGACAGGCCCTCCGGCTCCAGCTCGGCGGTGTCCGCCGCGGCCAGGACGGGCGAGTCGGGGTCGCCGTGCGTGGCATGGATGTCGACGGCGCGGTCGCTGGGATTTCTCCGCAGCTGTTCCATGAAGAACACGTTCTCCGCGTACGTGCGGTTGAGCCAGACGCGTACGCGAGAGACCATGCAGGCCGCCTTTCAGGGTGCGCGGGCAGGGCGGAGCAGGCCGTGCCCGGCCAGGGGAGGGGGAGGTACACCGAACCGCCGTACGTGCGAAGGCGTCTGTGGCGGAGGTGTTGGGGCGATCATAGGGCCTCCCGGACACTCCCTGTGCCACGCGCGTGTTACGGATTCCCCCCTGTTTTCCAGCCACGCGGAAACGGGCTGTCCGAGGGGTGCGGCCCGGAGGGAACAGGCCGATTCAGGGGCTGTGGGCCGGGGCGATCGAAGGCCTCCAAGCCTGTGGGTAGAGGGATTCCGGCCGTTTTCCGGGACGCACCGGCATCCCCCGCGGGTCGCTCTTGTCCCCCGGCCGCCCGATGTGGTCTCGTGTTCCTATTCGGTTCTCGAAAGGGGCGAGGGTGGAGTCGACGGACGGCCGTGGACAGCTGCTCGCCATCAGCGACCTGCACATCGGGTACCCGGAGAACCGCGCCCTCGTCGAGCGCATGCGGCCCACCTCGGACGAGGACTGGCTCCTCGTCGCAGGCGACGTGGCCGAAACCGTCGCCGACATCCGCTGGGCCCTGGAACTGCTGGCCGGCCGCTTCCGCAAGGTGCTCTGGTCGCCGGGCAACCACGAACTGTGGACCCACCAGAAGGACACCGTCACCCTGCGCGGCGTCGAGCGCTACGACCATCTGGTCGCCATGTGCCGAGAGCTGGGCGTGACCACACCCGAGGACCCCTACCCGGTCTGGGAGGGCCCGGGCGGTCCGGTGGCCGTGGCGCCGCTCTTCCTGCTCTACGACTACTCGTTCCTGCCGCAGGGCTGCACGACCAAGGAGCAGGGGCTCGAGTACGCGCACGGCACCGGGATCGTATGCACCGACGAGTATCTGCTGCACCCCGACCCCTACCCGAGCCGCGAGGCATGGTGCCGGGCCAGGGTGGCCGAGACCGAGCGCAGACTGGAGGAGATCCCCGACGATCTTCCCACCGTGCTGATGAACCACTACCCGCTGGACCGGCACCCCACGAACATCCTGCGCCACCCCGAGTTCGCCATGTGGTGCGGCACCCGGCTGACCGCCGACTGGCACCGTCGTTTCCGGGTCGCCTGCATGGTCTACGGTCATCTGCACATTCCGCGCACCACGCACCACGAGGGCGTTCGCTTCGAGGAGGTGTCGGTGGGCTATCCCCGAGAATGGCGTCCGCGCGCGACACCGCCAGGACGGCTGCGCCGTATTCTGCCGATGGAGGTCCCAGCAGGTGATCGAGGAGCTGCTCCCGGGTTCGATCGCGGTCGTGGAGGCATACGGACGTGACGCGCTCGGCGACGGCGTCCTCCTCTATCCGGAGGAGGAGGCGGTCGTGGCGCGGGCCGTCGAGAAGCGGCGGCGGGAGTTCCGGGCTGCGCGGGGCTGTGCGCGGCAGGCCATGGAGAAGCTCGGTGTCCCGCCGGCGCCCATCGTGCCCGGCGAGCGCGGCGCACCGCGCTGGCCGGACGAGCTGATCGGCAGCATGACCCACTGCGAGGGCTACTGCGCCGCCGCGGTGGTGCACGCCGGCGAACTGGTCTCGGTCGGCATCGACGCGGAACCGCACGACCGGCTGCCGGAGGGCGTCCTGGAGGCGGTCGCGCTGCCCGCCGAGCAGGCCAGGCTGCGTGCCCTCGCCCACAGCCACCCCTCCGTCCACTGGGACCGGCTGCTGTTCAGCGCCAAGGAGTCCGTCTACAAGGCGTGGTTCCCCCTGACCGGGAAGTGGCTGGACTTCCAGCAGGCCGACATAGAGATCGACCCGGGCCCCGAGCCCGGCGCGCCCGGCCGTTTCCGGGCGCGGCTGCTGGTCCCGGGGCCGGTGGTCGACGACCACCGCATCGAGACCTTCGACGGCCGCTGGACGGCGGGGCGGGGTCTTGCCGCGACGGCCATCGCCGTACCCCGCCCCCAGAGCGGGGAGCGCACCTGACGGACCGCGGCACCGGACGCGCCGGACGACGCGCCGGATGCGGAAGGGCTAGGGCGCGACCACGGTGTCGACGATCATGCGGGTGACGCCGTCGAGGCCCCCTTCGGCGAGCGCCCTGCGCTGGAGCTCCGCGCCCGTGCCCCGCTCCAGCAGACGGGACACCGACGAGGTCACCTCGTGGGTGTCCCCGTACTCCGCCAGCGCGGGGCCGACGTGCTCCAGCAGCCCGTGCACCACCTCCTCGGCAGGACGGCGTCGGCCGCGCAGGTCGACCAGATCCCCGCTCAGCCCATGGCGGGCGGCCTGCCACATCGCCGCGCGCACGAACTCGGCCTCGTCCTGGGGCGTCCTGCCGCCCGCCGCGGCTTCGCGCATGGCGGTGTCGGCGAGGGCGCGCGTCAGGCCCGCGAACATCACGGCGTCGTCCGCGTGCAGCTGCACGTCCAGGCAGCGGACCTCCACCGTGGGGTAGTTGTCGGACAGCCGGGCCTGCCAGTACAGCTGACCGGTGTCGCTGATCACGCCCGTCGACAGCAGGCGTCCCACACGCCGGTCGTAGTCCGCCTCGTCGGCGAAGTACGGCGGCACGCCGCTGACCGGCCAGCGGTCGAAGACGATGGTGCGCCAGCTGGCGAACCCGGTGTCGTGCCCCTCCCACAGCGGGGAGTTCGCCGACATGGCCGTCAGCGTCGGCAGCCACACACGGAGGCGGTTGAGCACCTCGACGCCCGTCTGGCGGTCAGGCACGGCGACATGCACATGCATGCCGTTGACCCTCTGCTCGGCCACCAGCTGAGGGGCCTGCCGCTGCATCTCCCGGTAGCGGGCCTTGTCGGTGACGGGCACAGGCAGCCCCTCCGCCGGCGGCGTCCCGCCGGCCATGACCCGGCAGCCGCAGGCCCGCGCCGCCTCCGCCACGGCGTGCCGCAGCCGCCGTAGATGCCCGCCGACCTCTTCCAGCGTGGCGCACACCGGCGTGGCCACCTCGACCTGCGCCTGGAGCAGCTCCGCCTGGATCTCGGCGTCCGCGACGAAGGGCGCCAGTCCGGCGGCGGCCCGCACCTTCGCTCCCCGCGCCGTCGGCCGGCCCGTTACCGGATCGATCAGCAGGTACTCCTCTTCCACCCCGACCGTTGTCATCGCCGACCTCTCCCTCGCCCCTCGCGCCCGCGCACCACAGCCGGAGGACGGGCCCGCAGCGCTCCGGGCGCACGACACGCCCGTCACCGGCCCGCCCTGTCTGCCCGAGGGCGCGCAGAACAAGTTCCGCGAGCAGGCCGGATCAAACCGGGCCGCGCGGCGGCCGCGCAGCGGTCCTCCGCCGTGACCGGCCACGACTGATCCGGCGGACCGGTGCCACGGCCTCGTGGACGGCCCGCACGCCTCCCGTGGCGGAGGAGTCCCGCGCGGGCCCGCTCAGGGACACCACCGCCCGCACAGGCGGAAGAACTCCTCCTCGGCGCCCGTGAGCCCCGCCTCCGCCAGGGCCCGGTCCGCCTCGGCCAGGGCGGCGGTCGGGACCGCGGGTGGTCGGCGCGGATCCGGTGGTCCGTCGAACGCCGCTCGTACGGTGTGGAGGAGGCGCAGATAGGCCTGCACGGCGGCGCGTTGGCGATCGGTCAGTACGGCGGTCGGCATCGGTCGGCTCTCCCCGGTTCGGCCGCGCGGCCCGGCAGGGCGTGCGGCAGTACATGCACGGTGCACGCCACCCGTACGCGGTCGGTCCCCGCGCACAGCGGTGGCGCACTCCCAGCTTGCCGTCCGCCACTGACAATCCCGGGGCCGAAGCCACGAGTTCGCCCGCTCAGCGCAGCCGAAGCCTTCCCGAAAACCCTTGCGGGACAACGGGCCTGCGCCGACGAGCGGGGAAGAACACACTCGGACGCGACGGGCCGCCGGGACGTCCGGCGGCGCGAACTCCTCCACAAGGGACGCGGGATGTGCACGAGAGGAACCAACACGGCACGGCAGGAAGGGGAGACAGAATGCGGTTTGTCCGGCATGCTCGCCGTTGTCCCTGTGCCTCTGTGTCAGAGGCCGGTTGAGGACCACGGAGAAGTGACTACTGTGGCGATCTGGATGTTCCACGGGCCGTGCCGACCGGCCACCGTCCCGTCGCGGGCGACCGCCGGGCGGCAGCGGACACCGACGTCGAAGAACGGGGAGTGACGACGTGAAGACCAGGCGCGAGAAGAGGATGAAAGAACTCAGCGCCGAACTGCTCACCTGCCTCGGCCAGGCCGCGCCGGGTGACGACGACGAGATATTCGCGGCGCTCGGCGGCATCCTCACCGGTCTGCGCGGTCGTCCGGTGGTGCTGAAGCGGACCACCTTTCCGCCGGGCACCGCGAGCGGGCTCTGGCTCGACCTGGAGGACATGGACATCGTCGCCGTCCGGGACGACACGACCAACAGCGAGCACGAGCACGTCATTCTGGGCCATGAGATCTGGCACATGTTCGAGGGACACTGCGGAGCCCACATCCCGGCGGGCCGCGCCGCCGCGCGGGCACACAGCTTCCACGCCGGCGCCGTGGACGATGTCGTGCGCCGGCTCCTCGCCTCCCGGGACACACGACTCGGCGGGCTCGGCGAGCCCCAGCTCGGCGTCGCCGCCCGCACGCGGTTCGACGACCGTCACGAGGCGGAGGCCGAGATGTTCGGTCTGCGGCTGGGCACCGACCTGCGTGCCTTCCGCCGGACCCATTGGCGCGCCGACCTGGGCCAGGTGGCCGGGCGCATCGAGGATTCGCTGGGCAGAGGTCTCTGGGTCTGAGTCGTGGACGGTCGGTTCTACTACCTGACGGCCCTGCTCCTGTGGAGCGGCCTCGCCATCAGGATCCCCAGACTGCTGCACAGCCGGCGCGACCCCGCGCTGGTGTCGCTGTGCGCGGTCGTGCTGTCGGCCGGGATCTCCTTCACCCTGTCCGCTCCCGCCAGCGTCGCGGCCGTCAACCATCTGACAGGCGTCCCGAACATCGCCGCACCGCTGGTCTACACCGTGGTGACCGCCTTCAGCGCCGCCTGCCTCGTCGTGATCGTCTACTGGCGCGGGGGCGAACCGGAGCACGTACGCCGGGTGGCCCGCCGATGGCTGACCGCCTACGCCGTCGTCATCATCGCCCTGTGGGTGCTGTTCGCGGTGGGCAACGCACCCGTTGAACGCCGGACCGACCTGGACACCTACTACGCCACCACCCCCGGCCTCGCCGAGATGATCACCCTGTATCTGCTGGCGCACCTGGTCGCGGCGTTCACCACGACGACGCTGTGCTGGCGCTGGTCCCGGAAGGTGACCGGCTGGACCCGCAAGGGCCTGACGGTCCTCGTGCTGGGCTGGCTGCTCAACGGTGTCTTCGGGGTGGTCAAACTGGCCGCCGTGGCGGGCCGTTGGACCGGGCGGCACTGGGACGGCCTGAGCACCGACCTCGCCCCCGGGGTCGCCGCCGTCGCGGCCGCCCTGGTCACCGTCGGCTACGCCCTGCCGCTGGTAGGCCCGCGCATCGAGAGCGTCGCGGCCTACGCCCGGCTCCGACCGCTGTTCAAACTCCTGGTCGACCCCGACGACAAGCGGTACTGGGTGCCGCTGTCCTGGCGGTCGCTGGGCGACATCGACCTCAGACTCACCCAGCGGGAGACCGGGATCCGCGACGGCATCACCCGCCTGGAACCCCGCTTCGACGACCGTGTCCGAGAACGCGCCTACCACCAGGCGATCTCGGCCGGGGCGAGCGCCCCGGAGGCCGAGGCCATCGGCGCTGCCGCCATGGTGGTCGCCGCCGCCCGGTCCGGCACGCCGGACGACCCCCCGCCCGGCGGGTACGGCCCCACCGCATTCGACGGCACCTTGGGCGACCTCGTCCGGGTCTCCCAGGCCGTCCACACCCTCATCGTCACCGACACACTGCACGCGGGGGGCAGGGCGGAGAGCCGTCAGACATGAACTTACGCACTCAGGCCCCCGGTCCGACCGCAGTCTCCGGGGCCGCCGCGCCATGAAGGCCAACCTCGGTTTCTACCTCGCCGGCTGGCTGCTGCTCCTGGCCTGTCTGCTCAAATTACCCGCGCTGATCCGTGCCCGTGGCCGGGACTGGCTGCTGTCCTCGATCTGCGCCCTGCTGCTGGTCGGATCCGGGGTGTTGTTCACCTCGGCCCCCCAGACGATCATCCTGGTCAACCGGACCACCGGGGTGTCCAACTTCTCCGCCCCGCTGGTCTACTGCGCGCTCACCGGCTTCTCCGCGGCCTCGGTCGTGCTCGTCCTGAACTGGCGCGGCGGCTCCGACAAGGGCCACACCCGGCGCCTGTCCCAGCGGATCATCGCGCTGTATCTGCTCGTATGGGTACTGATCATCACGCTGTACGTGCTCGGCGACGCCCCCGTGGAGCGGCGCACCGACTTCGACGTGTACTACGCCGGCACGCCCTACATCCGCGAGATGATCCTGCTGTATCTCCTCGCCCACGGGCTGGCCTCCTATGTCTGCAGCCGTCTGTGCTGGCGCTGGTCGCGCGATGTGCACGGCACCATGCGGATCGGCCTGCGCGCCCTCGCCCTGGGTTATCTGATGCACTACGCGGGCTACGACGGGGCCAAACTCGTGGCGATCGGCGCCCGTTGGACGGGGCACGACTGGGACTTCCTGGCCACCGGTGTAGCGCCCAGCATGGGCCAGCCCAGCGCCCTGCTCGTCGCCGTCGGCTTCATCCTCCCGCTCGTGGGACGCCGCAGCGAGGACGCCGTACGGTACTGGCAGCTCGGCCCGCTCGCCCGGACCCTGAGCGCGGTCCCCGGCGCGCCCGGCCTCACCCAGCTGCCCCTGCCCTGGTGGACGCCCGACTTCCAGTTGCGGCTGACGCAGCGTCAGACCTATATCTCCGACCGTATCGTGGCCTGCCGGGGCTGCTTCGACCGCCGGACATGGAACGAGGCGCACGCCGCCGCCCTCGACCGGGGAGCGGGCGCACAGGCCGCCGACATCATCGCCGAGGCGGCGATGATCGCCGTCGCCGTCGACCGGTACAGGGTCGTCGGCGACGAGCCCTCGACGGGCCAGGAGCCCCCCGGTCTGTTCTGCCCGCCGCCCACGACCGGTGACCTCGCACGGCTCTCCCGCGCCCTGCGGACCCGCGTCGTCAAGGATGTCCGCCGAGGCCGCCGGATCCACCCCGAACAGGCCCCGACCTGACCCCGGCCCCGGACGCGCCGGCCGGAGCCGCCCCGGCGGGAACGGTCAGTCCTCCCCGCCGAGCGGCGCCGGGTCCAGCGCCGCCTTGCGCTCCCGCTCGGTCAGCGGAGGGCCGTCGAGGAGCGGCTTCTTCCGGCCGAACCACACCAGGGCGAGCATGTCGGGCATCAGCAACCGGGCCGGGGACGCCTCCATGCTCATCACGTCAAGGAGGATCCGCAGCGCACGCGGATTGCGCGATCCGGCGTCGACGGCCCGGTCCACGAAGGCGGCGAGCGTCCTCTCCAGCCGGGTGGGCTGCTGGTCGCCGGCGCCCGGGTAGAACACGTCCTGGCCCACGGCCAGGCTCCAGGCGTTCTCGACGGGACGCGCCGCGGCCTTCTGGATGCGCCGGGCCGTCCCAGGAGCGGTGAGGTGCTGCCGTCGCAGCACACGGCGCATCGCGAGCACGCTCAGCGCCGAGGCGCTCAGCCCATGACCGTAGACCGGGTTGTAGCCGGCCATGGCGTCGCCGAGGACGGCGAAGCCCTCCGGCCAGCGGGCCGTCTTCTCGTAGTAACGCCGCTTGTTGGCGGTGCTCCGGGTGGTGACGACGTCGGTGAGGGGTTCGGCGTCGGCGAGCAGCTCGCCGATGACGGGATGGGGCAGGGCGTGGGCGAAGTCCAGGAACGCCTCGTTGTCCGCGGTGGGCTGCCCGCCGCGGGTCCCGGAGAGGGTCACGAGCCAGCGCCCGCCCTCGATGGGCAGGATGATGCCGCCCCGGCCGGGGGCCTGCCGGGGGTCGGCCTGGACGTTGACGATGGGATAGCCGTCGGCGGTGCGTCCGGGAGCGCGGTAGAGGCGGCTGGCGTAGCCGACGCCGGCGTCGACCGTGCGCTCGGCGACCGCCGGAAGGCCGAGTTCCCGCAGCCAGACGGGAGCCCGGCCGGCCCGCCCACTGGCGTCGACGACCAGGTCGGCGGTGAGGGTGCTCGTCGAGTCCGCCGACCGTACGCGTACCCCGCTGACACGGTCCGCGCCGCCCTCCAGGGCCAGCGCCTCGGTCCCCGACCGCAGGGTGATCCGGGGATCCTCCAGGACCCGCTCCCGTACGACGGCGTCGAGCAGATCGCGGCTGCACAGCAGATTGACATGGCGGCTGTGGGTGAACCGGCGGAACCACTGGCCCGAGGGGGCCTTGGACACCAGATCGGTCATGATGCGCGCCTTGCGGGCGCCGCGCGCGACGAGCCGGTCCACCACGCCCGGCAGGAGTTCCTCCAGGGCCTTCACCCCACCGGACCACAGGATGTGGGCGTGGCGGGCCTGCGGAAGCCCCTTGCGGGGGGCAGGACCGTCCGGCAGCAGGTCACGTTCGACGACCGTGACGTCGGCGTGCTCGGCGAGCACCGCCGCGGCGAGCATGCCCGTCATGCCCCCGCCGATGACCACCGCGGTGCGGCGGAGGGCGATTCCGTCAGACATGGCCTGGCACTCTTTCTGTCGTGGAGCGGAACACTGGGGGTGGGCGGCGGTCGGTCACGGGCGCAGCCGGGACGTCTGGTCCACGAGCCCGCGCAGGACGGACACGTGGGCCTCGTCGCCGCCGAGTTCGTCCAGGATGCGGTACGCCGCGTCGCGGAACTCCCCGATGTCCTTCTCGCAGTAGGCCAGGGCGGACGGGCCGAGGAGGAGATCGGCGAGATCCGACCGGGCCTCGTCGGACGTAGGCGCGTCGGCGTGCAGGGCCAGGATCCGCTGCCGCTCGCCGGGCGACGCCTCCTCCAGGGCGCAGGCCAGCGCATAGGTCACCGTGCCGTTCAGCAGGTCCTCGTGGCGGCCCGAGGCGAGGTCCTCGTAGTCGTTGAAGATCTGCCACAGAATGCCGAAGACATCGCCGAACTCCCGCCACAGGCTCGTGCGTTCGGCCTGCGCCCCGGACAGGACGGCGGCCATCGCCGTGATCATGGCGAAGGGAGCGCCGGACTTTCCCCGGTAGGCCGCGAGGACCGTGCTCCGGACGGCCTCGCCGGTGTTCTTGCGCATGTCGTCCATCTGCCCCTCGGCGGCCGTCATCCCGCACGCCAGCAGTTCCGCCGTCAACGCGGGCCGAACGGCGGCCGGGACCGCGGGCGACTCCAGGACCTGGAGCGGCAGCAGATGCCCGGTGACGACGGCCGCCAGCAGCGCCTCGTGCAGACCGAGGCCGGCGGGAAGGGCCGCGCCCTGTCCGTCGGCCAGGTCGTCGAGGTAGCAGGCCGACGTCCACCACAGAGTGTGCACGGCCGACAGCGGCAGGGCCGGTTCGGCACAACCGGTCTCCGCGCCGTGCACCAGCAGCGGAAGCACCGACAGCGGGTACTTCATCGGCTGGTGCCGCAGCAGTCGGTCGACCGCGTCACGGACGGCGGGCGCGGACTCGCCCGCCCGGGCGAGCGAGTCCGCAAGCTCTGCCTCGATACCGGCGGAGAACTCGCGGTGCAGATCCAGGTACGTCTTCAAGTGGCACCCCCATGCGCCTGCGGTCGGCGTGATGCGTGCTCTCCGGGGAGAGCGGGCCCGGTCAGGTCCGGGCACGGCTGATGCGTTCTCGGCCGGTCGGCGTGTCGGTCATGCAAGCCGTACTCCGGCCGTGCTGCGTACGGCCGCGACGACCGGCGACCTGCGCAGCGCCAGGGACATGCGGACGAGGTCGCGCGGGCCGTCGTGGGGCCCGGCGGGGGCCTCCGCTGCGCTGATGACACGGCCCTCCGGGTCTCTGGCCCGGGCCCGCACCGCTGCCGTCACCATCGCCGCGTCGGCCTCCGCCCGGGCCTGGACCGGGTCGGAGCCCGCAGCCACGGCGGCGTCGTAGGCGTGCGCGCGCAGATCGGGATCGAAGTAGGGGTACAGGCTCAGCATGCCGTCGTGGATGTCGGACTCCCGCTGCGTGACCTGCAGTTCCGCCGACGACCACCAGGAGATGCGCCCCTCGCGGCCGGTATGGGCGGATACCGGCCGCAGCTCGCGCCACAGCGGCCCCAGCCGGCGATAGGTGGACCAGGTGGTCCACTGGTCGCCGACACGACGGCAGGCGAGCGGCAGACAGAAGCCCACGGCGCTGATCTGCCCGCCGATCGAGGCGAGCGCGGGTGCGGCATAGGTGCTGAGGTCGTCGAGGTTCCCGCCGCTCCAGCGGGCGATCACGGCCGTGAACTTGGTCACCAGATAGGCCATGTTGAACATGTAGCCGGTCACGATGATCACGAGCCCGGCCCGCAGCCAGCCGTGGACCTGCAGAGCCCACCGCCAGCACAGCACGGTCATCGCGAGGCTCGCCACGGTCAGCGCCGCGAGATACAGCACGATCATCTCGCGGATGTACGGTGTGCGCGCGTAGTAGGTGTCGAAGTCCCGCAGTCGCTCCACCGGTGTGTCACCGAGGGCGAACAGCACGACCAAGGCCAAGATCACCACGCCGTATCCCGCGGTGATCCGCCGGGTGAGGCTGCGGGTGACGGCGGGCGGCCCGCCCCGCCAGTTGACGACGAGCACCAGACAGGCCGCGCTGAACGCGCTCAGCAGCGCATACACCAGCGGGGCGGAGACATTGGTGATGCCGGTGAGGTCGTTGACCTTCACGATGGTCGGCGGCGCGGCGAAGAAGAACACCGCACCCGCCAGGGCGAGCAGCGCGCACACGGAGCGCAGCAGCGGGTCGCGCCAGGAGCGCATCAGCGCCGGCGCCTTGAAGGCGAAGGCGACTGCCATCGCGGTGGCGGGTATGTAGTAGCTCGAACCGTCCATCGTGTCCGTGTCCCGCGCGCCTCAGCGGCCCTGTGGCCCGCGGTAGCCGAGCGAGGCCTCGATCCGGCCCGCCAGGTCGTCCCGCTGGACAGGGCCGCGCAGCGAGGAGCCCGCCAGCCACGTACGGCACTTGCTGGCCAGCAGCAGACCGAAGCTCTCGGCCTCCTGCTCGTCCGCGAGGTCGAAGTGCGTACGCGCGGCGACCTTGTGGACGGTCGCCTGGAGATCGGTGGTGTCGCTGAGCAGTCGCGCGGCGACCGTGGCCCCCTCCACGGCGTGGCCCTGGTGGCCGGCGTTCATGTGCCACAGTTCGTGACCGAGGATGACCAACTGGTGGTCCGGTGCGGTGCGTTCCTCGACGACCACCAGGTCCTGGTCGGCCATGTCGAGCCAGAGGCCGCTCGCGGTGCCGGGCGGGAAGGCGGCCATGCGGAACTGCACGGGGCGGCCCCGGCGTCTGCTCATGCCCGCGCACAGCGCGGTGTACAGGTCGGCGGGTGCCGCCGGTGCCGGGAGTGAGAGCTCCCCCATCAACTCGCCGCACAGGCGGCGCATTTCCCTTCCGATGCCCACGGTTCTCCCCAGGATCAGGACTCGGGCCGCTTGACGCTCTCCAGGAGCATGTCCAGCCATTCCGCGACCTTGTCGCGGTGCTGGTCGGTGGGCAGCTGGGCCGCCCGCCAGGCGATGCCGCGGACGCCATGGTCCTGCAGCAGCCGCTCCAGCGGGTCGTCGGCGGTGGCGGCCGACGCGCGCTCGCGGTCGGCGAGCTGCTGGAGGAGTTCCTGTTCCTTGCGCTGGAGGGCGCTCGCGAGTGCCTCGGGGTCCTCGGCCGTGAGAAACCCGGCATGCACCCTGAAGAAGCGCTGGATGGCGTCGCAGTGCTCCATGGTGGGGCGCCGGTCGCCGTTGATGAGAGCGCCCGCCTGTTGGCGGGACATGCCCGCGCCGTCGGCGATCTCCTGCTGGGTGTACTTGCGACCGTTGGGCTTGAGCCGGGTGCGGCGCAGCAGGTCGAGCCGCTGCAGAAAGCGCGCCTGAAGATCCGGCTCCCCGGCGGGAACCCCGCTCAGCAGGGCTCTCACCACCGGCTCCGGGACGCCGGAGGCGACCGACAGACGCGAGACGGCGAAGATCTCCTCGTGCGGCACCCCCACCCGGTCGGCGAGAGCGGTGACACGGGCGACGACGCCCGGCAGCAGACCCGTCGCCGTGGCGCCCGGAACCTCGAAGCCATCCGTCACCGACAGATCTCCTACGTCTCTTCTCACATCGTTCTCATAGTCGTCCGGAACCATCCGGAGATTAGCCGTTCTCTCGAACTCACATCCAGGTCTCGCCACAACTGTGGCGAGATTCGGCCGTCAACCGACGCCAAATGCCACGATAGTTGACACAGCTCGATCCGGCGCAGCAGGATCAGGGCGCCGCGTGCAGGCCGTAAGGGCAAGAGGGGTGACCTCCCGATGGCGTTTCAGGCAGGAGGGCAGCGGTCGCAGCCGCGGCCCGTCCCCGAGAGTCCGGAAGCAAGGGCGTACCTGCAGGACTACGCCATGCTCCTGGAGGCCGTCCCCTTTCCGTCCGTCGTCTTCGACCACCGCTGGGACGTCGTACTCGCCAACTCCGCGTTCGAGACCCTCTTCCGCGGGGTGGGACCGCATCCGACGGCCATGCCCGGTGACAACTTCCTGCGGTTCGTGCTGTTCCACCCGGACGCGGCCACGGTTCTCGGCGAGCACGAGTCGAGTTGGTGTCTGCCGATGCTGGCGCACTTCGCGGCGGCCATGGAGCGCCACGGCCACGACCATGGACTTCAGGCCATCCGCCGGGACATCGCCCAGGACCCGATCATGGACGCCGCCTACCGGCAGGGCCTGCCGCACTGGATTCGCGCCGTCGGCCCGGGCGCCGTGGAGCACGACGGGGCGGTACGCCCGCTGCTGCACCCCGACCCGCGCTGGAGCGGCGACTGCCGGGTGGTGGGGGAGACACCCAAGACCCTTGAGGCCATGGGCTACTCGAAGCTGACGCTGGTGCTGCGCGAGGCACGCCGCCCGGTACCCGCCGTCCGCAGTCCGCGCCGCACCCGGCGATCGACGGGTCACCTCAGCGTGGTGCCCGCACCGCCGGACTGAGACCCTCCTCACCGCCCCGGCTCCGTCGGTGTTCAGGTCACCGACGGCGCCGGGGCCCGCGGCGACCGCGGGCTCAGCCGGTCACGACGAGCACGAGCGGAACCCCGTCGCACGGGACCAGACGCAGCCCCCGCCAGACATCCGGTCGGGCCCCCTCCAGCACCGCGGCGAAGTCGGGCCCCTTGGTGAGCGATCCGGCCAGATGCGCCGCGTCGGCCGAGGCCGCCACCCGGCCCCGGGCGTTGACCAGATGCGCGGGCCCGGGCAGGCGGCGCAGCAGGGGGAGCACCGTCGCCTCGAAGTGCCGTAGGTAGACGTCGGCCGCGGCGACCCCCGCGAAGCGCCCCGCGAGGTGGACGGGCGCCGACAGGGTCAGGCTGTACTCGTCGGAGCAGAGGTAGTCCACATAGGGACCGGCCACCGCCCGCCGCCCGGTGTCACGGGGCAGCGCGAACCAGTCCCAGTGCGTGTAGTCGGAGTACGCCGAGTGCGCCGGATCCAGGTCGGGCAGCAGAGGCCGTATGTCGCCGTTCGCGCCGGTCTGCCACCACTCCAGCCATGCCGGTACGTCGCTCAGCAGCCCGGGGGCCGAGACGAACCCGACCCCGGACACCAACTCCTGCCGGGCCAGCCGGGCATGGAGTCCCGGGCGCAGCGCGGCCAGGTCCGCGGTCGCGGGCCGGAGGCCCCGTTCGGCCACCCGGGACAGCACCGCCGTGGTGTCGGCGCAGGTCTCCGCGACGGCGTCGAACACCGCCTCCAGCGCGGCCCGCACCCGGGCGGTCACCAGCGCTTCCGGCGGGGCGGCCAGACCGGTGCTCGTGCTCATCGGCGCCCTCCCGCGCACACGACCGGATGCCGGCGCGTCCTTAGAGACCGAGGCGCAGCGCGATGAGCCGTGCCGTCGATTCCCGGACGCACCGCTCGGCCAGCTCCCTGGCCGAATCGTGCGCCCCATCCTGCACCGCGGAGATCACGGCGCGGTGACGGTCCGCCACCTCTTCGCGATAGGTGTCGTCTCCGAGGACGAGGCACAGCAGCGCGCCGACCTCCGTCTGGAGCCCGACCTGCTCCCGGGTGAGCCGGGCGGACTGGGCCGCCGCCGCCAACTCCACATGGAACCGGCCGTAGACCCGGCTGCGTGCCGCCGCGTCCTCGGCCGCCGCGAACTCCTCCAGGGTGCGCCGGAGCGGCGGGAGGTCGTCCGGGCCGGTGCGCTGGGCGGCGAGCCGGGCTGCGGCGCCGGAGACGGCCGCCCAGTGGTCGCCGAGATCGCGCAACTCCTCCGTGCTCCAGCCGGCCAGCCGCAGCCTGATCCGCTCCTCGGCCGGATCCGCCGGCAGCGAGACGAAGCTGCCGCCGCCGCGGCCCCGCCGGGTGGTGACCAGACCCTGCTGCCGCAGCGCCATGAGCGCCTCCCGCAGGGTCACGGTGGACACCCCGAGCTGTCCCGCCAGCTCGCTCTCGCCGGGCAGCTGCTCCCCGTCGGCGAGCAGTCCCAGTTCGATGGCGTCGCCGAGGCGGCGGACGACCGTCTCCACGCGCGCGCGGGTGTCCACGGGAGAGAAGACGGCTCTCCGGGCACCGCCGCCCCAGTTGTGCTTCATGGCCACCACCTTGTGCGTTGACTCAACCTTTACCTTAAGGGGGTCTTGAGCTTTGAACTATGAGTTCATATCTTTTCGATCCAGAGGTAAGAACGGAAGAGTGCACCAGAAAGGTTCCCGTCCATGGAGGGAAGCGCGATCCGGCTGCGAGGGCTGCGGAAGGAGTTCGGTGACACGGCCGCGGTGGCCGGGGTCGACCTGGAGATAGCCGACGGGGAGTTCTTCTCGATGCTCGGCCCGTCCGGCTCCGGCAAGACCACCGTCCTGCGCATGATCGCGGGCTTCGAGAGCCCCACCTCCGGCGCCATCGAGCTGGCCGGCCAGGACGTCACCGGGCTCGCACCCTTCGAGCGGGACGTGCACACCGTCTTCCAGGACTACGCGCTCTTCCCGCACATGACCGTCGAGCAGAACGTCGCCTACGGCCTCAAGGTCCGCAAGGTACCCAAGGCCGAGCGGCTCACCCGGGCCCGCGAGGCGCTCGCCGGCGTACGTCTCGAAGCCTTCGGCGGGCGGCGGCCCGGACAGCTCTCCGGCGGCCAGCGGCAGCGGGTCGCACTCGCCCGCGCCCTCGTCGGTCGCCCCCGTCTGCTGCTCCTCGACGAGCCGCTCGGCGCCCTCGACCTCAAGCTGCGCGAGCAGATGCAGGTCGAACTCAAGGCGATCCAGCGGGAGGTCGGGATCACCTTCGTGTTCGTCACCCACGACCAGGAGGAGGCCCTGACGATGAGCGACCGCATCGCCGTCTTCAACCAGGGCCGCATCGAGCAGATCGGCACCCCCGCCGAGATCTACGAGCGCCCCGCCACCGCGTTCGTCGCCTCGTTCGTCGGCACCTCGAACCTGCTGCAGGCCGAGGCGGCCGAGCGGATCGTCGGCACCGCCGGCACATACAGCATCAGGCCCGAGAAGATCCGGGTCCTGAAGGAGTCCGCCGACGCGGACGAGCCGGAGCACTCCACCGCCGTCGGCACCGTCGCCGAAGTGGTCTACCTGGGCGACGCCACCCGCTTCCTCGTCGACCTCGACGCGGGCGGCCGCCTCACCGCGCTCCAGCAGAACCTGGAGACCTCCTCCGAGGACGTCGCCGCCTACCGCGGCACCCGGGTGCGCCTCCAGTGGCACCGCCGCCACGCCGTCCAGGTCCCCGACGCCCGCTGACCCCCGCACCCAGCCCCCACCGTCACGTATGGAGAACGACGTGCGTCTCACCATCGGTACCCTGAAGGCCGCCGCCGCCGCCGCAGTGCTGCTCGCGGCCACCGCCTGCGGCTCGTCCGGCTCGGGCGGCTCCTCCTCGTCCACCGGCCTCAACCCGCCCGATCTGAAGGCGCAGTCGAAGCTGGGCAAGTCCGAGGGACAGGTCAACCTCGTCGCCTGGGCCGGCTATGTCGAGGACGGCTCCAACGACGCCAAGGTGAACTGGGTCAGCGACTTCGAGAAGCAGACCGGCTGCCAGGTGCACTCCAAGGTCGCGGCCAGCTCCGACGAGATGGTCAAGCTGATGAAGACCGGTGAGTACGACGCGGTCTCCGCCTCCGGCGACGCCTCCCTGCGCCTGATCGCCTCCGGGGACGCGGCACCGGTCAACACCGACCTCGTGCCGAACTACAAGGACGTCTTCGCCGACCTGAAGCTCCAGCCGTGGAACTCGGTCAAGGGCAAGGCCTACGGCATCCCGCACGGCCGCGGCGCCAACCTGCTGATGTACAACACGGACAAGGTCAAGCCCGCGCCGACGTCCTGGTCCGCCGTCTTCGACGACGCGTCCCGGTACAAGGGCCACGTCACCGCGTACGACTCCCCGATCTACATCGCCGACGCGGCGCTCTATCTGAAGGCCGCCAAGCCCGAACTGAAGATCAAGGACCCGTACGCGCTCGACCAGAAGCAGTTCGACGCGGCCGTCGACCTGCTGAAGAAGCAGAACGCGAACGTGGGCGAGTACTGGGGCGACTACCTCAAGGAGGTGTCCGCCTTCAAGAGCGGCGACTCCGTGGTCGGCACCACCTGGCAGGTCATCGCCAACCTCGCGCAGAGCGAGGGCGCCAAGGTCAAGGCCTTCGTGCCCAAGGAGGGTTCGACCGGCTGGTCCGACACCTGGATGATCTCGGCCAAGGCCAAGCACCCCGACTGCGCCTACCAGTGGATGAACTGGATCATCTCGCCGAAGGTCAACGCCCAGGTCGCCGAGTACTTCGGCGAGGCACCGTCCAACGCCAAGGCGTGCGAGGAGACCAGCGACAAGAACTTCTGCACCACCTACCACGCGGCCGACACGGCCTACTGGAAGAACGTCGCCTTCTGGAACACCCCCATCGAGCAGTGCCTCGACGGCCGTACGGACGTCAAGTGCGTGCCGTACGCCAAGTGGGTCCAGGCCTGGACCGAGATCAAGGGCTGAGGACACGACCATGACCGCCACCCTGCCGGCCGCCGGACGGACCCCCGTCCGGCGGCTCGCCGGGCTGCTGCACCGCCGTCCGCGGCTGCGGCTGTCCCTGCTGCTGACCGCGCCCCTGCTGTGGCTGGCCGTGCTCTACCTCGGCTCGCTCGCCGTGCTGTTCGTCTCCGCCTTCTGGACGACGGACTCCTTCACCTCCGAGGTGGTGAAGGTCTGGTCCACGGACAACTTCCACGCGCTGCTGACCACGCCCGTCTTCCGCCAGGTGATCCTGCGCAGCATCGGCGTGGCCCTCGCGGTCACCGTCCTGTGTGCGCTGATCGCCTTCCCGCTGGCCTTCTACACCGCGCGCGTCGCCCGGCCCAAGTGGCGGCCCCTGCTGGTGGTCGCCATCCTCACGCCGCTGTGGGCGAGCTACCTGGTGAAGGTGTACGCGTGGCGGCTGATCCTGTCCGAGGGCGGGCTCGCCGACTGGATGCTGCAGCCTTTCGGGCTGAGCGGACCGGGGTTCGGGCTCCCGGCGGCCGTCATCACCCTGACCTATCTGTGGCTGCCGTACATGATCCTGCCGATCCACACGGCGTTCGAACAGCTGCCCACGGGCCTGCTGGACGCCTCCGCCGACCTGGGGGCGCGCCCCGGCCGCACCTTCCGCTCGGTCGTGCTGCCGATGGTGCTCCCGTCCGTGGCCGCCGGCTCGGTCTTCACCTTCTCGCTCAGCCTCGGCGACTACATCACCGTGCAGATCGTCGGTGGCAAGACCCAGTTGATCGGCAACCTCGTCTACTCCAACATCGAGCTCAACCTGCCCATGGCCGCCGCGCTGGGCACGGTTCCGGTGCTGGTCATCGTGCTGTACCTGCTGGCGATGCGCCGTACGGGCGCGCTCAGCAGTCTCTAGAACTCCGCAGCCTCCAGCAGGGGTACCCGTCATGCAACTGTCCCGCTCCGCGCGCATCGCGCTGCGCGTCGCCGCCGGCCTCGGCTTCGCGGTGATCTATGTCCCGCTCGCCCTCGTCCTGGTCAACTCCTTCAACCCGGACCGTAGCGCGAGCTGGCCGCCGCCCGGATGGACCACCCACTGGTGGTCGGTGGCCTGGGAGAACACGGGGGCCCGCAGCGCGCTGTGGGTCTCGGTGAAGGCGGGTCTCGGCGCCACGGCTATCGCGCTGGTGCTCGGGACGCTGATCGCGTTCGCGGTGGCCCGGCACCGCTTCTTCGGCCGCGACGCCCTCTCCTTCGTGGTCGTCCTGCCGATCGCGCTGCCCGGCATCGTCACGGGCATCGCGCTCAACTCGGCGTTCAGCACGGTCCTGGAACCGCTCGGGGTCGGGCTGGGCCTGTTCACCGTGGTCGTCGGCCACGCCACCTTCTGCATCGTCGTGGTCTTCAACAACGTCGTCGCGCGACTGCGCCGTACCTCCGGCTCCTACGAGGAGGCGGCGATGGACCTGGGCGCCGACACCTTCCGCGCCTTCGTCGACGTGACGTTCCCGCTGGTGCGCTCGGCGCTGTTCGCGGGCGCGCTGCTGTCCTTCGCGCTCTCCTTCGACGAGATCGTGGTCACGACGTTCACGGCCGGTCCCGGCATCGAGACCCTGCCGATCTGGATCTTCGACAACATGACCCGCCCTCAGCAGGCCCCGGTCGTGAACGTCGTGGCGGCGGTGCTCGTCGTCCTGTCGGTGGTCCCGATCTACGTCGCCCAGCGCCTGTCGGCGGACACGGCGACGGAGAGCCGGATCTGACGGCGACGGAGCGCCGCATCCGACGCCGACGGAGACGCCGGCGGAGAGCGGAATCTGGCGGGATCACCAACGCAAGCCGCTTGCATTGTTTGCGCTATTCTTGCGTCCATGACGCGACGACTTGCTGAGGTGGCGAAGAAGGTCGGGGTCAGCGAGGCCACGGTCAGCCGGGTGCTCAACGGTAAGCCCGGGGTCTCCGAAGCCACCCGGCAGGCGGTGCTCTCCGCGCTCGACGTCCTCGGCTACGAGCGGCCCACCCAACTGCGCGGCGAGCGGGCCCGGCTTGTCGGGCTGGTCCTGCCCGAGCTGCAGAACCCCATCTTCCCCGCCTTCGGCGAGGTGATCGGCGGCGCGCTCGCCCAGCTGGGGCTGACCCCGGTGCTGTGCACCCAGACCAAGGGCGGGGTCTCCGAGGCCGACTATGTGGCGCTGCTGCTGCAACAGCAGGTCTCCGGGGTGGTCTTCGCCGGAGGGCTCTACGCACAGGCCGACGCCCCGCACGACCACTACCGACTGCTCGCGGACCGCAACATCCCGGTGGTGCTGGTCAACGCGGCCATAGGACACCTCGGCTTCCCGGGCGTCTCCTGCGACGACGCCGTGGCCGTCGAGCAGGCCTGGCGTCACCTGGCCTCGCTGGGGCACGAGCGGATCGGCCTGGTGCTCGGCCCGAGCGACCATGTGCCCTCGGCCCGCAAGCTGGCGGCGGCGCGGGCGATCGCCGGGGAGCTGCCGGACGAGTTCGTCGCCCGGGCCATGTTCTCGATCGAGGGCGGTCACGCGGCGGCCGTCAAGCTCATCGAGCGCGGCGTCACCGGGTTCATCTGCGCGAGCGATCCGCTGGCCCTGGGCGTGGTGCGGGCCGCCCGCCGCAAGGGACTCGACGTACCCTCCCGGATCTCCGTCGTGGGCTATGACGACTCCGCGCTGATGAACTGCACGGAACCGCCGCTCACCACCGTCCGCCAGCCCATCGAGTCGATGGGGAAGGCCGTCGTCGAACTGCTCAACGCCCAGATCGGCGGGAGGTCCGTACCGGCCGACGAACTGCTCTTCGAACCGGAGCTGGTGGTGCGCGGATCGACCGCGCAAGCGCCTCGCGGCTGAGATCCACTCTGCTGTCGAATAATTACAGATTCTGCGCGGCATCTTGCGGAGAGATGTCGGCGGTGCTTGAGTGTGCGGCGCCCACCGCTCCTGCCCAGAGGGGTCCACCGATGAGAAGCACCGGGTTCCGCCGTACCTTCGCCGCGATCGGCGTCTGCTCCCTCGCCCTCACCGCCGCCGCCTGCGGATCGAGCGACGACGCGGCGAGCGGCAAGACGCGCATCACGGTCAACTGCGAGCCGCCCAAGAGCGCCAAGGTCGACCGCCGGTTCTTCGAGGAGGACATCGCCTCCTTCGAGAAGCAGCACCAGGACATCGACGTCGTCGCCCATGACGCGTTCCCCTGCCAGGACCCCAAGACCTTCGACGCCAAGCTCGCCGGCGGCCAGATGGAGGACGTGTTCTACACGTACTTCACCGACGTCAAGCATGTCGTCGACACCGGCCAGGCGGCCGATCTCACCCCGTACGTCAAGGAGTTGAAGAGCTACGACACCCTCCAGCAGCAGTTGCGCGACATCTACACCGTCGACGGCAAGATCTACGGCATCCCGCGCACCGGCTACTCGATGGGTCTGATCTACAACCGGAAGCTCTTCCAGCAGGCCGGCCTCGACCCCGACCGGCCGCCCACGACCTGGGAGGAACTCCGCGCCGACGCCAAGAAGATCGCCGCGCTCGGCAGCGGAACCGTGGGCTACGCCGACTACAGCGCCCAGAACCAGGGCGGCTGGCACTTCACGGCCGAGCTGTACGGGCAGGGCGGGGACGTCGTCTCCGCCGACGGCAAGAAGGCCACCGTGGAGACCCCCGAAGCGCGCGCGGTCCTGCAGAACCTGCACGACATGCGCTGGACCGACAACTCCATGGGCAGCAAACAGCTTCTCGTCATCAACGACGTCCAGCAGATGATGGGCTCCGGAAAGCTCGGCATGTACCTCGCCGCCCCCGACAACATCCCGATCCTGGTGAAGGAGAAGGGCGGCAACTACGACGACCTGGCCATCGCCCCCATGCCCGGCGGCAAGGGCACGCTCATCGGCGGCGACGGCTACATGTTCAACAAGAAGGACACTCCGGCGCAGATCCGCGCGGGCCTGAAGTGGCTCGACCACATGTTCCTCACTCCGGGCAAGGGCTTCCTCGGCGACTACGCCCGCGCCAAGAAGAACAACGCCCCCGTCGGACTGCCCGAGCCCCGGCTGTTCACCGGCGCCGCCGACGCCAAGGACCAGCAGGTGAAGCAGGCCAACGCCAATGTCCCGGTGAAGAACTACCAGTCCTTCCTCGACGGCAACCAGAACCTGCAGATGAAGATCGAGCCGCCGAACGCCCAGCAGATCTACTCCGTCCTCGACGGCACCGTCTCCGCCGTACTGACCAAGAAGGACGCCGACATCGACCAGCTCCTCAAGGACGCCGGCGGAAAGATCGACGCCATTCTGGCCCGGAGCTGACCCCCATGTCGCAGACCGCCGCACGGCGGCCCGTCGAGACGGTCACCGTCCACCCGGTGCAGGCGCCGCCTCCGTCCAGAGGCCAGGGGCGGCGCCGCCTCGCCGACCAGGCACGCGCGTACGGCTTCCTGCTCGGCGGCCTTCTCTGCTTCGCCCTGTTCTCCTGGTACCCCGCGATCCGCGCGGTCGTGATCGCCTTCCAGAAGTACACGCCCGGCTCCCCGCCCGAGTGGGTCGGCACCGCCAACTTCACCCGGGTGCTGCACGATCCGGAGTTCGCGGCCGCCTGGCGCAACACCCTCACCTTCACCCTGCTCGCGCTGCTGATCGGCTTCGCGGTCCCCTTCGTGCTGGCCCTCGTCCTGAACGAACTGCGCCACGCCCGGGCCTTCTTCCGGGTCGTGGTCTATCTGCCGGTGATGATCCCGCCGGTGGTCAGCGCCCTGTTGTGGAAGTGGTTCTACGACCCCGGAGCCGGCCTCGCCAACGAGACGCTGCGCTTTCTGCACCTGCCCACCTCCAACTGGACCAACGGCGCCGACACCGCCCTCGTCTCCCTGGTGCTCGTGGCGACCTGGGCGAACATGGGCGGCACCGTCCTGATCTACCTGGCCGCGCTCGCGTCCATCCCCGGCGAGCTGTACGAGGCCGCCGAACTGGACGGCGCGAACCTCCTCCAGCGCGTGCGCCATGTGACGATCCCGCAGACCAGGTTTGTCATCCTGATGCTGATGCTCCTTCAGATCATCGCGACCATGCAGGTCTTCACGGAGCCGTTCGTGATCACCGGCGGCGGACCGGAGAGCGCCACGGTCACCGTCCTGTACCTGATCTACAAGTACGCCTTCCTCTACAACGACTTCGGCGGCGCCTGCGCGCTCAGCGTCATGCTCCTCGTGCTGCTCGGCGTCTTCTCCGCCGGCTATCTCCGGCTCACCCGCTCCGGGGAGGAGGGCGTATGAGCACCCGGACCCTGATCTCGCCGGCCACGCTCGCCCGGCCCCGCGGCAAGGCCCTGTACTGGACCGTGTTCACCGGAGTCGTCCTGCTCTTCGCGCTCGCCTTCCTCTTCCCGGTCTACTGGATGGTGACAGGCGCGATGAAGTCACCGGACGAGGTCGCCCAGACCCCGCCGACACTGATCCCGAAGCACTGGCACCTCAGCGGTTACACCGACGCCTGGGACCTGATGCAGCTGCCGCAGCACCTGTGGAACACGGTGGTGCAGGCGGCCGGCGCGTGGGCGTTCCAGCTGGTGTTCTGCACGGCCGCCGCCTATGCCCTGTCCAAGCTGAAACCCGCCTTCGGCAAGGTGATCCTCGGCGGCATCCTCGCCACCCTGATGGTCCCGGCCCAGGCGCTGGTCGTCCCCAAGTACCTGACCGCCGCCGACCTTCCGCTGATCCACACCAGCCTGCTCAACGACCCCCTCGGCATCTGGCTGCCGGCCGTCGCCAACGCCTTCAACCTGTACCTGCTGAAGCGGTTCTTCGACCAGCTGCCGCGCGACGTGCTGGAGGCCGCCGAGATCGACGGCGCGGGCAGACTGCGCACCCTGTGGTCGGTCGTCCTCCCCATGTCCCGGCCGGTGCTCGGCGTGGTGTCGATCTTCGCGCTGGTCGCCGTCTGGCAGGACTTCCTGTGGCCGCTGATGATCTTCTCCGACACCGACAAGCAGCCGATCAGCGTGGCCCTGGTCCAGCTCTCGCAGAACATCCAGCTCACCGTGCTCGTCGCCGCGATGGTGATCGCCAGCATCCCGATGGTCGTGCTGTTCCTCGTCTTCCAGCGGCACATCATCGCCGGGATCAGCGCGGGCAGCACCAAGGGCTGAACCGGCCCCTGGACCCCCCCGAGACAGAAAGGCCCGCACCGTGGGACAGCCCACCCCTGCCCGCAACGCCCGGACCGACCGTGACTGGTGGCGTTCGGCCGTCATCTACCAGGTGTACGTCCGCAGCTTCGCGGACGGCGACGGCGACGGCACCGGGGACCTCGCGGGCGTCCGCGCGAGACTGCCGTATCTCGCCGAACTCGGCGTGGACGCGCTGTGGTTCAACCCCTGGTACCTGTCGCCCATGAAGGACGGCGGCTACGACGTGGCCGACTACCGTGCCGTCGACCCGGCCTTCGGCGACCTCGCCGAGGCCGAGAAACTCATCTCCGAGGCGCGCGATCTGGGTATCCGCACGATCGTCGACATCGTGCCCAACCACGTTTCCGACCAGCACCCCTGGTTCCGGGCGGCCCTCGCCGCCGGACCGGGCAGCCCCGAGCGCGAACTGTTCCACTTCCGGCCCGGACGCGGAGCCGACGGTGAACTCCCGCCCAACGACTGGCCGTCCCAGTTCGTCGGCTCCACCGAACCGGTGTGGACCCGGCTGCCCGACGGCGACTGGTACCTGCACCTGTTCACCCCCGAGCAACCCGACCTCAACTGGGCCCACGCGGCCGTCCGCCAGGAGCACGAGGACATCCTGCGCTTCTGGTTCGAACGCGGTGTCGCCGGCGTCCGTATCGACTCGGCGGCCCTGCTCGCCAAGGACCCGGACCTGCCCGACCTGGCCACGCACCCCGAGCCGCACCCGTTCGTCGACCGCGACGAACTCCATGACGTCTACCGCTCCTGGCGGGCCGTCGCCGACGCCTACGACGGCGTGTTCGTCGGCGAGGTCTGGCTCCCCGACCCGGAACGCTTCGCCCGCTACCTACGCCCCGACGAACTCCACACCGCCTTCAACTTCTCCTTTCTGTCCTGCCCCTGGGACGCCGGGCGCCTGCGTGCCGCCATCGACAGCACCCTCGCCGAGCACGCCCCCGTCGGCGCCCCCGCCACCTGGGTGCTGTGCAACCACGACGTCACCCGGACGGTCACCCGCTACGGCCGCGACGACACCGGCTTCGACTTCGCCGCCAAGACCTTCGGCACCCCCAGCGACCTGGCCCTCGGCACCCGGCGCGCCCGCGCCGCCGCCCTGCTGTCGCTGGCCCTGCCGGGCGCGGTCTACGTCTACCAGGGCGAGGAACTCGGCCTGCCCGAGGCCGACATCCCCCCGGACCGTATCCAGGACCCGATGTACTTCCGCTCCGGCGGCACCGACCCGGGCCGCGACGGCTGCCGGGTGCCGCTGCCGTGGACGGCCGACGCACCCCACGCGGGATTCGGCGGCGAGCCCTGGCTGCCGCAGCCCGCGTACTGGCCGACGTACGCGGCGGACCTCCAGGCGGCCGACCCCGGCTCGATGCTCAGCCTCTACCGTGCGGCGATCAGGATCCGGCCGGTGTTCGGCGACGGCCCGCCGGCCTGGCTGCCCGCCCCCGAGGGGGTCCTCGCCTTCACCCGCGCCCAGGGCGTGATCTGCATGGTGAACCTCGCCGCCGCCCCCGCCGAACTGCCCGCCGTCTCCCGGCTTCTGCTGGCCAGCGGCCCCCTGGACGAACAGGGCCGCCTTCCCCAGGACACGGCGGTCTGGCTGCGCGCCTGACCGCCGTCCCGCACCGCGCTATCCCACCACCCCCACCATGAAGGGATCAGCACATGCACGGGACCACCCGCACGGTCAGATCTGTCAGGCGCATGCCAGCAATCGGGGCGGCCGTCGCCCTCGCCGCCGGCATGCTCGTCACCCTCGGCGCACCGGCCGCCCACGCGGACGCGGGCGCCTCCCTGCCCTTCACCTCGGTCGAGGCCGAGTCCGCCACCACCAACGGAACGAAGATCGGCCCCGACTACACCCAGGGCAGCCTCGCCTCCGAGGCCTCCGGCCGCCAGGCCGTCCGGCTCACCTCCGGACAGCGTGTCGAGTTCACCGTGCCCCGGGCCGCCAACGCCGTGAACCTCGCCTACAGCGTGCCGGACGGCCAGTCCGGCACGCTCAACGTGTACGTCAACGGAACCAGGCTGACGAAGACCGTGGCCGTCACCTCCAAGTACTCCTACGTCGACACCGGCTGGATCCCCGGCGCCAGGACCCACCACTTCTTCGACAACGCCCGCCTGCTGCTGGGCCAGAACGTCCAGCCGGGCGACAGGATCGCCTTCGAGTCGACCGGTACCCAGGTCACCGTCGACGTCGCCGACTTCGAGCAGGTGGCCGCCGCCGCGAGCCAGCCCGCCGGATCGGTCTCCGTCACCTCCAAGGGCGCCGACCCCAGCGGCCAGGGCGACTCCACCCAGGCCTTCCGCGACGCCATCGCCGCGGCCCAGGGGGGAGTGGTCTGGATCCCGCCGGGCGACTACCGACTGACGTCCTCGCTGAGCGGGGTGCAGAACGTGACCCTCCAGGGCGCCGGCAGCTGGTGGTCCGTGGTGCACACCTCCCGCTTCATCGACCAGTCCGGCTCCTCCGGCAACGTCCACATCAAGGACTTCGCCGTCCTCGGCGAGGTCACCGAGCGGGTGGACTCCAGCCCCGACAACTTCGTCAACGGCTCGCTGGGCCCGAACTCCTCCGTCTCCGGGATGTGGATCCAGCATCTGAAGGTCGGCCTGTGGCTGACCGGCAACAACGACAACCTGGTCGTCGAGAACAACCGCATCCTCGACACCACCGCCGACGGTCTCAACCTCAACGGCACCGCCAAAGGCGTCCGGGTCCGCAACAACTTCCTGCGCAACCAGGGCGATGACGCGCTCGCCATGTGGTCGCTGTACTCGCCGGACACCGACAGCAGCTTCGAGAACAACACCATCTCGCAGCCCAACCTCGCCAACGGCATCGCGATCTACGGCGGCACGGACCTCGCGGTGCGCAACAACCTGATCTCCGACACCAACGCCCTCGGCAGCGGTATCGCGATCTCCAACCAGAAGTTCCTGGACCCGTTCTCCCCGCTGGCCGGCACCATCACCGTCGACGGCAACACGCTCGTGCGCACCGGCGCGATGAACCCCAACTGGAACCACCCCATGGGCGCGCTGCGCGTCGACTCCTACGACAGCGCGATCAACGCCACCGTGAACATCACCAACACCACGATCACCGACAGTCCTTACAGCGCCTTCGAGTTCGTCTCCGGCGGCGGGCAGGGCTATCCCGTCCGGAACGTCACGGTGGACGGCGCCACCGTGCGCAACACCGGCACCGTCGTCGTCCAGGCCGAGGCCCCGGGCGCCGCCACCCTCCGCAATGTCACCGCCACCTCGGTGGGCTCGGCGGGCGTCTACAACTGCCCGTACCCGGCCAACTCCGGCGGCTTCGCGCTCACCGACGGCGGCGGCAACTCCGGCTGGAACAGCACCTGGTCGGACTGCTCGACCTGGCCCCAGCCCGGCCAGGGCAACCCGCCCCCGGACCCGGGCCGCAACCTCGCCAAGGGCCGCCCGGCCACCGCGAGCGGCTCCCAGGACGTCTACACCCCGGGCAAGGCGGTCGACGGGGACGCGAACAGCTACTGGGAGTCGACCAACAACGCCTTCCCCCAGTCGTTCACCGTCGACCTCGGATCGTCGCAGGCGGTACGCCGGCTGGTGCTGAAACTGCCGCCGCTCTCGGCCTGGCAGGCACGCGCCCAGACCCTGTCCGTACTCGGCAGCACGGACGGCTCCGGGTACACGACCGTGGTCGGCTCCGCGGACTACCGCTTCGACCCGGCCACCGGCAACACGGTGACCGTCACCCTGCCCGGCGGCACGAACCTGCGCTATCTGCGGCTGAACGTGACCGCCAACACCGGGTGGCCGGCCGCGCAGTTCAGCGAGGTGGAGGCGTACCTCTCGTGATCCCGCGAGGAGCCGCGGCCCCGCGCGGAGTCCTGACGCCCTGAGGGCCGCGCGTCCCGCCGTCCGCCTCGCCCCGGGCGAGACGGACGGCGGGTGCGCATCTCACGCCCGGGGCAGCGGCGGCAGACGGCTGTCGTAGAGCCAGGCGCGCAGCAGCGGCTCGGTGACGAGGGGCGAGCAGCGCCCGGCATGGGCGACGAAGGCGGACGTGGTGGCACTGGCACCGCGATGGATACGGTGCCAGGAGCGCAGCATGGCGAAGAAGCGGTCCTCGCCCATGGTGAGACGCAGCGCGTGCAGGGTGCACGCGCCACGGGTGTAGACACGGTCGTCGAAGATACGGCGCCGGCCCGGGTCGGCGATCCGCAGATCCTGTGCGCCCCGTGCCAGTCTGTGCCATTCCGCGCGGGCGATGGTGTCGGCCGAGTCCTCGCCGATGTGCTCCGACCACAGCCACTCGCCGTAGGTCGCGAACCCCTCGTTGAGCCAGATGTCACGCCAGTCCCGCAGGCTCACGCTGTTGCCGTACCACTGGTGGACGAGTTCATGGGCGACGAGCGTCTCCCAGCCGCGCTCGCCGTCGATGTGATTGCTTCCGAAGACGGAGAGCGTCTGGTTCTCCACCGGCTCGTCCAGCTCCGCGTCCACGACCACCGCGCCGTAGGTCTCGAAGGGGTACGGGCCGAACCAGCCGGTGAACGCGCCGAGCATCTGCGGCTGGCGGCCCAGGTCGTGACGGGCCGGGTCCGCGAGCCGCGCCGGGTAGGCGTTGCGTCCGGCGACCAGGCGGCCGGTCGCGCTGTCCCGGGCCCTGAAGGTCTCGTGTCCGAAGCGCCCGGTGTACAGCGCGGCGAGATAGGGAGCCATGGGACCGGGGTGGTGGTAGGTCCAGCGCTCCTCGGGGCCGAGGGCGCGCCGTTCCCGCAGGGTGCCGTTGGCGAGCACCTGGTGGCCGTGGGGCACGGTCACCCGGAACGTGAACGCGGCCTTGTCGTCCGGGCGGTCGTTGCAGGGGAACCACGAGGGGGCGCCGAGCGGCTGGGCGGCCACCAGCGTTCCGTCGTGCGCGTCCCCGGTGCGGTCCCAGCCGATGGGCCCGAAAGGTGTGCGCAGGGGACCCGGCCGGCCGCCGTAGCCGATCTCCAAGGCAAAGGGGGTACCCGCCGCCAGCGGGCGCGGGGCCGAGAGGAACAGCTTGTTCCGCCGTCGCCGGGTGTGGACCTCCACCCCGTCGACCCGGGCGGTGTGCACCGCCAGCCGGGCGAGGTCGAGTTCCACCCGCCGCAGCGGACGGTCGGCCACCGCCCGGATCCGCGCCCGGCCTTCGAGTGTGCCGCCCGCCGGGTCGTAGGCCAGCCGCAGATCGTAGGAGAGGGTGTGGTGCCCGTAGGACCCATGGCTCGCGAAGTAGCGCTCGGCCGGTCTCGGGAGGCGGTCCGCGGCCGTGGCCGCGAGCGGAACGAGCACCGCGCCCCGGATCAGGGCTCGTCGGCTGCACCGTGTCATGCCGCCTCCCCTCCGGCGAGCACCGCCGTGGCACGGGTCGCGGTGGCGCCCGCGATGGGGTTGCCGGCCCAGCGCGTGCCGTCGGGCACGGTCTCGCCGCGCATCACGAGGGACGACGCACCGATCGACGCGCCGACGCCGACCGCGGTGCCGGGCAGCGCGATGCTGTGCGGTCCCAGGGACGCTCCCGCCGCCAGACGTACGGTGTCCATCCGCATGATCCGGTCGTGGAAGAGATGTGTCTGGAGCACACAGCCGCGGTTGACGCTGACCCCGTCGCCGAGGCTGACCAGATCGGTCTCCGGCAACCAGTAGGTGTCGCACCACACTCCGCGTCCGATGCGCGCACCGAGGCTGCGCAGCCACCAGTTGAGCGCCGGGGTCCCCAGGAAGGCCCCCGCTCCCCAGGGCACCGCCAAGGACTCCACGAACGTGTCGAACAGCTCGTTGCGCCACACGAACGACGACCACAACGGGCGCTCACCCGGTTGGAACCGGCCCACGAGCAGCCACTTGGCGCCGGTGGCCGTGAGACAGGCCGCCAGGCCCGCCGCCAGCAGCAGCGGGGCGCCGACGAGCGCCGCCAGCGGCAGCCCGCCCACATCCAGGGCGTCCTGCTCGCCGAGCAGCACGCACTCCGCCAGCAGCGTGCTCATCACCACCGGCAGCAGACGGCACAGCTCCACGGCCGCGCGGGCCGCCACCAGCCGCCGGGGCGGGGCGAACGTCCGTGCGGGATCGGCGTTCCCCGGCACCCGGGGCAGCGGCATCGCGGGCCGCCCGATCCACGACATACCCGGCCTGCCGTGCGCCGGCGCGTCGGACAGCACCCCCACCAGCTCTCGGTCGGCGACCTCACGGCCGGGGCCCACGATCCCGGAGTTGCCGACGAACGCGCGCTCACCGACGCGCACCCGCCCCAACCGCATCCACCCGCCGCGCAGTTCGAACGGTGCGACGAGCGTGTCGTCGGCGAGGAACGCCCCGTCCGACACCTCCAGCAGGGACGGCAGGGGCAGTACGGTCGAGATCTCGGTGCCCCGGCCGACCCGTGCGCCGAGCAGACGCAGCCAGAGCGGTGTGGCCAGGCTCGCGTAGAGCGGGAAGAGGCTGCCCCGGGCCCCGTCGAGCAGCCGGGTCACCAGCCACACCCGCCAGGCCACTCCACCGTCCGCGCGGTGCACACCCGGCTCGACGGACCGGCTCAGCAGCCGTACGGCGCCCGCGGTGACGAGTATCGCGCACACCGTCGTCACGACCGCGAACACCGGGGCGGCTGCCAGCAGACGCAGCGCCGCACCCGACAGGGTCGGCACCCGGCGCACCAGAAGATAGGTGGCTCCCAGGGCGGGGGCGGCGGCGAGCAGGGACAACAGCGGCAGTGCGGCGAGGGACAGCGCGTAGGCCAGGTCCCAGCGGCGCCGGCGCGCGCCCGCGGGCGTCGTCGGGCCGCCGTCCGCGATGCGTTCGGCCGGCTCGGCCGGGCGGGCGGGGGAGCCGGTCCAGGTCCGGCCGTCCGGGATCCGGGCGTCCAGACAGCTTCCGGCCGTGAGTTCCCCGTCCCGGCCCACGACGGCACCCGGCAGCAGCATGGCGCGGTGGCCCACCCGCGCCCCGGCGCCGACCGTGACCTTCCCGACGTGCAGCGTGTCCCCGTCGAGCCACCAGCCCGCCAGGTCCGCCCCGGGTTCGATGCCGCACCCGTCGCCCAGTTCGGCCAGACCCGTCACTGGGGGCATGGCGTGCAGTTGGACGTCACGGCCGGTGGTGCAGCCCAGCATCCGGGCGTACCGGGCGGCCCACGGCGTGCCGAGCAGGGACGGTACGCCGAAGGCCGCCACCGCCCGTTCCGCGCTCCACAGCCGCAGATGCACCCGCCCGCCCCGGGGATGGGCACCGGGGGCGATCGAGCCGGCCAGCGCGCGGGCCAGCCCCGCACCGATCAGACACCGTGACGGCGCGCTGAACAGCACCACCCAGCCCACAACCACCAGCCACCACGCGGTGTGCGGCGTCCAGGCACGCGGAGCGGCCCAGCCGAGCACATTGTCCGCCGCCGCGAGCCCGACCAGGCCGCGCAGCCCCGTGATGCCGTAGGCGGCCGACTGGACCAGGAACTGGACGAGGGCGGTCCGCCTCGGCACCGGCCGAGCCGGGCGCACCTCGTCGGCGGTGCCCGCCAGGGAGTCGAGGTGCGCGGCCATGCGGTGCAGCACCGAGTGCCGGTAGAGGTCGGCGACGGACACCCCCGGGTAGTGCTCCCGCAGCACCGACGCCATACGGGCGGCGGTCAGGCTGGTGCCGCCGAGGTCCACGAAGTCGCTGTCCGGACCGGGACGGAGGCCGAGCAACTGCTCCCACACGTCCGCCAGCCGGGCGGCCGTCCCGTGCAGCCGGGGCGCGGGGTCGTCCGCGCCGTGCTCGGCCCCGCCGAGCGGCACCGGCCAGGGCAGGGCGTTGCGATCGACCTTCCCGGAGGCCCGGGTGGGCAGATCCGCCACCTCCGCAAGGAGCGGCACCAGTGGGGTGGGCAGCCGCTCCACGAGCAGCGCCCGGGACTTGTCGGCCTGGAAGAGCGAATGCCCGTCGGCGGCCCGCTCCGGCACCACATAGCCCACCAGCACCTGGGCCTCGGCCGGCGTCGTGCGGACGGCCGCCGCCGCACCGCGCACGCCCGGGAGGGCGAGCAGGGCCGCGTCGATCTCGCCGAGTTCGACCCGCCGGCCGCCGAGCTTGACCTGATCGTCGGCGCGCCCCACGAACACCAGGCCCTCGGCGTCGGCGCGCACGAGATCGCCCGAGCGGTAGGCGCGCGGAGTGTCCAGCGCGGCGCAGGGCCGGTAACGGCCGGCGTCCTTGACGGGGTCGAGATAGCGGGCGGTGCCCGTCCCGGCGATGATCAGCTCGCCCTCCTCGCCGTACGCCACGGGCCGACCGGCCTCGTCGACGACCGCCAACTGCCAGCCGGCGAGCGGCAGTCCGATGCGTACCGGACGGCCGCGCCGCAGACGGGCGGCGCAGGCCACGACGGTGGTCTCGGTCGGACCGTAGGTGTTCCACATCTCCCGGTCCGAGTCGGCGAACCGGTCGACGAGCCCCGGAGGACACGCCTCACCGCCCAGGATCAGCAGCCGGACCCGCCGCAGCGCCTCCTCGGGCCACATCGCCAGCAGGGTGGGCACGGTGGAGACGACGGTGATGTCCTGTTCGGCGAGCCAGGGGCCGAGGTCGTGGCCGGCCCGTACCAAGGAGCGTTCGGCCGGCACGAGACACGCGCCGTGCCGCCAGGCCAGCCACATCTCCTCGCAGGAGGCGTCGAAGGCGACGGACAGCCCCGCGAGGACGCGGTCCCCCGGGCCGATCGGCCGCTCCCGCAGGAACAGCAGCGCCTCGGCGTCGACGAAGGCCGCGGCCGACCGGTGGGTGACCGCGACGCCCTTGGGCGCGCCGGTCGAACCGGAGGTGAAGATGATCCACGCGTCGTCGCCGGGAGCGGGCCCGAAGCGGCCCGACGCCGCCCCCGACGGGGCTGCGAGCCGCTCGGACTGCGGATACGGACCCAGCACCGCGCACACCCCGGCCTCGCGGAAGACGGTGGCGGCCCGCTCGTCGGGGTCGTCGGCGTCGACCGGTACATAGGCCGCTCCGCAGCGCAGCACCGCGAGGATCGACACATACAACTCGGCGGTGCCCGACGGCACCCGGATGCCCACCCGGTCGCCGGGACCGATCCCGAGATCGGCCAGCCGGCGTGCGCGGCGGAGGACCTCGGCGCACAGCTCGCGGTAGGAGAGCACCTCAGCGGCCGTCTGCAGTGCGGGCGCCCGAGGGTGGGTGGCGGCGGTGGCCTCCAGGACATCGATCAGGGTGCGCGGTGGAGGAGCCTGCCCGGTGCGGAAGAGGGCCCGGTCGCCGCGCGACACGAACGGTTCGGGGGACGGCGGGGAGAGGGGCGAAGGCAATGTGGTGCCTCTGTCTTTCGGTGCGGATGGGCGCAACGCCCTTGTCGACCCGTCAGATGAGGTGGCCGCGGAGGCGGTTCACCAACTCCTCGCAAGCAATGCGGCCCTGATTCTCGACCCGTGCATGGGAGAAAATTGATGCGCTGAAAACTTAACGTTCGCCCAGCTCAGAGGGGTTACGCATGGTCCTTGTGATGAGGGAAAGAAACTGCCGAGAGAATGGTTTGACTCTTGCTTCGATCCGCGGGGAGATCGCCGGAAGACGCCTTTCCCCTATTCCCCGGCCAGGGCGGAAGCGGTGGGCTCGCGCAGGGCTTTCCAGCAGGTGGTGACGGGGCTCGGGAGGGTTTTGGGGAGGTCTTGGTCCGGGCCGCATCTGCCGTACCGGCGGCTTTCACACGGGCGCCATCGCACCCTTTCCTGACGTTTGGTGTTCCTGGAACACTCCCTTCGCGCAGGTTCTCTCATCAACGGGCGTTCCATGCCCCGCTCAGGACAAGAGGTCACTCCGTCATGTCTCAAGTGAATCGGCGCCGCTTCCTCCAACTGGCGGGCGGCACCGCCGCGTTCAGTGCGCTCTCCGGCACCATCGAGCGCGCCGCGGCCCTTCCCGCGCACCACCGCTCCGGCACCATCGAGGACGTCGAACACATCGTCGTCCTGATGCAAGAGAACCGTTCCTTCGACCACTACTTCGGCACGCTCAGAGGCGTCCGGGGCTTCGGCGACCCGCGCCCGGTCAGTCTCCAGAACGGCAAGCCGGTCTGGCACCAGTCGGACGGCACCAAGGACGTCCTGCCGTTCCACCCGGACGCCGACGACCTGGGTCTCGCGTTCATCCAGGACCTTCCGCACGGCTGGAACGACGGTCACACCGCCTTCAACGGCGGCAAGTACGACAAGTGGGTGCCCGCCAAGTCCGCCACCACGATGGCGTATCTGACCCGCGAGGACATCCCCTTCCACTACGCGCTCGCCGACACCTTCACCATCTGCGACGCGTACCACTGCTCGTTCATCGGCTCCACCGACCCGAACCGCTACTACATGTGGACGGGCTACACGGGCAACGACGGCCAGGGCGGCGGCCCGGTCCTCGGCAACGACGAGGCCGGCTACAGCTGGACGACCTACCCCGAGCGCCTGGAGTCCGCCGGTGTCTCCTGGAAGATCTACCAGGACGTCGGTGACGGCCTCGACGCGAAGGGTTCCTGGGGCTGGATCCAGGACGCCTACCGGGGCAACTACGGCGACAACTCGCTGCTCTACTTCAAGCAGTACCAGAACGCGGCGCCCGGCGACCCGCTCTACGACAAGGCACGCACCGGCACCGACGCCCGCACGGGCGAGGGCTTCTTCGACCGGCTCAAGGCCGATGTGAAGGGCGGCAAGCTGCCGCAGGTCTCCTGGATCGTCGCCCCCGAGGCGTTCACCGAGCACCCCAACTGGCCCGCCAACTACGGCGCCTGGTACGTCTCCCAGGTCCTCGACGCGCTCACCTCCGACCCGCAGGTGTGGGCGAAGACGGCCCTGTTCATCACGTACGACGAGAACGACGGCTTCTTCGACCACCTCGTCCCGCCGTTCCCGCCGGCCTCCGCCGCACAGGGCAGGTCCACGGTCGACGTCGGCCCGGACCTCTTCGCGGGTGACGCCGGCCACCCGGCCGGTCCCTACGGACTCGGGCAGCGCGTGCCGATGCTGGTCGTCTCGCCCTGGAGCAAGGGCGGATACGTCTGCTCGGAGACCCTCGACCACACCTCGATCATCCGGTTCATCGAGCGGCGCTTCGGCGTCCACGAGCCGAACATCTCGCCCTGGCGGCGCGCGATCTGCGGCGACCTGACCTCCGCGTTCGACTTCTCCCGCAGCGACACCAAGCCGGTGTCGCTGCCGGCCACGGACGGCTACCAGCCGCCGGACCACAACCGGCACCCCGACTATGTGCCGACCCCGCCCGCCAACCCCGTCCTGCCCACGCAGGAACACGGCTCGCGCCCCACCCGTCCGCTCAGGTACGCGCCCGTCGTGGACGGCTCCGCGGACACCGCGAACGGGAAGTTCACGCTGGCCCTCGCCTCCGGCGCACAGGCAGGCGCCGCCTTCCTCATCACGTCCGGCAACCGCACCGACGGCCCCTGGACCTACACCACCGAGGCCGGCAAGACCGTCTCGGACACCTGGAACTCGGCTTACTCGGGCGGCTCCTACGACCTGACCGTGCACGGCCCGAACGGCTTCCTGCGCGTCTTCCAGGGGTCGAACAAGACGGCCGGCCCGGAGGTCGTCGCACGGCACACCGGCGACGACGTCGAGCTGACCTTCACCCACAAGGGTTCCGGCACGGTGCGGCTCAAGGTCGTCTGTGCGTACGGCGGTCATGCGCAGGCCGTCACGGTCCGCGCCGGTGCCACCGTGCGGCGCACCTTCGGCTTGGGGGCCGGCAGGCGCTGGTACGACCTCACCGTGACGTCCGAGGCCGACCCCGCCTTCCTGCGCCGCTTCGCCGGACACGTCGAGAACGGGCGGCCGGGCGTGAGCGACCCGGCGATCGTCACCGGCTGACCCGGGACCCGGGACCGCCGCGCGAGCCCCGGCGGCGGTCCCGGGCGGGGGCGGTGGAGGCACGGCAAGGGCGAGGGCGGCCTGATCGCCCCGTATCGAACGCCCGGCCGAGAACCGCCGGTCTCGGGGTAGTGTGCCCCGGTGACCACGCAATCGAACACACCTGCAGGTTGGTACCCGGATCCGCACGGTACGCCGGGCACCCTGCGGTACTGGGACGGCGCCCAGTGGACCCAGCACACCCACGCGGACCCGCAGGGCGGGGCCGCCGCCCAGCCGGCGCACCAGGCACCCCCGGTGCCGCAGCAGGCATACGGCCGGGCCGCCGCCGCCCCCGACTCGCGTGTCCAGCGTCAGGTGCAGCAGCAGGCCGGGGTCGCCCCCAGCGGCGCCGGCGGCGGCACCCTGTTCAGCGAACCGGTGCTGGTCGTGAACCAGAAGGCCAAGCTGATCGAGCTGACGAACGAGTACAGCGTCTTCGACCAGAACGGCAACCAGCTCGGTGCGGTCACCGAGGTCGGGCAGAGCGCGCTGCGGAAGATCCTGCGCTTCGTCTCCAGCATCGACCAGTTCCTGACGCACAAGCTGGAGATCCGGGACGCCTACGGGCAGCCGCAGCTCGTGCTGGTCCGGCCCGCGAAGATCTTCAAGTCTAGGGTGCTGATCCAGCGCCCGGACGGACAGCCGGTGGGCGAGATCGTCCAGCAGAACATGATCGGGAAGATCAACTTCGCGATGAACGCGGACGGCCGGCAGGTCGGCGCGATCAAGGCGGAGAACTGGCGCGCCTGGAACTTCTCCATCGTCGACCACGCCGGGAACGAGGTGGCCCGGATCACCAAGACCTGGGAGGGTCTGGCGAAGACGATGTTCACCACGGCGGACAACTACGTCCTGCAGATCCACTACCAGCTGCCCGAGCCGCTGCTGAGCCTGGTCGTGGCGACGGCGCTGACCGTGGACACCGCGCTCAAGCAGGACTCCCGGGGCTGGGGCTGAGCCCGGGAAGGGACGACAGACAAAGGGACGACAACGGAGGAGGCCGGCACGTACGCATACGTGCCGGCCTCCGCCCGTTCACAGCGTGGTGAGGTGCCCCGGTGACGGGGGTGCCGTCTGCTGGGGCAGCAACGGCGGCTCGAAGGGGAGCGGCTCGGACTCCCGCCCGAGCACCGCGGCCACGGGGCGGTCGGTTCCCGCCCCGGTGTCCGCCGCCGGGGCCGGGGCGGGGGCCGACCGGGACAGCGTCAGCACGCCCCAGGAGGCCAGAGCGGTGCCCAACGCCGTGAGCAGCAGGCCCGCCGCGCCGCCCTGGAGATGCTCGCCGAGGAAGGAGAGGCCGATTATTCCGGCCGCGACCGGATTGGCGAGGGTCACCACCGCGAGCGGTGCGCCGAGGCCGTCCTGGTAGGCCGTCTGGGAGAGCAGCAGACCACCCGTCGCGAACGCCGCGACCAGCAGCGCCACCACGACGACCTGGACACTGAGCACCGACTGCGAGCGGTCCGTCGCCGCCACCGTCACGGTCTGCGTCAGCGCCGAGGCGACACCCGAGGCGACACCGGAGGCGGTCGCGTGCCGCAGCCCGGGGCGGGAGCCCAGCGAGAGCCCCCCGGCCGAGCGGGAGTGGGGGAGGGTCAGTGTGCCGATCAGGCTGGCGGTCGCGCCCGCCACGGCCAGTGCCTCCGGCAGGCTGAGCACGTTGTCGGGCTCGGGTCCGGATGCCGTCACCAGCAGCGCGGCCAGACCGGCCAGGGTGAGGACGGTGCCTCGCCACTCCACCGCGCTGACCCGGCGTCCCGCCGCCCGCGCGCCGAGCGGCACCGCGGCGACCAAGGTGAGCGCGCCGAGCGGCTGGACCAGGGTCAGCGGGCCGAACTTGAGGGCGGCGACATGCAGCAGGGCCGCGGAGGCGTTGAGGAGGACCGACCACCACCAGGCGCCACTGGTGAACAGCCGCAGGGTGCCGGCGCCCGAGGACCGGGCGGCGAGTCGTTCCTGCGCCACGGCGGCGGCCGCGTAGGCGACGGCCGAGAACAGGGACAGGACGACGGCGAGGAGCGTGGCGCTCATCGGCCCGCTCCCACCAGGCCGGGGCCCCCGGCAGCCGGTGCGTCGGGCATGAGCGTCGAGCGCCGGGCGGCGGCCGGGGTGTCGGGCAGGGCTGCCGGGCGCCGAGTGGCCGACGTGTCCGCCAAGGCCGCCGAGCGCCGAGCGAGAGGTGCGGGCTGGGCGGGCCTCGGCGCGGGCAGCGTGGGGCGCGCCGTGCGCGATCCGTCCGGTGCCGACGACGGCGCGCGGACCACCGCGAGCGCGACTGCGAGCAGCGCGCCCGCCACGATCGCGTCGAGCCAGTAGTGGTTCGCCGTGCCGACGATCACGACCAGGGTCAGCAGCGGATGCAGCAGCCACAGCCACCGCAGCCGCGACCGGGTGGCCACGATCAGGCCGATCGCGACCATCAGGGCCCACCCGAAGTGCAGCGACGGCATGGCGGCGAACTGGTTCGCCATCGAGTCGGTCTGCGGCTCGGCCCCGTAGACCGTGGGGCCGTAGACCTGCCCGGTGTCCACCAGGTGAGCCACGTCCAGCATGCGCGGTGGGGCGAGCGGAAACGTCAGGTGCAGCGCCAGCGCGGCGCCGGTGAGCAGCGCGAGGACCCGGCGGGCCCACAGGTAGTGGTCCGGGCGCCGTAGGTACAGCCAGACGAGGAACGCGGCGGTGGCCGTGAAGTGGACGGCCACGTAGTAGAGGTTCGCGGTGCGGACCAGGACGTGCCCGTGCAGCAGCACGGACTGTAGGGCGCCCTCGCCCGGCAGATGCAGGGAGCGCTCCCAGCGCCATACGTGGTGGGCGTTGCGGTAGGCCTCGGCGGTGTGGCCGTTCGCCAGCTGCCGGCCGAACTTGTAGACGAGGAAGAGCCCCGCCACGAGAAGGAGCTCCCGGACGAGGGGCGGCCGGTGTATCGCGGCTGCCCCGTCACTTTCAGGCTCGGTTCGGGAATCCATCCCCCGACCCCTTTGCTGATGGTCTTGCGTGAGGTGGTGCGTGGTGAGCCCAGGAAAGGGTCCACTCGACAGACGATTGGGTCCTGTCCAAGGCTCATCGATACGACAGTGTACCGATACGCTCGCGTACCGGTACACTGTCGTATCGATATACTGGTGTGAAGCGGCCCACGGGCCGGGCGCACTACGGAGGAGGAGCCAGCCATGACGTCGCAGGCAGCGGAGGCACCGGATTCGGTTGCCGCTTCGCGCCGCTCCAAGCTCACGCCGCAGCGTGAGCGGGAGTTCTTCGACGCTGTGCTCGAGCAGATCCGCGAATGCGGCTACGACTCGGTCACCATGGAGGGCATCGCCGCCAGCACCCGGTGCAGCAAGTCGACGCTGTACCGGCAGTGGAAGACCAAGCCGCAGTTCGTGGCCGCCGCCCTCAGATCCAGCCGCACAAAGCGGATCGCGGGCATCGACACCGGTTCCCTCGCCGGGGACCTGCGCGGCGCCGCACGGGCCGCGGCCGCGTGGTCCCGTCGCGACACCAAGCTGCTCCAGGCCCTCGGTCCCGCCGTCGTGCAGGACCAGGAACTCGCCCAGGCGCTGCGCGAGGCGCTCGTCGAACCCGAGACCAAGGCGCTGCGGGAGATCCTGCGGCGCGGGGTGGAGCGCGGCGAGGTGCCCGCCGACCATCCGGCCCTCGAGTTCATCCCCGTCCAGCTGCTGGGCGTGCTCCGCGCCCGGCCGCTGCTGGAGGGGCAGTACGTGGACGAGGAGTACTTCATGCGTTACGTCGAGGTGGCGGTGCTCCCGCTGCTGGGACTGGCCTAGAGACCGGGCCGCCGTCCGTGGGATGACCGGACGTCGGCCCTCGCGCCGCACCGTGGGGACGGGGGCGGCGCACACCCCGGCCGGGTGGGGTTCCTCTTGAGCGGAGGGGAACCCTGCCCGGCCGCACTACGGCCGGCCGGGCGATGGTTCAGACGTTCTGCCCGTCGCCGCCCGCGGAGGCCGCCTTGATGCCCGCGGTGACCTGGTCGAGGACGGACGGCTGCGGCGCCTTCGAGCCGATGTCTATACCGAAGCGGACGACGACCAGCTGCCCTGAGCCGGCGGGCGAGGGGAACACCAGCGACTCGACATAGCCGTCCGCGCCTTTCCCGGTGACCGCCTTCCAGCGGACCAGATAGCCCTTCTGTCCCGCCACCGTCACCGCCTTCGAGGCGAGCACCTGGTGCGAGGTGATCCCGCCGTAGCTCGCGCCGCCGTAGGACTCCTCGGCATTCTTGGCGATGTCCTGCTTGGCCGCGGCCTCCGCCGTGGTGGCCGTCAGCCCCTGCGCCTTCGCGGACGCCGAGTACGCCCCGCCGGTGTTGCACGTCTTCGTCGTGTCACCGGGGCACTTGTACTCGCCCTTCGACTGGATCGCCGCGCCGCCCTCGATGAGGTTGCCGCTCCAGCCGCTCGGTACGGGGATGCTGATGCCGTTGAACGGGTCGGTGGCGTACCCGTCCTCGGTCCCCCCGGACCCGTCCGATCCGCCTGACCCGTCCGATCCGCCTGACCCGTCCGATCCGCCTGACCCGTTCGATCCGCCTGACCCGTTCGATCCGCCGGAGCCGTCCGATCCGCCGGAGCCGTCGGGGCCGCCCTGGCCGCCGAAGGGCCCGCCCTGGTCGCCGAAGGGATCGCCCTGGCCCCCCTGCCCCCCTTGCCCGTTCTGCCCGCCTCGGCCCCCCTGGCCCTCCGGACCGCCGAAGCCCCCCTGGCCCCCCGCTCCCTGGGAACGCGCGGAGTTCCCGCCGCCGCCGTTCGCGGTGAGCGCGTAGACACCGCCGCCTATGCCCGCGAGCACGGCGATCGCCGCCACGACGGCCGTCCCGGTCCGCAGGCCGCGCCGCGCCGGGGCGGGCGGGGCGGCCGGAACCGCCGGATACGGCGCGGCGGCGAACGGGCCGCCCGGATACGGTCCGACGCCCGGCGGCTGTGCCGGCGGAGCCCATGCGGCGGCCTGATCCGCAGGTCGGGTCCGGTCCGTCCACGCCTTGCCGTCCCACCAGCGCTCGGTGGCGGGCCCGTCACTTGTCTGCCCGGGGTCGGGGTACCACCCGGGAGGAGTCACCTGCGTCATGGGACCACCGTAGGAGGCATGCGTGAAAGAGGGATGAGAGCCCCCCGACCGGCCGGATCGCGCCGGTTCTCCGGCGGACCGTCAGTGGCCGCCGAAGGGACCCGTTTTGCGAGAAGTTGACCGACGAAACCTTTCCTCGGCTGGTCGGCGGCCCGTCGCGTCGCCCCAGGGCATCGCAAGTCACCCATCACGGCAACAGGTGCCCCGACCCGGCTCCGCCGGAGCCCGGGGGCGGCTAGGCTCGATGTCTGTACGTCGTTTGGGCGACCTGGGGAGGTACCGGGATGACGGAGGCACGGCCCGGAGCGGCCGCCTCGGCTTCCCTGTGGGAACGCGACGCGGAAATCGCCGTCGTCACCGAGGCGGTGGACGCCTTACGTGACGACGCCTCGCCCTCCGCGTCGGGGAGCCTGCTGGTGATCGGCGGGGAGGCCGGCATCGGCAAGACCGCGCTTCTCACCGAGACACGCCGTATCGCGGAGCGGCGCGGCTGCACGGTGTGGTCGGCGCGCGGGGGAGAGACCGTCACGTCCGTCCCCTTCAATGTCGTACGGCAGCTGCTCCAGCCCGCGTTGCTCTCCCTGATGCCGGAGGAGGCGCGGGAGTACCTGGGCGACTGGTACGACGTCGCGGGCCCCGCCCTCGGGATAACGGAACCGGGCGAACGGCAGGCCGACCCGCAGGGTGTGTGCGACGGCCTGGTCGTCGCCGTCTCCCGGCTCGCCAAACGGGAGTGGCCCCTGGTCCTGCTCATCGACGACGCGCAGTGGGCCGACCTGGAGACCCTCCACTGGCTCGCCGCGTTCTGCGAGCGCCTCGACGAACTGCGCGTCCTGGTCGTGGTCGCCCTGCGCACCGGCGAGGTCACCGGCGACAGCGCCCGTCACCTGGACACGATCGCCGCGGCCGCCCACCGCCCGATCAGCACGCTGAGCGAACTCACCCCGGACGCGACCGCCGGAATCACCCGCGCCACCCTCGGCGCGCACGCCGACGCGCCGTTCTGCCGCGAGGTGTGGGCCGTGACCGGCGGCAACCCGTACGAGACCGTCGAACTCCTCGCCAAGGTGCAGGACAGTCAGCTCGAACCGGTCGAGGCGTCGGCCGCCGAACTGCGCGCCCTGAACCGCTCGGCCCGCGGCAACGGTCTCGTCGCCCGACTGGAGAGCCTCGGCATCGAGGCCACCCGGTTCGCCTGGGCCGCAGCCATCCTCGGCACCGGCATCACCGTCGACCTGGTGGCCCAGCTCGCCACCATGCGCCATGAGGAGGCGGTGCGGTGCGCCGAACTCCTCGGCGCGGCCCGCATCCTGGCCGAGCCCGATCCGGCCGCCCGCCAGGCGGCCGAGGGCGAGCTGGAGTTCGTCCACCCGCTGATCGCCAGTGCCGTCTACCGCTCCATCCCCGACGGGCTGCGCACCGCCATGCACGGGATCGCCGCGCAGGTCGTGACAGACTCCGGACTCGGGGCGGCAGCCGCCTCCCGCCACCTCCTGGAGGTCCATCCGGACGACGACGAGGAACTCGTGGAGCAGATGCGCGAGGCGGCGCGCGAGCACCTCGCCGTCGGCGCCCCCGAAGCGGCCCGCCGCTGTCTGGAGCGGGCCCTGCTGGAGCCGCCGCTGCCCGAGGTCCACCCGCATGTGCTCTACGAACTGGGCTGCGCCACCCTGCTGACCTCGCCCGCCACCACCATCGACTACCTTCAGGCGGCCCTCGCCATACCCGGCCTGGAGGGCGCGGTACGCGTCGACGCCGTCTGCCGCCTGTCCCAGGCCCTGCTGCACAACGACCAGCTGGACGAGGCGGTCCGCACCGTCGACGAGGAGGCCGCCCGCCTCGAGCCAGGGCCCTCCCGGATGCGTCTGCAGGCCGTGCACTACATGTGGGAGGGCATCCACGCGGCCGAGGAGGACTCACCGGACCGCTCGCGGGAGCTGGCCGAACTCGCCCGCACCTGCGCCGGGCGGGACAACGCCGAACGCGCGCTGCTCATCCTGCGCGGCTTCGACGCGATGACCCACGGCGAGAACGCCGAGGAGATCGTGGAGCTGTGCGACCGCGCCCTCGTCAACGGCCGCCTCGCTCCCGGACTCGGCTGGACCGACACCGAGTGGGGCATCGAACTGCTGCTGATGCTGGGCAGTGCCTACGCTTACACCGACCGCCTCGACCGGGCCGAGAGCCTGTTCACGGAGGCCCTGCGCGCCTACGAGTCCGCCGGGTGGAGCGGCGGTCACCTCGCCCTGGCGCACGCCTACGTCGGACTGGCCCACCGCAGGCGGGGCCGGCTCAGAGAGGCGGAGACCTCTCTGCGTGAATCCCTGCGCCTCGCGGAGCGCGTCGGCCGCGGACTGCCTCTGTACTGGTCCGCGACCTGCGGGCTCGTCGACACCCTGCTCGCCCGCGGGCATGTCGAGGAGGCCTGGGCGCTCGCCGAGCGATACGGTTTCGCGCCGCCGTACCCCTCCACCATCGTGCTGCCCGACACCCGGTGCGTCCGCGGCCGGCTGCTGCTCGCCGTCGGCCGGACCGAGGAGGGAGTGGGCGAACTGGAGGCCGCCGAGAAGGCGGCCGCCGGGCGCGGTCACAACACCGTACTGGCTCCCTGGGCCGCCGACCTCGCCCGTGCACTGGCCGCCGACGATCCGCGCCGTGCCGCCGAACTCGCCCTGTCCGCCCGCCGGCAGGCCGAGCTGTTCGGCACGGATACCGCGATCGGAGAGGCACTGCGGGTGGCCGCCGCCCTGGAGACGGGCCAGCGCGCCGCCGCACTGTACGCCCGGGCGGTGACCTATCTGGAGGCGTCGCCCTGTGCCTACGAGCACGCCCTCGCCCGTGTCGAGTACGGCGTGGCCACCCGGTCGGCGGCCGAGCTGAAGAGGGGCCTGACGCTGGCGCGGTCGTGCGGGGCGGACGGGCTGGCGGCCCAGGCACAACGGGCGCTGGAGGACGGCCCGGGGATCGCGTGACGCTCGGCCGCGGCGCGGCCGGTCGATGCGTGACCGACCCCGGTGCCACGGCCGCGGGGTGATACCCCGTCGGCAGTCGGCGCCGAGCGCGTCGGCCGCGGCGAGCGCGCGGCGAGGCTGTCGGTGCCGCCCCCGCGCGTTGGGCCGTTCAGCGGACCGCGCCCACCGCTCACCGGATCACCGACCTAGACTGGCGGTCACGGCAGCCCCCGCATACGTATCCGGCAAGGAAGGCGGCACCCCGTGGACCGGACCCTCGTCACCGCTTCCCCGCACCCGGCCGCCGACTGGTGGGTCACCGCCGACCAGGCGCGGCACGCGGCGCAGAGCGGACTGTCCGATGCCGCGACGGCCCCCGATCTGCTACGTGCGCTCGCCGAACTCGACCGGGCTCGCCGGGAGACGGTGGTCGCCGTCGGTGCCGCCGTGGAGGCGCTGCTCGAAGGCGGTGTCGCCTGGGAGGCGATCGCGGCGGCTTTGGGACTCGGCTCGGCCGACGACGCCCGCACGGCGCTCGCCCCCGCCCGTCGTGACGCCGGTACGGCGATCCGACGCCGGCTCAGCCGCCGGGCGTAGAGCGGACGGGGTGACAGCGGCTCGCCCGCCCCGGCTCACTCCTTCGCGAGCACGACCCAGACCTGCCCCTGCGCGAAGTTCATCGGTGTGCCGTCCGCCGTGGTGAACCGTGTGCCGTCCGCCGCCGACGCCCGCCGCCACTGAACGTCGAACACCTTTCCGTCGCGCAGGACTTGAGCCTTCCCGGAGCCCACCGTCTCCGTGTACGGCGAGTTGTTGCCGAGGACGTCGTGGAGGCCGGACGTGCGCACCCGTACGGACTGCACCACCACGGTCGCCGGGGCCACCCGCGTCCCGTCCGTCGTCACCGTCGGGGTCCCGTCCATGGCCACCAGCCAGCGACTGCGCTCGACGGACCAGGTGAAGGTGAAGCGGGAGGACGGGAAGCGGACCGTGTGCGTGGTCTCAGGGGTGCCGCCCGCCGGTGCGGCGCCGAAGCGGAAGCCGGTGGTCAGCGCGGCGGCTCCCGGCGCGGACCTCATCAGGCGCTGCGGTCGCAGATAGAGGTTGTGCGGGGCGGCCTTGTGGGGGTCACGGAAGTAGGCGTCGGAGTTCCTGTCCGGCGGTGCCGGGGTCAGGGGTGCCTTGCCGATGAGAGGCAGAAGCTTGTGCTGCGCACCGGAGAAGGCGAGCGTCGGTCCGTGGAACTGGCGCAGCAGCTCCAGATCCGACTCACGGGCACTGCGCACCGGGCCGACCACCGTCGGCAGTTTCGTCGCGAACACCGCCATCAGCCGGCTGAGCCCGGCCTCGACCTGCTCGGCGTAGACGAGGTCCGCCTGGTCCAGACCCGTCTGCGGGCGCGCCGCGGCCACGTTGTCGATCTTCACCGCGAGTACCGGCCCGGAGGAGGCGGGTGAGGGGGATCGGCCGCCGTCCTGTCCATGGCCCCTGGGGGCACCGCCCCCGGTGCATCCCGCCACCGGGCCAACCGTGATCGCGACGGCCAGCAGCGCCGCCGTCGTCCTGCCGTGCCGTCTCCGCGCGGTCTGTCGCATGCCCATACTGAACCTATAAGCACACGATCGGTGTCGATAAACACTGACAAACACGTGTCAGGGTCAGTCGGCAGTGCCGAGGATCTCCGCGAGGTCGTACCGCACCGGCTCCTCCAGCTGGGCGTAGGTGCAGCTCTCGGGAGCGCGGTCCGGGCGCCAGCGGCGGAAACGGGCGGTGTGCCGGAAGCGCACCCTGTTCTCCATGTGGTCGTACGCCACCTCGGCCACCCGCTCGGGCCGCAGCGGCACCCAGGACAGGTCCTTCTTCCCCGACCAGCGGCTGGGCGCACCGGGCAGCCGGGCCGTTTCGTGCGCCGCCTCGTCCGACCAGGCCGCCCACGGATGGCCCCCGGCGTCCTCCATCCGCAGCGGTTCCAGCTCCGCCACGAGTTCCTCGCGCCGTTTCATGGAGAACGCGGCGGACACCCCCACATGCTGGAGGGCACCCCGGTCGTCGTACAGCCCGAGCAGCAGGGAGCCCACGACCGGGCCGCTCTTGTGGAAGCGGTAGCCCGCGACCACCACGTCCGCCGTGCGCTCGTGCTTGATCTTGTACATCGCGCGTTCGTCGGGACGGTAGGACAGCGACAACGGTTTGGCGATCACTCCGTCCAGACCCGCGCCCTCGTAGTGCCGGAACCAGTCCTGCGCCACCGCGCGGTCCGTCGTCGCGGGCGCGAGGTGGACCGGCGGCGTCACCGACGACAGCGTCTGCTCGAGCAGCGGGCGCCGTTCGGTCAGCGGGAGGGTGAGCAGCGACCGGTCGTCCAGCGCCAGCAGGTCGAACGCCACGAACGAGGCCGGGGTCCGCTCCGCGAGGGTGCGCACCCGGGAGGCCGCCGGATGGATCCGCTCCGTCAGCGCGTCGAAGTCGAGGTGCCCCTCCCGGACGATCACGATCTCCCCGTCCAGCACACAGCGCTTCGGCAACCGCTCCCGCAGCGCCTCCACCAGCTCCGGGAAATACCTCGTCAGCGGCTTTCCCGTACGGCTGCCCAGCTCCACCTCGGGGCCGTCGCGGAAGACGATCGCCCGGAACCCGTCCCACTTCGCCTCGTACTGCATGTCCGGCGGGATCTTCGCCACCGGCTTGGCGAGCATCGGCTTGACGGGCGGCATCACCGGCAGATCCATGGCTTTGACTCTAGGAGCGGATCCAGGCCCCCGCCTGTCGAGTACGCGCCTGAGTACGGGCCTTAAGTACGTGCCCGTCAAGCGGGGCCGGGGCGGCCACCGCCGCCCGCCCGCCGGCCGGACCGGCGCGGGGACGCGGGCGGAGCGGCGGCCGTCGGGTCCCTCACCGCTTGTGGCCGTTGCCGCGTCCGTTGGGATGCAGGACGACCTTGGTCCAGCCCTCGTCACGGGCGTCGAAGTGCTCGTAGGCGGTGGGGGCCTCGTCCAGGCTGAGTTCGTGGGAGACGACGAAGCTGGGCTGGGCCTTGTCGCCGGCGATGAGGTCCAGCAGCGCACGGGTGTACTGCTTGACCGGCGCCTGCCCGGTTCCCATCTGCTGGCCCTTGAGCCACATCATGCCGAAGTCGATCGGGACCTTGCCGTGCGCCTCCGGCCTCCTCGCCCAGACGCAGCGCGTTGAAGTCGCCGTAGGGCACACGCAGCAGTTCGGCCTGGCCGCCCTGGTAGGGGCCCATGCCGGCGGGCCCATGCCGGCGAATCCGTAGGCAGCTCCGGCGAGCGCCGGTTCCGGCTGCATGGTCAGGCAGTAGTTGGCGAGACCCCGCTCGCACTGCTTGCAGAGGCCGCAGGCGATGTTGAAGGGCAGGACCACGTACTGGCCGACCTGGACCTTGCGGACGGCCGAGCCGACCTCCACGACCTGGCCCATGTTCTCGTGTCCCAGGGTGCGGCCGGGCTCGAACGAGGTGCGGCTCTCGTACATGTGGAGGTCCGAACCGCAGATGTTGGTGGTGGTGATCTTGACGATGACGTCACAGGGGTGCTCGATCTGCGCGTCCGGTACGTCCTTCACCGTGACCGTTCGCGGGCCTTCGTAGACCGCTGCTTTCATGATTGCTTCCTTCGGTGCCGCGCGGCACGACCGCGGCGCGGCGGTGATGAGGTGGCGCGGAGAATCCTGAAGTGGTGTGGTTGCCGCCGGCCCGCCGCGCGCAGCCGCAGCGCTCCGGCGGCGTGCCGTCCGAGTCCCCCCACGGCTCCCGGCGCGAAACGGCCAGGCTCCGATCCGGGCGTCGACGGATCCCGGACGGTCCCGCGCCCGCCGCGCCGTGCCATGTGTCCGTTGTGCGGAGCATGTCCCGTGCGCCTACCGTGGCTCGCATGGGAGATGCGGTGGAACTGGAGGCGGCAGGCCGGACGGTACGGCTGTCCAGTCCGGGCAAGGTCTTCTTCCCGGAGCGCGGCTTCACCAAGCTGGACCTCGCGCAGTACTACCTGGCCGTCGGCCCCGGCATTCTGCGCGCCCTGCGTGACCGGCCCACCACCCTGGAGCGCTATCCGGACGGCGTGACCGGCGAGTCCTTCTTCCAGAAGCGGGCACCCAAGAACATGCCCGACTGGATCCCCACCGCCCACATCACCTTTCCGAGTGGCCGCAGCGCCGACGAGATGTGCCCCACCGAGGTCGCCGCCGTGGTGTGGGCCGCGCAGTACGGCACCCTCACCTTCCATCCGTGGCCGGTGCGCCGCGACGACGTCGACCGCCCCGACGAACTCCGCCTCGACCTCGATCCGCAGCCCGGCACCGACTACGCCGACGCGGTGCGCGCCGCCCATGAACTGCGCGCCGTACTTGACGAGTTCGGCGGACTTCGCGGCTGGCCCAAGACCTCCGGCGGCCGGGGGCTGCATGTCTTCGTGCCCATCGAACCGCGCTGGACCTTCACTCAGGTGCGCCGCGCCGCCATCGCCGTGGGGCGCGAGCTGGAGCGCCGGATGCCCCGGCACGTGACCATCGCCTGGTGGAAGGAGGAACGGGGCGAAAAGGTGTTTATCGATTACAACCAGACAGCGCGTGACCGCACCATCGCCTCCGCCTACTCCGTACGTCCCCGGCCGCACGCCCCGGTGTCCGCGCCGCTGTGCTGGGAGGAGGTCCCCGACGTGGTGCCCGAGGACTTCGACCTGGCGACCATGCCGGGGCGGTTCGCCCGGCTCGGTGACGTCCACGCGGACATGGACGACCATGCCTTCTCCCTGGAGGCACTCCTCGATCTGGCCCGCCGGGACGAACGCGACCACGGCCTCGGTGATCTGCCCTATCCGCCGGAGTATCCGAAGATGCCGGGCGAGCCGAAGCGGGTCCAGCCGAGCCGTGCCCGGCGGAACGACACGCCGCCGACATAAGACAAGTGTCGATATGGCCGCAATACGCGGCATTTGTCCTCAATGCGGATAAGATCACTGCATGCCGCTACCGCCCTCGGTTCGTCCCAGCGGCTCTTCTCCGTGAACTCGGAACAGGATGGGGAGTCCGGCATGGACAGACGCAGTTTCAACCGCCGGATGCTGCTCGGGAGTGCGGCCGTTGCGACGTCGCTGTCCGTGGCCCCGGAGGCCGCCGGTACGCCGCTGCGCACGGCGCCCCCCGGAGGCAAGGTCAGGCACATCACGCTGTACGCCGAGAGACTCCGCAACGGGGAGATGGGCTACGGACTGCAGCGGGGGAAGGCGACCATCCCCGGTCCGCTGATCGAGCTCATCGAGGGCGACACGCTGTACATCCACTTCGTGAACACGATGGATGTCACGGTGAGCCTGCATGTGCACGGCCTGGACTACCAGATCTCCCAGGACGGAACCCGCTGGAGCCGCAGTGCGGTACGGCCGGGCGCCACCCGCACCTACATCTGGCGCACCCATGCCCCCGGCCGTCGTGCGGACGGCACTTGGCGGGAGGGCAGCGCGGGCTACTGGCACTATCACGACCACATCGTCGGTTCGGACCACGGCACGGGCGGTATCCGCAGGGGTCTGTACGGGCCGGTGATCGTGCGCCGCGCGGGCGACATCCTCCCCCTCAAGACGCACACGATCGTCTTCAACGAGACGATGATCAACAACCGCAGCTCGCACACCGGCCCCGACTTCGCGGCGACGCTCGGGGACCGCGTCGAGTTCGTGATGATCACGCACGGCGACGACTTCCACACCTTCCATATGCACGGCCATCGTTGGGCGCACAACCGCACCGGTCTGCTGAGCGGACCGAGCGATCCGAGCCCGATCATCGACAACAGGATCGTGGGCCCCGGAGACTCCTTCGGCTTCCAGGTGCTCGCGGGGGAGGGCGTCGGGCCGGGGGCGTGGATGTACCACTGCCATGTGCAGCACCACGCCGACCGGGGCATGGCCGGGCTGTTCCTGGTGAAGAACCCCAACGGAACGATTCCGACCTACGAGGTGCACCGGCACTGACGGGCGTCGGAGGGCTCGGCGGTACCGGTCGAGCCCGGCGGGGAGCGCTCTCAGCGGGTAGTGCGGCGCGGGCTATCCTGATCCGCAACCGCCGAGGGAGGGGGCCCCACGTGACCGAGTCCGCGCCGCGTCCCACCCTGGAGGCCGTGGCCGCCCGGGCCGGGGTCTCGCGGGCCACCGTGTCCCGGGTCGTCAACGGCGGGGACGGTGTGCGCAAACCCCTCGTCGAGCGGGTGCGCCGGGCCGTCGAGGAACTCGGATACGTGCCGAACCAGGCCGCGCGCAGCCTGGTGACCAAGCGGCACGACGCGATCGCCGTCGTCATCGCCGAACCGGAGACCCGGGTCTTCGCCGACCCCTTCTTCGCCCTGCAACTGCGCGGTATCAGCAAGGAACTGACGGCACATGACTCGCAGCTCGTGCTGCTGCTGACCGAGGGGCGCGCCGACCACGCCCGGGTCGGCCGGTATCTCGCCGGCGGTCATGTCGACGGCGCCCTCGTCTTCTCGCTGCACCTGGAGGACCCGCTGCCCGAACTGGTGCGGCACGCCGGGGTGCCCACGGTGTTCGGCGGGCGGCCCGGCTGGGGCGACGGCACGGGCGGCGCGGTGTACGTGGACAGCGACAACCGCGGCGGGGCCCGCGAGGCCGTACGCCATCTCGTGGGCCTCGGCCGCCGTCGTATCGCCCACATCACCGGCGCCCTCGACCAGACGTCAGCGGTGGACCGGCTCGACGGGTTCCGGGACGTCATGGCCGACGCCGGCCCGGAGCTGATCGCCGACGGGGACTTCACCCCGGCCGGTGGCGAGCGCGCCATGCGGCGGCTTCTGGAGCGTTGCCCGGATCTGGACGCCGTGTTCGCCGCGAACGACCTGAGCGCGTCCGGCGCCCTGCGCGTGCTGCGCGCGCTGGGGCGCCGGGTGCCCGAGGACGTCGCCGTCATCGGCTTCGACGACATGCTGCCGGTCGCCGAGCAGACCGATCCGCCCCTCACCACGGTCCGCCAGGACATAGAGGAGATGGGGCGGCTGATGGCGCGGCTGCTGCTGCGCGGACTGGACCGGCGCGGTGGCGCGCCGGACCCGGGCGACACGTCCGCCGTGGGAGAGAGGCCGTCCGCTGTGGTGCTGCCGACGACACTGGTGCGACGCGCGTCCGCCTGAGCCCGGGCGCCCGACCGGTGGGCGGGAGCGGGCGAGGGCGGGCGCGCGGCCCGGGTGTCATGCGCCGACGGTCACCGTGAAACGCCTCGGGTTGCCGTCGTACGCCGCCCCCGACACGTCCGGCTGGCCGTCCGGGCGGACGTCGTCGTACGGGAACGCGTACCCGATCGGTGTGTTCGCGTGCACGACCCGCGCCCAGTGGTTGGTCACCTGGCCCTGGTAGTAGTCGGCGGCGGTCACACCGCCCGGCTGGTCGGGGTGGGTGAGCATCAGGGAGCGGTTGAAGCCGGCGGCGAGGCGGGCGAGCAGCGCCTTCCGGTCGTCCGGGTCGCCGGGGTTGTTGGCGAAGGGGCCGTGGTTGCAGGTGAAGATGTCCCGCGAGGTGGGCTTGGCGAAGCTGTGCCCGCCGGTGAAGGCGAGGATGTCCCCGGTGACCCGTCCGGTGAACACGCCCCGGCCGCCCTGGAGGTCGATGCGCAGATCGGTGCCGCGGTACTTCTGCCAGACCTGGTCGACGTAGGCGGTCCACAGATCACGGAAGGGCATCTTGTCGGGCTGGTCGAAGTACGGCGCCATCAGGTTCTGCGGAGAGATGACCCGGAGCACCTTGCCGTCGGAGCCGTGGACCACCAGCCGGTCCCAGGGCTGTCCGTCCTTCGCCGTCTGGGCCGTGAGGTCCGAGGCGATCCGGTCCACCGCTCCGTCGGGCAGCGGTGCGACCGTGTGCGTGGCGTCGCCCTCCAGGGTGAGCCCGATCGGGAGTGCGGTGACCAGGTCGACATAGCTGATGTTGGCGTACAGCTGGCTGGAGTTGAAGGTGAACTCGCAGAACGACCATGTCTTGCCGTAGTTGGGGTCCGCGGGTGTCGCGAACGCCGGCTCGACCAGGGCGGGGCCCGGGTTGAGGTAGAAGGCGAGGGTGTCGTCGCGGACGAAGTAGATCCGAGCGCCGTACATCTGAGGAAGGGTCAGTACCGTCGGGGACGAGCCAGCGGGACCCAGAGGGATGGCGCAGTCGACGGGCAGCGGGGTCCCCGGTGCGGCGGGCGACCCCGGCCGGTAGACGCTGCCGTCGGCCCGAAGGAGCATCCAGTTGCCCGTCGACTGCTCGTGCCCGGTCACATACGCGCGGACCGTGCCCGGCAACGAGACGTTGCGCAGGGCGAGTTGACAGGTCGCGGGGGTCGCCTGGGCGGACTTGGAGGCGAGGGCTCCGGAGGCCGCGGCCGCGGCGGCTCCGGTCAGAAACACTCGACGCGATATCACCGGTCGTCTCCCGGGGGGTGGGGGGTGGGGAGCGCAGGGAGGGTGGGGCAGAGGGGGGGTCCCCGCGGTGCGCTCCACTGTTCCCAGGAGAGGTTGAGGCGTCAAGGGTCATGACTGAGAGCGCTCTCGAAAATTTCATGCGTTCAAGAAGTGATGGCAACTCACAGGAAAGCCAGTAGTGTTGGGGCCCGGTGCCGGGTGCGGCAGGACCACCGACGCGGGGCGGTGAGATCCGGGACGCGGGCTCCGGACCTCACCGCCCCGGCGAGGTCAGCCTTGCTGACGTGGGGCGCTCTTGAGGACCGCGAAGTGCGCTCCGTACGGGTCGACGAGCCTGGCGATACGGCCCACCCCTTCGAGGTCCGTGGCCGGCAGTCGGACCGTGCCGCCCAGCTCCTGGACCTTGCTCACCGTCGCATCGGCGTCCGTGACGGAGAAGTACGGCAGCCAGTGCGCGCCGAATCCCGCTTCCAGGGGGTCGTCGGCCAGCGGTACGAGGCCGCCGAACATGGCGTCCGCACCCGCGCCCTCGGGGTTGATGCAGGTGTAGGTGCCGCCGGGGAAGGGCACGCCCTCGGTCTCCCAGCCGAGCACCCGGTGGTAGAACGCGGCGGCGCGGGCGATGTCCGGGGTGTACAGCTCGACCCAGCACGCCGCCCCGGGCGAACCGGCCACCTCGATGCCCTTGGTCCGGGCCGGCTGCCAGATGCCGAAGGGGACGCCCGCGGGGTCGGCGAGGATGGCCATATGGCCCTCGCCCATGACGTCCATGGGCTGGACCCGCACGGTGCCACCGGCCTGCTCGGCCGCCTTCACCGTGGCCTCGGCGTCGGAGCTCTGGAAGTAGATGGTCCAGGAGGGCGGCCCCTGCTCCTCGGTGATCTCCATGCCACCGGCCGCGGTCTTGCCGGAGAGCTGGAAGAAGCCGTACTCCCCGGCTTCGGGGCCCGCCGACTCGAACTGCCAGCCGAAGAGGCCGCCGTAGAAGGACACGGCGCCGTCGATGTCCGGGGTGCCGACATCCAGCCAGTTCGGGGCGCCGTCGACGAAGCGGGTGGTGAGCATGAGTGCCCTCCTTCGAGGGTCCTGCGAGGGTTCCCGGTGCCTGCACTGCCGAGTCTTGCACCGCCCACTGACAATCGCCCGGCAATCGCCGAAGGAGTTATGGGTTCGGTCCCCGTGACGGTGGGTGACGGGTAGAGTGTGTCTGCGTGGCGGCCCTTTGTGGCGTGTGATGCCGCGCGCCGCCGTGCGGCGCCCCCTTCGGCGCGGCCACCATGGAAGCCGTGGGCGAGGCCTCGGGTAGAGGCGTTGATCTCGCGTTGATCAGACGTTTTTCGCGGCGCGAAACGCTTTCGACCATGCACATCGAAGCGAGCATCGTGTCCGACATCGCCTGGCAGGAGCAGGCGCTGTGCGCGCAGACGGGGGCCGATTTCTTCTTCCCGGAGCCGGGCAGTTCGGTGCGGGAGGCGAAGCGGATCTGCGGGCTGTGCGCGATCCGCTCCGCGTGTCTCGACTACGCGCTCGCCCACGACGAACGGTTCGGCGTCTGGGGCGGGCTGTCCGAGAAGGAGCGGCTGCATCTGCGGCGGGGACGGGAGAACGGATGAGATCCGGCCGGACCGTCGTGGGACACCTCGGACCGGCCCGTTGAGCGGCGCACGGGAGCCGGGGGGTGCGACAGCGGGGGAGCACCCGTGGGACCCCGGACCACGGGGTCCGTCCGGATGCGCGTCCGGACGCGCGGGACGATGCTGGAGACATGTCCGGACGGGCTCCTGTCATCGTTCATCCACCGTCGGGCACCGGCGGCCGGCGGGTGACCGCGCGCGGGGAGAGTCTGGGGCTGGCGTTCTCGGACGAGGACGTGATCGAGTTTCTGGGCCGGGCGGGCCTGCCCGACGCCGAGGACCTGCTCGACGATCCCGCATGGGTGAAGTGGCGCGGAGCGGAGGCGCACCATTACGAGGCCGTGTAGGAGAACTCCGCCTTGCCGAGGCCTTGCGGAAGATCTAGTGCGGAAGATCTGGTGCCGTGCCAGGCGCCGCGAGCCGGTGAACCTTTCCCGTCGCGGCACTAGCTGACCGGTGCCAGTACCGCGAGCGTCTCGTAGGCCTCGCGCAGCGCCAGTCGGAGTATGACCGGCGGATGCAGCGCCGCGCACGAGTCGGGGGGAACGATCCACTCCAGCGAGCGGGCTGTCCGGTGCGGCGGGGGCACCGCGACCCACGCCCCCCTGCTCGCATGCCGTACCCCCTCCCCGGACCAGTGGCAGGCCGGATCCGGGGGCACGAGGAAGCCCACCCGGTGCGCCGCCGAGTCCACCAGCGTCGGCCCGGGGGCGCGCGCGGGGTCGTACCACAGGATGTCCAGGGTGAGCAGGCCGAGTTGGCGGGGGACACTCACCAGGTCCCAGTGGCGCCCGGCCTCCATCAGGACCGTTCCGTCACCCGGCAGCCATGCCCGATCGCCCGCCCGAGGGTCCGGCGTGGCGGCGGCAAGCCACTCCACGCCGTGTGTCCACATCGCATTCGTCATCAGAAGCTCCAGGGGCCACCCGGCCCGACCAGGCGTAGTACGGGGACTGGGCCGGGTGAATGCCCGCGAGGGAACACCGACCGGCATATGCATGCTGATGCATGGTTCCCCCTGGCAAAAGGGTGGCGAAGCCTGGCGTTTACTGCGGAAACGTTAAGACGGCGTTCGGGGCGGTGCCGAGCGCCCGCGTCACGCCCCCGCGCGCGCTGCCATGCGAGCCTTGCGCGCCGCCAGCCGCTCGTCGAACTTCAGGGCCTCGGCGTCGAGCCCGCCCATGAACAGGCCGAGTTCCTCCTGGGCCTGGCGGCCCTCGGGGCCGAGACCGTCGATCTCCAGGACCTTCAGATGGCGCAGCACCGGCTGGAGCACGTCGTCGTGGTGGATGCGCAGGTTGTAGACCTCGCCGATCGCCATCTGCGCGGCGGCGCGCTCGAAGCCGGGGATACCGTGGCCCGGCATACGGAAGTTGACCACGACGTCCCGGACCGCCTGCATGGTGGGGTCGGGCGCGATCTCGAACGCGGCCTTCAGCAGGTTCCGGTAGAAGACCATGTGCAGGTTCTCGTCGGTCGCGATACGCGCGAGCATCCGGTCGCAGACCGGGTCGCCGGACTGGTGGCCGGTGTTGCGGTGCGAGATGCGGGTGGCCAGCTCCTGGAAGGCGACGTACGCGACGGAGTGCAGCATCGAGTGCCCGTTGTCCGACGTGAAGCCCTCGCTCATGTGCGACATGCGGAACCGTTCCAGCTTGTCGGGGTCGACCGCGCGCGAGGCGAGCAGATAGTCGCGCATCACGATGCCGTGCCGGCCCTCCTCGGCGGTCCAGCGGTGCACCCAGGTGCCCCAGGCCCCGTCCCGGCCGAAGAGGGAGGCGATCTCGTGGTGGTAGCTGGGGAGGTTGTCCTCCGTCAGCAGATTGACGACCAGCGCGATCCGGCCGATCTCGGTGACCTTGGACTGCTCCTTGTCCCAGGCCGTGCCGTCCTCGAAGAAGCCGGGGAAGTTGCGGCCGTCGCTCCACGGCACGTACTCGTGCGGCATCCAGTCCTTGGCGACCTTCAGATGGCGGTTCAGCTCCTTTTCGACCACTTCCTCCAGGGCGTACAGCAGCCGGGCGTCGGTCCAGGCGGACGGGCTGCCAAGGTGAGGGGAAGTGATCGTCACGGGAACTCCATGGGGACGTCGAGCAAACCGGCGAGCGGCGCCGGAACCTACGGGATCGTAGGCTACGTAGCCGTAGGTTACGAACCCGTAGGTTAAGCGCGCTGTAAAATCGGTGCTCAGGCAGGGGGCCTCATGAGGCGTCAGCCCGGGACACGGCAGGTGAGGGGTATACCGAAGGCCCCGGGGAAGCCCGGTCCACGGGGCCAAAGGGGTCAGTGCGCTCGGCGGGTCAGCCGTACAGCCCCCGCAGACGCACCGAGAGGCACGTCACACAGCCCTCCAGCTTCTCGAACTCGCTGATGTCCACCAGGACCGGCTCATGCCCGAGGTCGGCGAGCAACTCGGCCGTCTTCGGGGCACTGTCCGCCATCAGCAGCTTGTCGCCGCCGAGCAGCACGACGTGCGCACCGGACTCCTCCGGAACCGGCAGGAAGCGCGGGAACAGTGCCGGCTTGTCGACGTGCGGCACATGGCCGATGACGGTGCCGTCGGGGAGCGCGGTGACCGCCGACTTCAGGTGCAGCACCCGGGTGACCGGCACGGCGACCACCCGGGCGCCCAGCGGTTCGAAGACCGCGCGCACCTGCTGGATCGCGGCCCTGTTGGTACGGCCGCTGCGGCCGACGTAGATCGTGTCGTCGACCTTGAGGATGTCCCCTCCGTCGAGGGTGCCCGGCTCCCAGACCCAGTTCACCGAGCAGCCGAGCTGGGCCACGGCCTCCTCGACGCCCGCCGTCTCCCCGCGCCGGGACTCGGCGCCGGGCCGGGCTATCAGCGCCACGTTCTTGTACATCACCACCGCGTCCTCGACGAACGCCGAGTCCGGACAGTCGTCGGCGGGTTCCACCTCGACGGTCTCCCAGCCATGCGTGCGCAGGGCCTTCGTGTACGCCTCCCACTGCTCCACGGCGCGGTCGACGTCGACCTTCTCCCGCTGGACGTGGGTGACCAGCCCCTCGGCGAGGCGAGGGCTCGGTCGGCGGACGAGGGCCTTCTTGCTGGGCACGTGGAACTCCGTCTCGGCTGATGGTGTCGCCCGCCATCATGCAGGCCCGTATCCCGGGGACAAAGCCCCGGGTACGCCTCCCTTCTACGCCGGACGTCCGACGGCTTCCGGCGTGGTCTCCGTGAGTTCGCCGTCGAACAGCAGCCAGCGCGTGATGCCGATCGACTCCAGGAACGGCATGTCGTGCCCGGCCACGATCAGCGCTCCCTCGTACGACTCCAGGGCCGTGGTCAGCTGTCGCACGCTCGCCAAGTCCAGGTTGTTGGTCGGCTCGTCCAGCATCAGCAGCTGCGGTGCCGGCTCGGCGAGCATCAGCGCGGCCAGGGCGGCACGGAAACGCTCGCCGCCGGACAGGGTCCCGGCCGGCTGGTCGGCCCGCGCGCCACGGAACAGGAAGCGGGCCAGCCGGGCCCGGATCCGGTTGTCGGTGGCGCCCGGCGCGAACCGGGCCACGTTCTGCGCGACCGTCAGCCCGTCGTCGAGGACGTCCAGCCGCTGCGGCAGAAAGCGCAGCGGCACATGGGCCCTCACCTCGCCCGTCACCGGCTCAAGCTCACCGGCGATCGTCCGCAGCAGAGTGGTCTTGCCCGCGCCGTTGCGCCCGATCAGCGCGATCCGCTCGGGACCGTGCAGGTCGAGGCTGCCGGCCACCCGCGCGCCGTACGCCAGTTCCAGATCCCTCAGTGTGAGCACCGACCGCCCCGGCGGGACCGCCGTGTACGGCAGGTCGACACGGATCTCGTCGTCGTCCCGTACCGCACCGGCCGCCTCGTCGAGGCGCTCCCTGGCCTCGGCGAGCCGCTCCTCGTGCAGGATGCGATGCTTGCCCGCGGACTCCTGAGCCGCCCGTTTGCGTCCTCCCATGACGATCTTCGGTTCGCGTTTGCTGTCCCACATCCGCTGGCCGTACCGCTTGCGGCGGGCCAGCTTGACCTGGGCGTCGCTCAGCTCCCGCTGCTGCTTGCGCACGTCCGCCTCGGCGACGCGCACCATGCGCTCCGCCGCCTCCTGCTCGGCTGCCAGCGCCTCCTCGTAGGCGGAGAAGGTGCCGCCGAACCAGACGACCTCCCCGGAGCGCAGATCCGCGATCTGGTCGACCAGGTCGAGGAGTTCACGGTCGTGGCTGACCACGACCATCACTCCCGACCATGCCTCGACCGCGGCGTACAGCCGTCGGCGCGCGTACAGATCGAGGTTGTTGGTGGGCTCGTCCAGCAGGAGCACCTCGGGGCGGCGCAGCAGCAGCGCGGCCAGGCGCAGCAGGACGGACTCCCCTCCGGAGACCTCTCCGATGGTGCGGTCCAGGCCGATGTGACCGAGCCCGAGTTCGCCGAGCATCGCCTCGGCGCGTTCCTCCACGTCCCAGTCGTCGCCCAGGGCCGTGAAGTGCTCCTCGGCCACGTCGCCCGCCTCGATGGCGTGCAGCGCGGCGCGCTTCGCGGCGATACCGAGCGCCTCGTCCACGCGCAGCGCGGTGTCGAGTGTGACGTTCTGCGGCAGCCAGCCGATTTCGCCGGTGACGCGCACGGTGCCCTCGGCCGGGACGAGTTTCCCGGCGATCAGCTTCAACAGGGTGGACTTGCCCGCTCCGTTGACGCCGACGAGCCCTGTCCGGCCGGAGCCGATCGCGAGCTGGAGGTCCTCGAAGACGGGGGTGCCGTCGGGCCAGGAGAAGGACAGGGACGTGACGGTGATGGCAGGGGTGTGTGACATGCGGGCCTCGCGACTGCTCGTAGTGGGTGGGGCGACGCGTGTGAGACACCGCAAGAGGGCGACGGTCCGCGGACACGGAGAAAGTCCCGCGCCGGATGTAAGGACGGCTCGAACGCCGAGGTCGCACGCTACGCACACAGACGCGGACAGCGCTGTGTGACGCGGTGTCTCAGGACCTCAGACGAGCAACGTCCTTCTCCAATCGACGGCAACAGGACGTGCTCCACGGTAGGAAGGGGCCCCAGGGGTGTCAACGCAATATTCGGCGGCCCCGTCCGCGTCCGGCCGGCGCCCCGGTGTGCCCCCCCGTCGCGCACTCGTGTCCCCCACCCGTCCGTGGTTTCTTCCGCACCGAGGGTTCGCCGTCACCTCTCTAGCGGGCATTCGTATTCACGTCCGTACGGGGCACCCGTATTCCGCACCGACCCCGCGCGCAAGGAGGCCTCGTGTCCGACGGATCCCCCTCGCTGCCCGCCCGGCTGTATCTGCTTGCCTGGGACACCGCCCGGCGCAGACTCCGCCCTGACCCCGGCCTCGCCCCTGTGGTGCGTGCGGGCGCCCTGACCGAGCTGACCGGGCGCGGACTGCTCGTCGACGCGGACGGTGTGGCCACCCCGCGCGATCTCGACGCCCACAGCGGCGACCCCGTCCTCGACGGACTCCTCGAACTCGTCATGGAGTCCGGGCCCCGTCCCTGGGAGTCCTGGGTGACGTGCTACGCCGGTGTCACCCTCCGCGCGGTCCGCGCGCAGCTCGCCGCCGCGGGGTTTCTGCGCGCCGACAGCAGGAGGGGTCTCGGGCTCCTCCGGCCCGTGGCGTACACCTTGGAGCGGGTGCAGGCGGTGGAAGCGCTGCAACACAAGGCGCGGCAGACGCTCACGGGCCCCGAACCCGTCGCGGAGGTCCTGGAGGACGACGCGGCCCTCGTGGCCCTGGCCGCCGCGGCCGGACTGCCCACCGTGACAGGCCCCGCGGACCGCGATGGGTACGGGGAGCGGATCGAGGCCCTGACGGTCCGCGGGAGCCGCGCCGTGCCCGTGCTGGCGAGGGTGGTCCTCGCAGTGCGCACGGCCGTGTCCGGACCGGACACCGCCGCGCCACCTGCCCGGACCGGCGGCTGACACCCCGAAGGAGTACGTATCTGTCGGATTGCCGCCAGCGACGGCCCCCGCAGGCTGGTTGGCTCGGTCCATGACCGACGCCACTTTCCTGCGAGAGCAGGCCCTCTCCTTCCACGCCCTGCACACCCCCGGCCGGCCCCTGGTGCTGCCGAACGCCTGGGACACCGTCAGCGCACGGCTCGTCGCGCGGGCGGGCGCGGCAGCCGTCGCCACCACCAGCGCCGGGATCGCCTGGGACCTGGGCACCGCCGACGGGGACCGGCTGACCCGCGACGACGCCCTCCGGGCCCTGGCGCGCATCGCGGGCGCGGTGACCGTACCCGTGAGCGCGGACATCGAGACCGGTTACGCGGCCGACGCGGAGGGCGTCGCTGACACCGTCGTGGCGGTGCTCGCGGCGGGTGCTGTCGGCGTGAACATCGAGGACGGTGTGTACGCCGGAGCCGCCCTGCTGCGCCCGGTCGCGGAACAGGCGGCGCGCATCGCCGCGGCGCGCGCGGCCGCCGACGCCGCAGGGGTGCCGCTGTTCGTCAACGCGCGCGTGGACACGTATCTGAGGGGCGCGGGCGGACTGGGGGAGACCCTGGAGCGGGCCGCGGCCTTCCTCGCCGCGGGGGCGGACGGCGTCTTCGTGCCCGGGGTCGCCGACCCGGTGACCGTGCAGGCGCTCGCCGAGGGCATCGAGGGGCCGCTGAACGTGCTGATCGGGCCCGGCGCGCCGACGGTCCCCGAACTCGCCGCCCTCGGGGTCGCCCGGGTCAGTGCCGGGTCGGGCGTCGCACAGGCCGCCCATGGTCTCGTCCACCGTGCCGCGCGGGAGCTGCTGGGCACGGGAACCTACGGGGCGCTGGCCGGCGGACTCTCCTACGGAGAGCTGAACAGGCTGCCGGACGCGGGCCGTTGACCGTCGCCCTCGGCACGCGGCGTCCTACGACCTGTTTCGCCGCGGGGCGCGTTCAGCACGCGTCCCGCATCAGCTCCGCCAGGTCGTGGTCCAGGTCCACCTGCAGGTGCTCCAGACCGGTCGGCACCAGCTCCGTGCTTCGCTGCAGAAAGCGCCGGATCTCCTCGGAGTGCACATGCACCACGGCCGTGCCTTCCGGGGCGTGGAACTCAAGGACGGTGCGGTCGTAGCCGTAGGGCCGAACCCGGACGTCGCCGTGTCCCTCGGCGCCCTCCAGGCCCGCCGCGAGCAGCTCGCGGGAAAACGTCCAGCAGACCTCGACGCCTTCGAGGGTGGCGGGGGCCGGGAAGGTCATACGCACGGCGAACGGGTCTCGCCGGTCGTAGTGGAGCATGGCCGGGATGCTCGGCATCCGCGGCGCGGCGGCGACGAGACGGGCCTCCACGGGCTGCTCGATGAGGGTGGACAACGCCTTGCTCCCTTGTGACGGCTGGACGGACTGGGGCGGATGCGGCCTGAGCATCTGAAGAGACGATGGAATCGGCCGATCCGTGCACATGAATTGCGAGTGACCTCTGTCACCGAGACCATGCTCCTGAGGCGGGGGTTACTGATCGTTCTCGGTCCCGCGGTTTCCGGTACACCGGAGAGGACATCGGGCACGACCGCGCGGTTCCCGGGCGAGGCCATCTGGACGGCACCGGGCCGGTGGGCTAACTTCGCGCGCCATGACAGCCATGGGGAGCAGGGGACGTACGGGCCGGACGGTGGCCGCGGGAGTGTGTGCGGTGGTGCTCGCCGCACTGGCGGCGACGCCCGCTCAGGCGCACGAGACAGGGCGGCCGGTGCCGCACTGGCAGCTCAAGGACACCGGTACCGACGCCCGCTTCCGCGGGCTGTCGGCGGTCAGCCGCGACACCGCCTGGCTGGCCGGATCCAAAGGCACCGTGCTGCGCACCACGGACGGGGGCGCGCACTGGCGGAACGTCTCCCCGCCGGGCGGCGCGGATCTGGAGTTCCGTGACGTCGAGGCGTTCGACGCCCGGCACGCGGTGGTGCTGGCCATCGGCGAGGGCGAGGCCTCCCGGCTGCTGCGCACCGACGACGGCGGACGGACCTGGACCGAGACGTTCCGCAACACCGACGCCAGGGCCTTCTACGACTGCCTCGCCTTCTTCGACCGGCGCCACGGCCTCGCCGTGAGCGACCCGGTCGACGGGAAGTTCCGTCTCCTGTCCACCAGCGACGGCGGCCGCTCCTGGACGGCTCTGCCCAGTGCTGGGATGCCCGCCGCCCAGGACGGCGAGGCCGGCTTCGCGGCCGGCGGCCAGTGTCTGGTCACCTCGGGGTCGCACGATGTGTGGCTCGCCACCGGCGGCGGTGCGCACGCGCGCGTGCTCCACTCCGCGGACCGCGGTGTGACCTGGACGGCCGCGGACACATCGATTCCCGCGGGCGATCCGGCACGCGGTGTCTTCGCGCTCGCCTTCCGCGACCGCACGCACGGCCTGGCGGTCGGCGGCGACTACCGCGCCGACCAGCCGTCACCGCGGTCCGCCGCGATGAGCCGGGACGGCGGTCGCACCTGGACGCCCGCCGCACAGCCCCCGCCGGCCTACCGCTCCGGTGTCACCTGGCTCCCGCACAGCCGCACGACCGCACTTGCCGTCGGCCCGACCGGCACCGACCTCACCACGGACGCCGGCCGCACCTGGAAAACCATCGACACGGGGTCGTACGACACCGTGAACTGCGCACCCGACCGGGGCTGCTGGGCCTCCGGCGAGAAGGGGCGGGCCGCCCGGCTGGAGCCCTGAACGGTGATCCCGGTCGAATAGGGGTACTCGGCCCGCATCCGCACCGAGAGGAAGTGACCGGTCATGCCACGTGGCTCCAGCCCCAAGCGGGAACGTCAGTACGAGCACATCAAGGAGAGCGCGCTCGACCGGGGGGAGAGCCGGCAGCGCGCCGAGGAGATCGCGGCCCGCACCGTGAACAAGGAACGCGCCCGCTCCGGCGAGTCCAAGACCGCGAGCCGCACGTCGACCCAGGACATGTCGTCCGGCAGGCGCGGCGGACAGCGCTCGGGCCACGGCTCCCAGGGGCCGACCTACGACCAGCTCTACGAGGAGGCCAAGCAGCGCAACATCCGAGGCCGTTCGGACATGAACAAGAGCGAACTGAAGCGTGCGCTGGGCAAGTGACACCGGGCCGCGGGGCCGTACGCTCGACACACCATGACGATCGTACGCATCCCCGCGGGCTGGCCCGCGAGCGAAGAAGAAGCCCGGGCCGCACAGGACGAGTTGCGCGGCCGGGTGGTCCTCGACGAGCCGGGGCCGCCGCCCGGAACCGGCCGGGTGACCGGGGTCGATGTGGCCTACGACGACGAGCGCGGGGTGGTCGCGGCGGCGGCCGTCGTGCTGGACGCGGCCACGCTCGACGTGCTCGCCGAGGCCACCGCCGTCGGCGAGGTCTCCTTCCCCTATGTGCCCGGTCTGCTCGCCTTCCGCGAGGTGCCCACGGTGCTGGCCGCCCTGGACGCCCTCGACCGGGACCCCGGGCTGGTGGTGTGCGACGGCTACGGCCTCGCCCACCCACGCCGCTTCGGGCTGGCGAGCCACCTCGGCGTCCTCACCGGGCTGCCCACGATCGGCGTGGCCAAGAACCCCTTCACCTTCACCTACGAGGAGCCGGACCGGCCGCGCGGCAGCGCCAGCCCCCTGCGCGCCGGCGCGGACGAGGTCGGCCGGGCCGTGCGCACCCAGGCGGGCGTCAAACCGGTGTTCGTCTCGGTCGGACACCGCGTCGGCCTCGACCGCGCCTGCGCCCACACCCTCGCGCTCGCACCGAAGTACCGGCTGCCCGAGTCCACCCGGCGCGCGGACGCCCTCTGCCGTCGCGCTCTGAAGGAGACGGTGGGCCGGGCGGGCGCGTCTAGCTGAGCGCGCCACCGGGACCCCGACGCCGCGGCGCTACCGGCGGGCCGCCACCCGGAAGGTGATGCCCGCCGCACGGAGGCGCCCGATGAGGGCGTTGCCCAGGGCCTCCGCGGTCGTCACCTGGCCGGAGGTGTCCGGCAGCTCGTCGAGCGCGAGGGACAGGGCCGACTCCGCGAACATCTTGGCCGTCTCGTCGTAGCCCGGGTCCCCGCCCGCGACCTCCGTGAACACGCGCCGCCCGCCGCCCTCGCCCACGAACCGCACCGTGAACCAGCTCGCGGCCCGCTTCTCGGGATCCGGCCCGTCCCCGGGCCTGAGCCGGTCCGACAGCCACCGCCGGGCGGGCGGCAGCTGTGCGGCCGTGAACAGCGCGCCCGCGGCCATGACCCCACCCAGCGCGTAGGGCAGGGTCTCGACGGCCGCGTAGTGCCGGTAGCGGAAGTCCGGACCGTAGCGCTCCAGCACCCGGGCCGAGCGGCGTACCACTTGGGCGTCGATGGTGGGCAGCGGCAGCGCCCAGGCGCCGACCTCCTTCGCGAATCGCGGTGCGCCGAGGGGAGCCTGGGCCCGCCGTCCCAGCAGGCGCGGCTCGTGCCGTCCGCGGTCCCGGGCCGCGGCCAGCATGTGCGGCCCGCGCGCCATCTGGCCGAGCGCGGAGGCGAACGTGCCACCCGAGAACATCGCCTCCGCGCGGACGAATCCGTCGACCCTCAGCGGCACCCCCTCGGGGAGCTGCTGGACGGTGAAGTACGCCCCCAGGTCGTGCGGAACGGAGTCGAACCCGCACGCGTGCACGAGGCGTGCCCCCGTCTCCCGCGCGCGTGCGTCGTGTCGTACATACATGAGGTCGACGAACTCGGCCTCGCCGCTGAGGTCCAGATAGTCGGTGCCCGCGTCGGCGCAGGCCGCCACCAGTTCCTCGCCGTACTCCAGATAGGGCCCGACAGTGGTGGCGAGTACGCGCGCGGAGCGGGCGAGTTCCCGCAGCGACCGAGGGTCCGCGACGTCGGCCCGCAGCACACCGGGCTCGGCGGGCCCGGTCAGCTGCTCCCGCAGTCGCTCCAGCTTCTCGGTGCTGCGGCCCGCCAGGGCCCAGCGCAGCCCTTCAGGGGCGTGCGCGGCGAGGTACCGCGCGGTGAGCGCGCCCACGAATCCCGTGGCGCCGAACAGCACGACGTCGTACGCGCGCTCCGTCTTCAGCCTGCCCATGACACCTCTCCGCCCGTGCCGTTGTCGGTGGCTGAGGCTAGCGTGAGAGGCGGGTCATCGAGCGACGAGGTCGGCGCGAGGCCCACGACCAGGTGATTCGTCCATCCGAGTGTCGGCCGGTGTGCTGACCGGGTGTTTCTGTGGGCTAATGTGACTAAGCGCTTGCTCGCTTTGCTCGCTCAGCTCTTGCCCGGACTGGAACACGTTCTTAACATCAGTGGTGTCACATCGGTGATGTCACGAAGCTGGGGGCCTGATGGCAGAGGCAGAGTCGCCGGGGCAGGGGCCCCTGACCGGCGTGCGTGTCGTCGAACTGGCGGGCATCGGGCCCGGCCCGTTCGCTGCCATGCTCCTCGCCGACCTCGGCGCGGACGTCGTGCGGGTCGAGCGGCCGAGCGGCCCGGGCCTCGCTATCGACCCCGACTTCGACCTCACCAACCGCGGCAAGCGCTCGGTGATCGTCGACCTGAAGTCGGAGCAGGGCCTCGCGCACGTCCTCGACCTGGTCGAACGCGCCGACGTCCTCATCGAGGGCTACCGCCCCGGTGTGGCCGAGCGCCTGGGCATCGGCCCCGAGGCCTGCCACGCCCGCAACCCGAGCCTCGTCTACGGCCGGATGACCGGCTGGGGCCAGGAGGGCCCGCTGGCCCCGCGCGCCGGTCACGACATCGCCTACATCGCGGTCACCGGCACACTCGGCCTGATCGGCGCCGCGGACGCGCCGCCCGCCGTCCCCGCCAACCTCGTCGGCGACTATGCGGGCGGCTCGCTCTATCTGGTCGTCGGCGTCCTCGCCGCCCTCCACCACGCCCGTGCGACGGGCACCGGACAGGTCGTGGACGCCGCGATCGTCGACGGCGCCGCGCATCTGGCCTCGATGATCCACGGCATGCTCGCGGCCGGCGGCTGGCAGGACCGCCGCGGCGTCAACCTCCTCGACGGCGGCTGCCCCTTCTACGGCACCTACGAGACGGCCGACGGACAGTACATGGCGGTGGGCGCCCTGGAGCCGCAGTTCTACGAGGAGTTCGTGGATCTGCTGGGCCTCGGCGGCCAGGCACCGGCCCGCAAGGACGTGGCCCGCTGGGGCGAGCTGCGCGAGGCCGTCGCCGCCCGTTTCAAGACGCGCACCCGTGAGGAGTGGACCGCCCTCTTCGAGGGCTCCGACGCGTGCGTGGCGCCCGTCCTCTCCCTCCGTGAGGCCCCGGCCCACCCCCATCTCGCCGCCCGCGGCACCTTCACCGACGTCGACGGCATCACCCAGCCGGCACCGGCACCCCGCTTCTCGGTCACCCGGACGGCGGTGCGCAGCGGACCGGCACGGCCCGGCGCCGACACCGAGGACGTCGCGCGCGACTGGGACGTACCCCGACTCCTGGGGGAGGCCGACGGATGATGATGGAACACCGCGTCCCCCGTGCCGCCGGAGCCCGCACCGACGGCCGTATCCCGACCATTCACGCCGGGACCGCCGGGATCATGAAGAGCATCTCCGGTCGTCCCACGCTCGGCCGACCCTCCCGAAAGGCTTACCAGTGAGCACCGAAGCGTATGTGTACGACGCGATCCGCACCCCGCGCGGACGCGGCAAGGCGAACGGCGCCTTGCACGGCACCAAGCCCATCGACCTGGTGGTGGGACTGATCCACGAGATCCGGCGGCGTTTCCCGGACCTCGACCCTGCCGCGATCGACGACGTCGTGCTCGGCGTCGTCAGCCCGGTCGGCGACCAGGGCTCCGACATCGCCCGTATCGCCGCGATCGCCGCGGGCCTGCCCGAGACGGTGGCCGGCGTCCAGGAGAACCGCTTCTGTGCGTCCGGTCTCGAGGCCGTCAACCTGGCCGCCGCGAAGGTCCGCTCGGGCTGGGAGGACCTGGTGCTCGCGGGCGGCGTCGAGTCGATGTCGCGGGTGCCGATGGCCTCGGACGGCGGCGCCTGGTTCGCCGACCCTATGACCAACCTGGCCGCCAACTTCGTGCCGCAGGGCATCAGCGCCGACCTCATCGCCACCATCGAGGGCTTCTCCCGGCGGGACGTCGACGAGTACGCCGCACTGTCCCAGGAGCGGGCCGCGGCCGCCTGGAAGGACGCCCGGTTCGAGAAGTCCGTGGTCCCCGTGACGGACCGCAGCGGCCTCGTCGTCCTCGACCACGACGAGCACATGCGGCCCGGCACCACGGCCGACTCGCTCGCGAAGCTCAAGCCGTCGTTCGCGGACATCGGCGAACTGGGCGGCTTCGACGCGGTGGCGCTGCAGAAGTACCACTGGGTCGAGCAGATCGACCATGTCCACCACGCGGGCAACTCCTCCGGCATCGTGGACGGCGCGGCCCTCGTCGCCATCGGCTCGAAGGAGGTCGGCGAGCGGTACGGACTGCGGCCCCGGGCCCGGATCGTCTCGGCGGCGGTCTGCGGCTCCGAGCCGACGATCATGCTGACCGGCCCCGCGCCCGCCACCCGCAAGGCGCTCGCCAAGGCCGGGCTGACGATCGACGACATCGACCTGGTCGAGATCAACGAGGCGTTCGCCGCGGTCGTGCTGCGCTTCGCGAAGGACATGGGCCTGCCCCTGGACAAGATCAACGTCAACGGCGGCGCCATCGCCCTGGGACACCCGCTCGGCGCGACGGGCGCCATGATCCTCGGCACGCTGGTGGACGAGCTGGAGCGACAGGACAAGCGGTACGGCCTGGCCACGCTGTGCGTGGGCGGCGGCATGGGCATCGCCACCATCGTCGAACGCGTCTGACCTTCCCCAACGGATCGAACGGATCTTACGGAGCACCCCTGATGAGCATTGAGCCCACCACCATCCGCTGGGAGCAGGACGCCACCGGCGTCGTCACCCTCGTCCTCGACGACCCCAACCAGTCCGCGAACACCATGAACCAGGCGTTCAAAGAGTCGATCGCGGCGGTCGCGGAGCGCGCCGAGGCCGAGAAGGACTCCATCCGCGGCATCATCTACACCTCCGCGAAGAAGACCTTCTTCGCCGGCGGTGACCTCAAGGACATGATGAAGGCCGGCCCCGAGGACGCCCAGCAGGCGTTCGAGACCGGTGTGGCGATCAAGCACTCGCTGCGCCGCATCGAGACCCTCGGCAAGCCGGTCGTCGCCGCCATCAACGGCGCGGCCCTCGGCGGCGGCTACGAGATCGCGCTTGCCTCGCACCACCGCATCGCCCTCGACGCCCCCGGCTCCAAGATCGGCCTGCCGGAGGTCACCCTCGGTCTGCTGCCGGCGGGCGGCGGCGTCACGCGCACCGTACGCCTGATGGGCATCGCCGACGCGCTGCTCAGGGTGCTGCTCCAGGGCACCCAGTACGCGCCCCGGCGCGCCCTGGAGAACGGTCTCGTCCACGAGGTGGCCGCCACCCCCGAGGAGATGCTGGACAAGGCCCGCGCCTTCATCGACGCCCACCCCGAGTCGCAGCAGCCCTGGGACAGGCCGGGCTACAAGATCCCGGGCGGTACGCCGTCCAACCCGAAGTTCGCCGCGAACCTGCCCGCCTTCCCGGCCAGTCTGCGCAAGCAGCTGAACGGCGCCCCCTACCCGGCGCCGCGCAACATCCTCGCGGCGGCCGTCGAGGGCTCCCAGGTCGACTTCGAGACCGCCCTGACGATCGAGGCACGCTACTTCACCGAGCTGGTCACCGGGCAGACCGCGAAGAACATGATCCAGGCGTTCTTCTTCGACCTCCAGGCCGTCAACTCCGGCGCCAACCGCCCGAAGGGGATCGAGCCCCGCCAGGTCCGCAAGGTGGCCGTCCTCGGCGCCGGGATGATGGGCGCGGGCATCGCCTACTCGTGCGCCCGCGCGGGCATCGAGGTCGTCCTCAAGGACGTCTCCCCGGAAGCGGCCGCCAAGGGCAAGGCCTACTCCGAGAAGCTCTGCGCCAAGGCGGTCGCCAAGGGACGTACGACGCAGGAGAAGGCGGACGCCCTGCTCGCGCGCATCACGCCCTCCGCCGAGGCCGCCGACCTCGCGGGCTGTGACGCCGTCATCGAGGCCGTGTTCGAGGACACGGCGCTCAAGCACAAGGTGTTCCAGGAGATCGAGAACGTCGTCGAGCCCGACGCGCTGCTGTGCTCCAACACCTCCACCCTGCCGATCACCGCACTCGCCGAGGGCGTGCAGCGGCAGTCCGACTTCATCGGCCTGCACTTCTTCTCCCCCGTCGACAAGATGCCGCTCGTCGAGATCATCAAGGGCGAGCGGACCGGTGACGAGGCGCTGGCGCGCGCCTTCGACCTGGTCCGGCAGATCAACAAGACGCCGATCGTCGTCAACGACTCGCGCGGTTTCTTCACCTCCCGGGTCATCGGCCACTTCATCAACGAAGGCGTCGCGATGGTCGGCGAGGGCATCGAGCCCGCCTCCGTCGAGCAGGCCGCCGCGCAGGCGGGCTACCCGGCCAAGGTGCTGTCCCTGATGGACGAGCTGACGCTCACCCTGCCGCGCAAGATCCGGAACGAGTCGAAGCGGGCCGTCGAGGAGGCGGGCGGCACCTGGACCCCGCACCCGGCCGAGGCCGTCATCGACCGTATGGTCGACGAGTTCGGGCGCCCCGGGCGCAGCGGCGGCGCCGGCTTCTACGAGTACGGCGAGGACGGCAAGCGCGGCCTGCTGTGGCCGGGCCTGCGGGAGCACTTCACCAAGCCGGGCTACTCGATCCCGTTCGAGGACATGCAGGAGCGCATGCTGTTCTCCGAGGCGCTGGACACGGTCCGGCTCCTGGAGGAGGGCGTACTGACCTCCGTCGCCGACGCCAACATCGGCTCGATCTTCGGGATCGGCTTCCCCGGCTGGACGGGCGGTGTCCTTCAGTACATCAACGGCTACGAGGGCGGCCTGCCCGGGTTCGTGGCGCGCGCCCGGGAGCTCGCCGAGCGGTACGGCGAGCGGTTCACGCCGCCCACGCTGCTGGTGGAGAAGGCGGAGAAGGGCGAGCGGTTCACCGACGCGCGCTGAGCCCGCGGTGACCTCGGGGGCCCGGTTCCCGCACCGGGCCCCCACCCCGCCGTTCAGGACTCCCGCGCCGGCTCCCCGTCCGTGAGCCACTCGCGCAGCTCCTCCCTCAGGGACCGCTGGAACGTGGTGAGCAGGGCCTGCACCACCAGCGGCTGCATATGGGCCGAGAGCGACTTCACCTCCGTGGAGTCGCGCTCGGCGACCGCCTCACGCAACAGCCGCGACAGCTCGCGCGCCGCCGCCCGCGAGTGCTCGATCAGCACACCCCGGGCGGCGAGGACCGTGTCCAGACCGAGGGGCACATCGAGCAGCTCGACGCCGAGCCGCAGCAGCCCCGGATCCACGCGGTACGCGTCGCCGTCTCCGTCTGCGCCTGCGCCTGCGCCTGCGCCTCCGTCTTCGTACGGCACGGCCACGCTCATCGCCGCCAGCCGCTCCAGGTCCTCCTCGCCGAGCGGTCGCCCCGCCCGCCGCTGAAGCTCCTCACGTGTCATCGTCTCGACGGTGTCCGGCGCCCAGGACGCCACGACCGCGCGATGGATGGCGAGGTCTCGCGCGCTCACGTCCGCCGGCAGCTGCCGCAGATGGCGCTCGATCGCGGCCAGCGTCATGCCCCGGCGCTGCAGCTCCTCGATGAGAGCGAGCCGCGCCAGGTGCGCCTGCCCGTAGCGGCCCACCCTCCGGGGGCCGATCACGGGCGGCGGAAGCAGACCCTTCGCGCTGTAGAAGCGGACGGTGCGGACCGTGACGCCCGCGCGCGCTGCCAGCTCGTCGACGGTGAGCGTCGGCTCCTCGGTCTCGGTCGTCATGTGCAGCAGTATCGCTGTCCCACCACCACTGTGACACCGGAGCGGACCCAGCACAGCCTTGTGGCGAACAGGCAACGGGAATGTGGCGATCATGTGAGAAGTGCCGCTATGTGACGTGCGCCATCGCATACAGGGTGATCTACGAGGGAAAGTGGCGCCTTGGTCTGTACCGCGCCAGCGGTTCCCCGGGCCGAGCCCCATCCGGACACCCGCGCATCATCCCCGCGTGGGCGCACCAGAGAGTAGATCCACTTGAGCAAGGACGCCGTGAACACGGCCGCGGTTGCATCCCACCAGGATGCGGCGCGGACGCCCGCGGACGCGGGCGATGCCGGCTACAGCAAGGACCTCAAGGCCCGCCACGTCAACATGATCGCGATCGGCGGAGCGATCGGCACTGGTCTCTTCCTGGGCGCCGGTGGCCGGCTGCACAACGCGGGACCCGCCCTCGCGGTGGCCTACCTGGTCTGCGGTGTCTTCGCCTTCTTCGTCGTCCGCGCCCTCGGTGAGCTGGTGCTGTACCGGCCGTCCTCGGGGTCCTTCGTGTCGTACGCGCGCGAGTTCCTCGGTGAGAAGGGCGCCTATGTCGCCGGCTGGATGTACTTCCTCAACTGGTCGACGACCGGTATCGCCGACATCACCGCGATCGCGCTGTACACCCACTACTGGAGCTTCTTCACCTCGATCCCGCAGTGGGTGCTCGCCCTGATCGCCCTCGCGGTCGTCCTGGCCGTGAACCTGATCTCGGTGAAGATCTTCGGCGAGATGGAGTTCTGGTTCGCGATCATCAAGGTCGCCACGCTGGTGAGCTTCATGTTCGTCGGTATCTTCCTGCTGGCCACGCAGCACAAGGTCGGCGGCCAGACGCCGGGCCTGAGCGTGATCAGCGACCACGGCGGCGTCTTCCCGCACGGCCTCATGCCCGTCGTCCTCGTGATGCAGGGCGTGATCTTCGCCTACGCGGCGCTCGAACTGGTCGGAGTCGCCGCGGGCGAGACCGCCGAGCCGGAGAAGGTCGTCCCGCGCGCGGTGAACTCGATCATGTGGCGTGTGGGTCTCTTCTACGTCGGCTCGGTGGTCCTGCTCGCGCTGCTGCTGCCGGGTTCCGTGTACTCCGGGGACGAGAGCCCCTTCGTCACCGTGCTGTCGAAGATCGGTGTCCAGGGCGCCGGCGACGTGATGAACCTCGTCGTGCTGACCGCCGCGATGTCCTCGCTGAACTCCGGCCTCTACTCCACCGGCCGCATCCTGCGCTCGATGGCCATGGCGGGTTCCGCGCCCAAGTTCACGGCACGGATGAACCGCAGCCAGGTCCCGTACGGCGGCATCCTGCTGACCTGCGCGGTCTGTGTGCTCGGCGTCGGCCTGAACTACCTCATGCCGAGCCAGGCGTTCGAGATCGTGCTGAACGTGGCGTCCCTCGGCATCATCAGCACCTGGGTCATCATCATGATCTGCCACCTGATCTTCGTCCGCCGTGCCAAGGCGGGGCTGGTCACCCGGCCGTCCTTCCAGCTGCCCGGCAGCCCCGTGACGGAGATCGTCACCGTGGTCTTCCTGGTGGTCGTGCTCGGCCTGATGTGGAACGACCCCGAGGTCGGCCGCAAGACGCTGCTCCTCATCCCGGTGGTGGCAGCGCTGCTCGTCGGCGGCTGGTTCGCGCTGCGCCGCAGGATCGAGACGACCGCGGACCAGGAACTGACGGACCTGACGAAGTAGCGGCACACCCCCCACTGTCAGTGGGGGCCCATACGGTGGCGTCATGTCGGAGATCACATATGTCCGGGGTGAAGCCACCGTGCCGTCCCATGACCACGACGGCTGACGGCGCCCCGTCGCAGCCCGGGGTTCGGCTTCGCCGGGTGGCGTGGAGCCGGGGGGCGGTCCGGGTGGGCCGGACCGTGGGCGGTCCGGCCCCGACTTCGGCGGAACGCCGCCTGGTCAGCCCGAGTGGACGTCGTTCGTCGCCTCGATCTGCTTCCACGACCTGGGCCGGACGGGAGCGCTGGCCGCCCGGGTGAGCGCCACGGCGCGTGCCGCGCTCGCGGCCGGCTTGGACGGCTGGAACAGCCAGGTGTCGAAGAGCGCGGCCAGCGGCTTGCCGGACACCTTCTCCGCGTAGGCCTGGAAGTCGGCGACCGACGCGTTGCCGTACGCGTGCTCCTTCGGCCAGCCCTTCAGGATGGCGAAGAACGCGTCGTCCCCGACCGCGTTGCGCAGCGCCTGGACGGCGAGCGCCCCCCGGTCGTAGACCGCCGTGTCGAACTGGTTGTCGGGGCCCGGGTCACCGGGCTTGACCGTCCAGAACGTGTCGTCGGCCGGGTGCGAGGCGTACACGTAGTCCGCCAGCTCCTGTGCCGTGCCCTCGCCCTCGTGCTCCGACCACAGCCACTGGGCGTACCGCGCGAAGCCCTCGTTGATCCAGATGTCCTTCCAGCCCTTCAGTGACACGTCGTCGCCGTACCACTGGTGCGCCAGCTCGTGCACGACGACCGACGTGTTCGAACCGCTCGCGAACTGCTTGGGGCTGTAGTAGACCCGGGTCTGCGTCTCCAGCGCGTACCCCGTGGTGGTGTTCGGCACGTATCCGCCGACGGAGTCGAACGGGTACGGCCCGAGGTAGCCGGTCAGCCAGTCGACGAGCTCCCCGGTCCGCTCCACGCTCGCCCGCGCCGCCCCGTCGTTGTCGCCAAGGTCCTTGCTGTACGCGTTGATCACCGGGACCCCGGCCGACGTCGTCCCGGTGGTGATGTCGAACTTCCCGATCGCGAGCGTGGTCAGATAGGTCGCCTGCGGCTTGGCGGACCGCCAGGTGTAGCGGGTCCAGCCGAGCTTCGAACTCGTCGACTGCAGCGTGCCGTTGGAGATCGCCTGGGTGCCGTCCGGCACGGCCACCGACACGTCGTACGTCGCCTTGTCGAGCGGGTGGTCGTTGCTCGGGAACCACCACCACGCCGACTCGGGCTCGTCCGCCGCCACCGCGCCGTCCGGGGTGCGGTGCCAGGTGGTGAAGCCGTACGCGCTCTTCGAGGACGGCACTCCGCTGTAGCGCACCACGACGGTGACGGGCGTGCCCTTCGGCAGCGGGGTGGCCGGGGTGATCACCAGCTCGTGCTGGCCGGAGGTGGTGAACGCCGCCTTCGCGCCGTTCACCCGCACCTCGCTGACGTCGAGCAGAAAGTCCAGGTCGAACCGGGACAGGTCCTGCGTCGTCCGCGCGAGGATCGTCGCCGTGCCCTCCAGTTCGTCCGACTGCGGCTGGTACTTCAGCCGCAGGTCGTAGTGGGAGACGTCGTATCCGCCGTTGCCGTAGTACGGGTAGTAGGGGTCGCCGATCCCCGGAGCGCCGGGCTGGAAGCCGGCCGCCGATGCCGGGATCGCCAGCAACAGGGAGGCCGCCGCGAGTGCGCCCGATGCGATGAGTCTGCGGTGCACGAGAGCTCCAAGTCGTAGGGGCACGAGATCTGTTCGGAGCCTATTCAGTCCCTGTGCGCCCGAGCGTGTCCATGGCACCTCCCGTCACACGATCGCCATCCGGCCGTCATGAGCGACGCCGACCCACCGCACTTTCCCGGCCATCCCGTTCCGGGTGCCCCGTACTGTCGTCAGTTGCCCTCTTCTGTACGGGAGTTGACGGCTGTACCGTCCCGCGCATGCCAAAACGCATGCGCTTCACGATCTGGAGACCGCTCGCGACAGCGGCCGTCGCCGCCCTGCTGGCCGCCTTTCTCACCCCGGTGGCCGCGCACGGCGCGCCACGGGAGAGCCGGCCCGTCTACTCCTACGAGAACGCCATCCGCGAATCCGTCTGGGTGGACACCGGCCTCGACGGCGACGGCGACGGGAAGAGCGACCGGGTCGCCGTCGACATCGTGCGCCCGCGCGAACCCGCCGCGCAGGGCCGCCGGATACCCGTGATCATGGATGCCAGCCCGTACTACTCCTGCTGCGGGCGGGGCAACGAGAACCAGCTGAAAACCTACGACGCGAGCGGCAACGTGGTCCAAATGCCGCTTTTCTACGACAACTACTTCGTTCCCCGCGGCTATGCCGTCGTCGGCGTCGACCTGGCCGGAACGAATCGCTCCGACGGATGTGTGGACGTCGGCGGACGCTCCGACATCCAGTCGGCCAAGGCCGTGATCGACTGGCTGAACGGCCGGGCCAAGGGCTACACCACCCGCACCGGGGGCGTACGCGCCAAGGCCGGCTGGACCAATGGACGTACCGGCATGATCGGCAAGAGCTGGGACGGCACGATCGCCAACGGCGTCGCCGCCACCGGCGTCAAGAACCTGAAGACCATCGTGCCGATCAGCGCCATCTCCTCCTGGTACGACTACTACTTCGCCAAGGGCGCACCCCTGTACGACTCGGGCCCCGACTGGCTCTCCGACTACGTCGACAGCCCCGACGCCCGCGCCAAGTGCGCCGCCGTGCAGCGCAAGCTCGTCGACGGCGCGCCGCGCACGGGCGACTGGACGCCGCTGTGGACCGAGCGTGACTATGTGAAGGACGCGAGCAAGGTCCGCGCCAGCGTCTTCCTCGTCCAGGGCATGCAGGACCTCAACGTCCGCACCAAGCACTTCGGCCAGTGGTGGAACGCCCTCGTGAAGAACGGCGTGCACCGCAAGATCTGGCTCTCGCAGACCGGCCATGTCGACCCCTTCGACTACCGGCGCGCCTCGTGGGTGGACACGCTGCACCGCTGGTTCGACCACGAACTCCTCGGCTACGACAACGGCATCGACCGTGAGCCCATGGCCGACGTCGAGCGCCACCCCGACCAGTGGGTCACCTCCACCGTGTGGCCGCCCCAGGGCACGGCGACGACCACTCTGCGCCCGGCCCGCGGTACCCAGGCCGGCGTCGGCACCCTCGGCCTGCGCACCGGCACGGGCACCGAGACCTTCACCGACGACCCGGGGCTGAGCGAGACCGACTGGGCCGCGCACCTCGACGAGTCCACCGGGAGCAAGGCCGGATTCATCACCCCGCCCCTGTCGCGGGACCTGCGGGTGTCCGGTTCCTCCACGGTGACCGTCACCGTCACCCCGACCACCTCCACGGCCCACCTCTCCGCCGTACTGGTCGACCTCGGCCCCGACACCATCCGCGACTACGCCGACGCCGGCGAGGGCATCACCACCCTCACCGACCGCACCTGCTGGGGCGCGAGCACGGCCGGCGACAGCGCCTGCTTCAAGGTCACCCAGGCCACGAAGACCGACGTCACCGCCACGGTGTTCAGCCGGGGCTGGGCCGATCTCGGCCACTACGCCTCGGACCGGAAGGGCGTTGCGCTCACCCCGGGCAGGGCCTACCCGATCACCCTCGATCTGGCCGCGACCGACCATGTCGTCCCCAAGGGCCACCGGCTCGCGCTGATCGTCGCCGGGACCGACAAGGACCTCATCGACCCTCCGTCGAGCACTCCCACCCTGACCGTCGACCTCTCCCGTACGGCCGCCCATGTGCCGCTCGTGGGAGGAACGGCCGCGTTCGCGCACGCCCTGGCCGGCTCCCCGGCCACCGCGGCCTCGGCGACCACAGCGCGCGGGGTACGTGCCCCGCACACCGTCCGCCGTGTGCCGGGGGACGGCCGATGAGGACACGGCCCTGCCGCCCGCGCAGACGGCGGCCGTGATGACGGCAGGGCCGCCGGCATCGCGGTAACACGGTCCTCTTCGCGGTAAGAGGGTCCGTCATGCGGTGAGGCGGCTGCGCATGCGATGCGCATGCCGTCGATGCGGTCTGTCGGCCGACTTCGCCGGAAGTCGGCCGACAGACGGCTCGTATCACCGTCCGTGTGGGAGCACTCACCGTATGTCTGCCGAGTACGCGACCTTCGGCCTGGCACCGGCCATACGCGCCGGTGGCGTTCTGCCGGGCGGTGACCACCAGACGCACCGCGACGTCGTCGACTTCGTCATCGACGGGCGCCCGCTGCTGTTCCGGCTCTCCGACCTGGACGCCGTCTCTCCGCTCGCTTCCGACATACCCCCCGCGATCTTCACCGCGCAGGTGCGGGGCCTGCTGCTGGAGACCGACGCCCCACTGGCGGGCGGCCGCCGCATCATCTACGGCTGCCCCGAGTGCGAGGACCTGGCCTGCGGAGCCGTCACCGCGGTCATCGAGCGGCACGGCGACGACTTCGTCTGGCGCGACTTCGTATGGCAGAGCGACGAAAGGGCCGACCTGGAGCTGAACGGCTACCACGGGATAGGGCCGTTCCGTTTCCGCGGGGACGAGTACCGCGGGGCCCTGGGCGCGCTGCTCGACGGCGGCTCCCCGGGGGCGGCGCCGGGTCCTGCTGATCGGCGCCCGGGTCGCCGTACTGGCCCGGCTCGCCGCCGCGCTGCGCACCATCGGCGTCGGCGCGGAGATCACGCGGGACGCCGTCGGCGTACCCGCCGACGAACTGCGCACCTACGGCGCGGTCGTCTTCGGCCCGGCGGTCGGCGAGCGGGAGCGCGCGGCCGTACGTGACGCGTTCGAGCGCGCCGGGGCCGAGGTGGCCTATGTCGACGGACTCACCCCGGTCGTCCCTCTCCTCGTCGCCCGTGTCGAGCAGGCCCTGGACCGCAGCCCGCCGGAGCGGCGCCGGCTGCTGCGGCTGGCCGTCGTCGACCGTGCGGCGGACATCGAGGTCGCCTCCACCTGCCGGGTGCGGGTCACCGCGTACCGGCTGGACCGCCTGCGCCGCGTCCACACCCACGAGGTCTTCGACGGCGTCCTGGACCCGGGCCGCCATCGCATCGCCCTGGATCCCGCGACGACCCGGGGGACGCCCTACGTGATGGCCCGGACGCCGGGAAGCGTGCTGGTCACGGCGGTGGGGCGGTGAGGCGCGCGGCGGACCTCCGTCCGGGACTCCTGTCTGAGACCTCGCCGGGCCCCGGGGCCGTTCCTGTTGGGCCGGCGGTTGCGCGGTCGTTAGGATCGGCGGTCTGATGACTGCCACCCTCGTCGCCAAGGACCTCGCCGCCGGCCACGGCGACCGCTCGTTGTTCTCCGGGCTCGACCTCGTCGTCGCACCCGGCGATGTGATCGGCCTCGTCGGCGCCAACGGCGCCGGCAAATCCACTCTGCTGCGCCTGCTCGCCGGACTGCTCAGCCCCGAGCGGGGCGAGCTGCGCCTGTCGCCGCCGACCGCGACCGTCGGTCACCTGCCGCAGGAACCGGAGCGCAGACCGGGGGAGACCGTACGGGAGTTCCTGGCGCGCCGCACGGGCGTGGCCGAGGCCCAGCAACGGATGGACGAGGCCACCCAGGGGCTCGTCGACGGTGCGCCCGGTGCCGACGACGCGTACGCCGTGAGCCTGGAGCGCTGGCTCGGCCTCGGCGGCGCGGACCTCGACGAGCGCGCCGAGGAGGTCGCCGACTCCCTCGGACTGGGCGTCGGCCTGGACCAGCCGATGACGTCCCTGTCCGGCGGCCAGGCGGCTCGCGCCGGCCTCGCCTCGCTGCTGCTGTCGCGCTACGACGTGTTCCTGCTCGACGAGCCGACGAACGACCTGGACCTGGACGGCCTGGAGCGCCTGGAGCGCTTCGTCGGCGGACTGCGGGCCGGCACCGTGGTCGTCAGCCACGACCGCGAGTTCCTCACCCGCACGGTCACCAAGGTCCTCGAACTCGACCTGGCGCAGGGGCAGACCAATCTCTACGGCGGCGGATACCAGGCCTATCTGGAGGAACGCGAGCGGGACCGTCGGCACGCGCGTGAGGAGTACGAGGAGTACGCCGACAAGAAGGCGGGTCTCCAGGAGCGGGCCCAGACGCAGCGCGCCTGGATGGACAAGGGCGTGAAGAACGCGCGCCGCAAGGCGGGCAACGACAACGACAAGATCGGCCGCAAGTTCCGTAGCGAGGCCAGCGAGAAGCAGGCCGCGAAGGCCCGGCAGACCCAGCGCATGATCGAGCGCCTGGAGGCGGTCGAGGAACCCCGCAAGGAGTGGGAACTGCGCATGGAGATCGCGTCGGCCCCGCGTTCGGGCGCGGTGGTCGCGACGCTCCGGGACGCCGAGGTGCGGCGCGGGGACTTCACCTTCGGGCCGGTGTCGCTCCAGATCGACTGGGCGGACCGGGTGGCGGTCACGGGTGCGAACGGCGCGGGCAAGTCCACGCTGCTCGGCGCGCTGCTGGGCCGTACCCCCCTGGACGCCGGCCGGGCGACCCTCGGCTCCGGCGTCCTGGTCGGCGAGGTGGACCAGGCCCGCGCCCTCTTCCACGGCTCGGAGGCCCTGCTGGACGCGTTCCGCGCGGCGGTCCCGGACACGGAACCGGCCGAGGTCCGCACCCTGCTCGCCAAGTTCGGGCTGAAGGCGGACCACGTCCTGCGCCCGGCGGTGACCCTCTCCCCGGGGGAGCGCACCCGGGCCGCCCTCGCCCTGCTCCAGGGCCGGGGCGTCAACCTCCTGGTGCTGGACGAGCCCACCAACCACCTCGACCTGCCGGCCATCGAACAGCTGGAAGCGGCCCTGGACTCCTACGAGGGCACGCTGCTCCTGGTCACCCACGACCGCCGGATGCTGGATGCGGTCCGGGTGACCCGCCGGCTGGAAGTGGCCGACGGCAAGGTGACGGAGCGCTAGGTCCCCTCGGCGCGGACCACGCGGGCGCCGAGCGCCCCGGACGAACGGGTGCTGCCCCCCGTGGCACCACGGGGGGCAGCACCCGGACGGCTCAGCGGCGGCCGTTCTTCGGGTCGAGCAGGCCGGCGCGGCGCAGTGCGTCGGCCATCGCGCTGTTGGCCGGCGCGGGCGCCTGGCGGGATGATCCGCCGCCCTGCCGCGAGCCGCCGCCCTGGCGGCCCTGCCGCTGCTGCGGGGGACGCCCGCCGCGCTGCTGGCGGCCGCCGCCCTGCTCAGCCGCGGGAGCGGCCTCGTCGTCCAGCCGCAGGGTCAGCGAGATCCGCTTGCGCGGGATGTCGACGTCCAGCACCTTCACCTTGACGATGTCGCCCGGCTTCACCACGTCCCGCGGGTCCTTGACGAACGTCTTGGACATCGCGGAGACATGCACCAGCCCGTCCTGGTGGACGCCGATGTCCACGAAGGCACCGAAGGCGGCGACATTCGTGACCACGCCTTCCAGGACCATCCCCGAGGACAGGTCGGAGATCTTCTCCACGCCCTCCTTGAAGGTGGCCGTCTTGAAGGCGGGCCGCGGGTCGCGCCCCGGCTTCTCCAGCTCCTTCAGGATGTCGGTCACGGTCGGCAGACCGAACGTCTCGTCCACGAACTCGGACGCCTTCAGCGAGCGCAGCACCGCCGTGTTGCCGACCAGCGAGGCCATCTCCTGGCCCGTGGTCTTCACCATGCGGCGGACCACCGGGTACGCCTCCGGGTGCACGCTGGAGGCGTCCAGCGGGTCGTCACCGCCCCGGATCCGCAGGAAGCCCGCGCACTGCTCGTACGCCTTGGGGCCGAGCCGTGCCACGTTCTTCAGCTGCGAGCGCGAGGTGAACGGGCCGTTGGAGTCCCGGTGGGCCACGATGTTCTCGGCGAGCCCGGAGGAGATGCCGGAGACCCGGGCGAGCAGCGGGGCCGACGCCGTGTTGACGTCCACGCCCACGCCGTTCACACAGTCCTCGACCACCGCGTCCAGCGAGCGCGACAGCTTCACTTCGGACAGGTCGTGCTGATACTGGCCGACGCCGATCGACTTCGGGTCGATCTTCACCAGCTCGGCGAGCGGGTCCTGCAGCCGACGGGCGATGGAGACCGCGCCGCGCAACGACACGTCCATGTCCGGCAGCTCCTGCGAGGCGAACGCCGAGGCGGAGTACACCGAGGCACCGGCCTCGGAGACCATCACCTTGGTGAGCTTCAGCTCCGGGTGCTTGGTGATCAGCTCACCGGCCAGCTTGTCCGTCTCGCGTGACGCCGTGCCGTTGCCGATCGCCACCAGGTCGACCGCGTGCTCCTTGGCGAGGCGCGCCAGCTTGGCGATGGCCTCGTCCCACTTGTTGGCCGGCACATGCGGGTAGATGACGTCCGTCGCCACGACCTTGCCGGTCGCGTCCACCACGGCCACCTTCACGCCCGTACGGAAGCCGGGGTCCAGGCCGAGCGTCGCGCGCGTACCGGCCGGGGCGGCGAGCAGCAGGTCGCGCAGGTTCGCCGCGAAGACCGTCACCGCCTCGTCCTCGGCCGCCGTGCGCAGCCGCAGCCGCAGATCGATCCCGAGGTGAACCAGGAGGCGGGTGCGCCAGGCCCAACGGACCGTGTCCGCCAGCCACTTGTCGGCCGGTCGGCCCTGGTCGGCGATCCCGAAGCGGCTCGCCACGGTCCCCTCGTACGACGACGGACCGTCCCTCGGCTCCTCCGGCTCCAGGACCAGGTCGAGGACCTCTTCCTTCTCGCCGCGCAGCATCGCGAGAACGCGGTGGGAGGGCAGCTCGGTGAAGGGCTCGGCGAAGTCGAAGTAGTCGGCGAACTTGGCGCCCGCCTCCTCCTTGCCGTCGCGCACCTTGGCGGCGAGGCGTCCGCGCACCCACATGCGCTCGCGCAGCTCGCCGATCAGATCCGCGTCCTCCGAGAACCGCTCGGTGAGGATCGCCCGTGCGCCGTCGAGCGCGGCCTGCGCGTCGGACACGCCCTTGTCGGCGTCGACGAAGGCGGCGGCCGCCGCGAGCGGATCCACCGACGGGTCGCCGAGCAGACCCTCGGCCAGCGGCTCCAGACCGGCCTCACGGGCGATCTGCGCCTTGGTGCGCCGCTTCGGCTTGTACGGCAGATAGATGTCCTCCAGGCGCGCCTTGGTCTCCGCGCCCCGGATCTGGGCCTCCAGCTCCTCGGTGAGCTTGCCCTGCTCGCGCACCGACTCCAGGATCGCGGCGCGCCGCTCCTCCAGCTCCCGCAGATAGCGCAGCCGCTCCTCGATCGTGCGCAGCTGCGCGTCGTCGAGCATCTCGGTCGCTTCCTTGCGGTAGCGGGCGATGAAGGGCACTGTCGAGCCGCCGTCGAGCAGCTCGACCGCGGCCTTCACCTGCCGCTCCCGTACGCCGAGCTCCTCGGCGATCCTGCCTTCGATGGACCCTACTTCGAGGGACCTTCCGGGTGTCGTCACGATCCCGTACCGCCTTCTTCACTGAGGTTGCGCGGCAATTGTGGCAGGTCGCACCGACAACAAGGGGTCAGGGCAGGGTTCCGGCGGACCGGGGGCGCTGTCCGGGCCCCGCCGCTTCCGGGGACGGGCCCCTCGGTCCGGGTGTGCGTTCCGCCGTGCCGAGGCCGCAGCCCTGCGGAAGGGCCTGGCCAGAGCCCGGAACGGCTCGGTCACCGCCGCGGCGACGACCCTCCCCCTGCGGCCCGGCACCGCGACACGCGGACGCAACCCGACTGCCCTCTTCGGCCGCCCCTCGGCGTGTCCGCCGGGGCGAGGTCCGGACGCCTCATCCCTTGCCGATCAGGCCCTCGGGGAAGGCACCGGCCTCCCGGGCCCTGCTGATCAGGGCGCCCGCCAGCTCCGTCAGGCGCGCGACGCCCTCGGCACCGAGGTGTTCGTAAGGGGCCCGGTCGAGGCGGTCGGTCTCCGCCTCGATCTCCCTGCGCAGCGCGCTGCCCGCCTCGGTCAACTCGCCGTCCGCGTCGAGCAGTCCCCGCTCATGCAGCCGCCCGCACGCCGCGTCCCAGTCCGCCCTGCTCCAGCCACGGGTGGCGAGCACCCACTTCGAGGACATGCCCTTGCCCGTCGCGCCGTGCGTCACGAGCGCCTCCATCGGGTCGAGCTCCGCGCGCAGCAGCACCGCGAGATGGCCGTCGCCCCGGTGTTCGCGCAGCAGCGTGGCCGCGTGCCAGAACGCCAGATGCGGCTCCTGCGGCACCGGCAGGTCGGCGTGCGCCGCGTACAGGGGGCGCGCGTGCGGGACGCACGCCTCGGTGGCGCGCAGCGCCAGCTCCGCCGCCTCGGCCGTCTCCTTCGCGGCGGCCACCTCCTCGCCGAGCAGCCGCCGCACGGTCGCGTCGACGGCACGCGCGCGTGCCGCCAGCACCGCCGCCGGGGACGCCGTCTCCCACACGGCGGGCACGTGCCGTGCCACCAGCTCGGGGCTGAAGTTGTAGAACGTGGCCGTCACCACGCCCGCGCCCACCGCTCCCATCGCGGCGGACCGCACCGCGAAGTAGGCGGCCCGCTGGTGGTCGACGCCCAGGGCGGCCATTTCGCGTTTCAGATCCGGTGAGAAGTAGTGCAGCGAGTGAAAGGGATTGATCAGGTTGTGGCAGCGCCGTGCGGCGCGCTCCGGGAGACGAGTCGTCATGCGCCGTAGGTTACCGACTGGTTGGTAGGTGCGAACCGTGCGCGACGCGATGGCAGAAAAGGGGCTCTCCTGCCGTATGTGTGGGCGCCCTGAACTGCCCCGATACAGGAAACACGCCGCCTCCTGTGATCCTTGAGGTGTCTAGGCTCAAGTTGG